>DAIUEQ010000054.1:0-7323 GCA_036845025.1 Xanthobacteraceae bacterium | reverse complement strand
TCCTTTGTTGATCTTGCACCATGCGCCCGGTTCTTCCTTATTGTACGACGCGCTCGTTCTGGAAAGCGCGCCGGCACTCGCGCTCGATTTTGCCGGCCATGGCGAATCCGATCTGCTTCCAGGCAATCCACAGAGTGTAGAGATCTGGGCGGACACGGCAGTAAAAGTTCTCGACAAGCTCAATATCGCGCGCGTCCGCCTCTACGGGCACAACGGCGGCGCGGCGGTCGCAGTGGATCTGGCCCGCCGGCTGGGACGTCGGGTGCTCGGGTTGGTACTCGACGCGCCGTGTTTTCTCGGGAGTGAAGAACGAGAGACTCTTCCCCTCCGCTATGCGCCTGAAGTGCTGCCGGCGTGGGAAGGCAGCCACTGGCTGCGCGCCTGGCACCACATACGCGATTCCGAACTCTGGTGGCCTTGGTTTGAGCGCACCCATCGGGCGGCGCGCAAAAGCGCGCCGCGCATCCTCCCGAGCGATCTCACGCTGCGCGTGCGCGAGACGATGAAACAGCCGGCGAGCTACGCGCCCGCATGGCGCGCGGCACTTTCCTACCGCGGACGGGCACGCCTGGCCGAATTAGAGGTGCCCGTGCTCGAAATGGCTGCCGAACAGGATGTTTTCGGACACCTTTCGATCGGAAGGACCATCGCGGACGATACGCGCTCGCGGGCCGAAACGATTCGGCGGTGGATTAATGGACAAGGATGAGCATGAGCCGTTCACCGCTGCTCAGCTTGTCGGCGCGCTTGCGGCTACCGCGCTGGCGCGGTGGCCATTTGGGAAGTGACGCGAAAGCGCACGACGGTCTAAGCTCGGTGAAGTCAATTTTATTTAAGCGGGAGTGAATCAATTCGAGACGGTTCGCCCTGTCTCCGACACCGTTTACTAAGTCCGCGCGATTAGAAGTCGAGTTTCTCGCTCATCGGAGAAAGCTGCATGTTTCGCTCGCTTCTGGTCGGAATTGTTTCTGCAGCTTTGGCCTGGGCGCCCATCGCGCAAGCCTGCACCGGCATCCGCCTGATCGCCAAGGACCGCGGCGTCGTCGCCGCACGGACGCTGGAATTCGGCTTTGATCTGCATTCCGAAGTCATGGTGGTCCCGGCTGGCACCACGCTCACCGGCACGTTGCCTGATGGCGGTAAGGGCATTAGCTACCAGAGCAAATACGGCTTCGTCGGCGCCAATGCCGAAGGCTTGACCGCGATCGTCGACGGCATCAACGAACGCGGCCTCTATGTCGGCCTGTTCTATTTCCCCGGCTATGCCAGCTACGCCGATGCGACCAAAGACAACGCCGCGCGGGCGATGGCGCCGCACGAATACGCCAATTGGCTCCTCGGCAATTTCTCGAGCGTCGAGGAAGTCAAAGCGAACTTCGACAAAGTGGTGCTGGTACCGACAGTACTCGAGGCGATCGAGCAACCAGCGCCAGTGCATTTTGTCGTGCATGATGCGAGCGGCGCGGCGGTGGTGATCGAGCCGCTCGGCAAGACGCTGAAGATTTTCGACAACCCGCTCGGCGTCGTCACCAATTCGCCGACGTTCGACTGGCACATGACCAATCTGCGCAACTACGTCAACCTTACCGTCGACAACGTGCCGCCGGTAAACCTCGGTGGCATCAAGCTCGCGCAATTCGGCCAGGGCTCCGGTTTGCGCGGCCTTCCCGGCGACTTCACGCCGCCGTCGCGCTTCGTGCGCGCCGTGGCGTTCTCGCAATCGGCGTTGCCGTCCGACACCGCACCGCAAGCCGTGCTCGAGGCATTCCACATCCTCAACAATTTCGACATTCCTTATGGCGCGGTACGCGACACGCAGAACGGCTCGCTACACGCCGAAGCGACCATCTGGACCAGCGCGTCGGATCTGAAAAACCGGCGCTGGTATTTCAAGACTTATGACGATCAGTCGATCCGCGCCATCGACCTCGACAAGGCGCTGACGGCTGCGCAAGGCAAGATCCGCTTCATCAAGATGGAGCAGTCGCAGCCGATCGCCGACGTCTCGACTAACTTCAAGTGATTGGGAGGCGCTGCGGCCTTGGTTTTCCTCCCCCCTGGAAGGGGGATGTTCAAATTGCAATTTTCGCGATCAGATCTTTGTCGCTAAACGCTGCTATTGGCCGCCCGATGAATCAGACCGTCCTTTTTCTCTGCACCGGCAATTATTACCGCAGCCGTTTCGCGGAGGAACTTTTCAACCACAAGGCGGCGGCAAGCGGCATCGGTTGGAAGGCGCAATCGCGGGCGCTGGCGATCGAGCGCGGCGTCCACAATGTCGGCCCGCTGTCTCCGTTCGCCTTGCACGGTCTTACGGCGCGCGGGTGTTCGGCCGAGGCCGGTCTGCGAATGCCGCTGCAATGCGCCGTGGCCGACCTTGAAACTGCGCATCGGATCATCGCGCTGAACGAGCCGGAGCATCGCCCGCTTGTTCGAACGAGATTTCCCGAGTGGGAGCAGCGCGTCCAGTTCTGGCTGGTGGAGGATGTCGAATACGTCCGGCCTGAGGTGGCGCTGGCGGCGATCGAACGGCAAATCGATTTACTGCTCGGGGCGCTTCGCGGCTGCGTTCCGGCGTGAATTGTTGTCGTCGTGCCGGGTTTCGCCGAGGTCGTAAAGGAGACGGCGTCCAACTTCAGTTCATGTGACCGGTGTCACAGAACCCTCGCAAGGGGAGGACTACGGTGAGTGGGTTGGGTGGCAAAGAGGAGGAGGCGCCGATGACAAGCTTGCCCATAAGCCATGGTTCCCCACGCTGGGTTTATCCGGCGCTCCGCAGTAGCGGCACGTTAGCCACCGATCGGTTTCGGGCGGTGACGACTGATCGCAACCTCATCATCATCGCCGCCTTCTGCCTCATCGGATTGCTGGTGACGTTGAACTTGATCTTCCGCTTTCCGAGTTTCCAGCCAAGCACGGAAGAGATCGCGCAATTTCTTGGATAACGGTGAAGCTCGCTATCGGAAGCAGTCCCCTGGAACCGTCGCGACCCCAAGAGAGTCAGCTTTCGGCTTGATATTTGACGCTGCCTCGGGCAGCAAACAGCCTAATCGGCTCGATGATGGCTGGCGGGCAGGCGCGGCCCGGAAAAGCTAAGGGGATAGCTTCACGAATGCGAATGAAGCCATCCCCTTTGGAGATCCGTCAGCGGGGGCGACGGATGCCAACGGTCTCCGCTGCCTTAATGGTTGAGGCGGCGGAGACCTGGCAACTGTGACAAATCACAGTTTCTCGTAAGCGACGGGAATTACCTAAGAATTCGCCCCTACAGAATGGTGGATTGCTGCCCATCGGCAGTCGCGCGTTCAAGCGCGGGACGCGGCCGTTGCTGGCAATGACCGGTCCGAGACAAGACTCAAGCCCCGTGAGGCGCAATGCAGAGCTGCCAGGGGCGAGCGCTAAGCCGCTTTGTTGACCTGTTCGCGGGTGAAGCCGGCAGCCGAAGCGTAGCCGCGGACGATCGCCTTGCGCTGCTCGAACGACAAGACGTCGTCAATATTGGAGAAGCCGTCCGGCGCGCGGGCTTCGACCGCATCAATGACACCTTCCGGACCGCCTTTGCGGTTCATGCGCACGATATCCGCAGTCGAAGGCAGCCGGGTCTGCTCGTAGAGCCAGAGCGCGTGAATGGGATTATCGGCGTCTTTCAGCCGGTCGGCGAGACAACGCGCGTCGAGGATCGCCTGCGAGGCACCGTTCGAGCCGACCGGATACATTGGGTGCGCCGCGTCGCCGAGAAGCGTGACGCGGCCGAAACTCCAACGCGGCAACGGCTCGCGATCGCACATCGGGTATTCCCAGAATTCCGGCGTTGCCTCGATCAGTGCGCGACCGTCGACAAACGGGATGCGAAAACGCTGTACGTGCGGCATCAGATCTTGGAAACGGCCGGGCCGCGACCAATCGTTCTTGTGCGGAATCGGCGTCGAGCCGTCGCCGGTGCGACCGATCACCGCCCAGTTGGTCAGCCGCTTGTCGGCGCGCGAGCCTTCGGCGATCGGGTAGATTACGAGTTTGGCCGCCAGTCCGCCGGCGACAACCATGGACCGCCCAGTCAAGAACGCCGGCCAGTCGTGGGCGCCGCGCCACAGCATCAACCCGTTCCAAGTCGGCGGTCCTTCTTTCGGGTAAAGTTTTTCGCGCACCACGGAATGGATGCCGTCGGCGCCGATCAAGACGTCGCCGCGCGCGGTGAAGCGGTGCGTACCGGCGCGATCGAAGAAATAAGCGGTCACGCCACCTTCATCCTCGCTGAACGAACCGAGCCGGCAGTTCATATGGACGCGCGATTCGCCAAGCCGCGCGCGCACGGCTTGATAGATGACCCCTTGGAGCCGCCCGCGATGAATGGAAAATTGCGGAATGTCGTAGCCGGCGTCGAGCCCGCGCGGCTCGCGCCAGATCTCCTGACCAAAGCGATTAGTGTAAAACAATTCGTAGGTGCGGATCGCCACCGCGTCGAGCCGGTCAAGGAGCCCGAGATCGGCCAACTCCTTGATGGCGTGGGGCAAGGTATTTATGCCGACGCCGAGTTCGCGGATGGTGTCGGCCTGCTCGAAGACTTCGCAGTCGATGCCCCGCGCATGGAGCATGAGCGCCGTCACCAGGCCGCCGACGCCGCCCCCTGCGATAATTGCTTTCAAGACCGGACTCTCCGCACGCCTACTACCCTGGACCAGTCTGCCCCGGATCGTAAAAAATGCAATGATTTGCCGTCGGCATGGTTATGCGTTTTAAGTCCGACGTCCGTCATTCCGGGCTCCTCGTTGCACTCGGCCCCAGGAAAGACCGAAAGGACGTGAGAGGAAAACATGAGCCGGACCGGGCATTTGCGGCTGCCGTTTTTCGCTGCCGAGCATCGCGCCTTCGCCGAGGAGTTAGACGAGTGGGCGGCGGAGGCGACCGCCGAGATCGAGGGCGATAACGGCAGCCATGACGACGTCGATGCGTTGTGCAAAAGCTGGGTACGCGCGCTCGGGGAGGGCGGCTTCCTTCGTTATTGCGTCCCCAAGGGCTATGGCGGCGTGCACGATCCGCTGCGCTCGCTTTATCTGGTGATCGCGCGCGAGACGCTGGCCCGCCATTCCGGGCTCGCCGATTTCGCCTTTACCATGCAGGGCCTTGGCAGCGGTCCGATCATGCTGGCCGGGTCGGATGAACTCAAAGCGCGCTATTTGCCGAAAGTGGGGGCGGGTGAAGCAATCTCGGCCTTCGCGCTCACCGAACCCGAAGCCGGCTCCGATGTGGCCGCCATGGCGTTATCGGCGCGGCGGGCGGACGCTCATTACATTCTCGACGGCGAAAAGACGTTCATTTCGAATGGCGGCATTGCCGATATTTATGTCGTTTTCGCCCGCACCGGCGAAGCGCCAGGCTCGCGCGGCATTTCCGCGTTTGCGGTCGACGCCGGGACGCCGGGCTTCGACATTGCCGAGCGGATCGAAGTCACCGCGCCGCATCCGCTGGCGCGTCTGCGCTTCGCCGGCTGTCGTGTGCCCTTGAGCCACCTCGTCGGTGCACCGGGCGAAGGCTTCAAGATCGCCATGCGCGCGCTCGACATCTTCCGCGCCGGCGTTGCCGCCGCGGCCTTAGGCTTCGCCCGCCGCGCGCTCGATGAAGCGCTCGCGCGCGTAACTTCACGCAAGATGTTCGGCCAGATGCTGGCGGACTTTCAGCTAACCCAAGCCGCACTCGCCGACATGGCGACGGAGATCGATGCGGCGGCGCTTCTGACCTACCGCGCGGCGTGGCTGCGCGATGCTGAAGGCGTCAACACAACCCGCGAAGCGGCGATGGCGAAAATGACCGCCACTGAAAGCGCGCAGCGCGTCATCGATCGCGCGGTGCAGATTTTCGGCGGCCTCGGCGTCGAGGTGGGCTCGGTGGTCGAGCGGCTCTATCGCGAAATCCGGCCGCTGCGCATCTACGAGGGCGCGACCGAAGTGCAAAAGCTCATTATCGCGCGAGAGTTGTTGAAGCCGAAGAATTGAGACTTGTCATTCCGGACTGCCGCACAGCAGCAAGTCCGGAATGACGATAACGCGAGCATTTTTTTGCCGGCGTGAAACGAGTAAGCGCCGGCGCGCCGATTACTTCCAGCCGGATTCCTTGTCGCAAGCGGCCATTTCGGCAGGGTGCGTCTTTTCCCAGGCGGTGATCGATTTGGTTTCGTCTGACGACATCTTGCCATTCATGCACGAGCAATAGGCCGCAACCACTTCTGGAGTTGCGCCCTCTCGCTTGTTGTCGCTGACGCATTTTTTGATCCAGGCCGCGTCATCCGCGTCGGCCCGGGCAATGGTGCTGGAAGATACAAGGCCCAAGCTCAGAAGAACTGCGAAAAGCGCTAACATTGCTTTCATTGTAGTCTCTCCCTCTGGTTATTCTCGAATCGCCGCCGACGCCGCGCGGCACGCTAACGTGGCAGCACATAGATAGCCACCGCGTTTGAAAGAAAATTAAAAAGTCCTAGCAAGTTCTATTCATGCTCCGGCCAGCATTTTCGCAAGCATGAAGCCCGAGCCGGCGCCGGTGCCGGCGCCAGGCCAGGTCGAGGCGCCGACCATATAAAGACGCGCGAAAGGCATGCGGTACCGCGACCAGCCGAACGCTGGGCGGAACAGAAAATTCTGATCGAGGTGATGGCTGCCGCCAAGGCTGTCGCCGCCGACAAGATTCGGATTGTCGCGTTCGAGGTCGGTGGGCGAGTGTACTTTGCGCGCGAGAATGGTGGCGCGAAAGCCGGGCGCGTAGCGCTCGATAATGTTGCAGACCCGGTCGGCGAAAGCTTCCTTGGCATCGTCCCATTCTCTTGCGCTGATCTCGCCGGCGGCATCGCCGCGAATCTGCGAGGGCAACACCCGCACTTGAACCCACAGCACGTGCTTGCCGGCGGGCGCGCGCGACGGATCGATCGCGGTCGGTTGTCCCACGACCAAGCCGGGTTCGGCGGGAAGTAGGCCGTCAATCGCGTCGGTATAAGTTCTCGCCAGCGCGCCGAGCGACGGCGCGAGATGCACATAGGCGAAGCGGCGCAGCTCTTCGCCGGCACTCCATTGCGGCAGATCGTTGAGCGCAAAGTGGATCATCATGGTTGCCGGGCCGGGACGGAATTTGGCGAGCCGCTGCGTTGCCGCCGACGAGGCGAGCACAAGCTTCCCGAACAGTACGCGCGGATGAAGGTTGGCGATGACCGCGCGCGTCGCGGACAGCCGCTCGCCATTCTCGAGCACGACCTCCTTGGCGGCTCCGCCCTCGATCGTGATCTCGCGCACCGGCGCGTTGACGCGCACTTCGCCGCCGGCAGCCGTAATCGCTGCGGTA
>DAIUEQ010000053.1:0-17517 GCA_036845025.1 Xanthobacteraceae bacterium | reverse complement strand
GGACGAAGTGAAGCCGAACACAGCGCTCACCGGACGCCGCTATCCGGCGTGCCGACTTGTATTACCGCCGGCTGCAGCAGCCGATTTGATCAATCGCATGCAGCAGATCGCACAAGCGCTGACTGAAGCGGGTCTGGCAACGCGAAACGCACCGCGTGCGGCCGCGCCAACCCCGTCGGATAAAGGCTAAAGATTCAGCTCGCCTTTTTCCGCGCGATTTTCACGGCGCCCGCGGCAGTCTTAAGGTCGGCGACAAAGTCGCGATAAGCCGCATGGCGTTCGCCGTCGTCTTTCATCCGCAACAGCGCCGCGGGATGAATGGTGATGATGAGCAGCGTGCCGTCCGCCATGGCGACTGGTTTGCCGCGCATTTTACCTATTGTGACTGTGCGGCCGGTCAAGCTGCGCGCAGCCGTCACACCAAGAGCGACAATGATCGACGGTTTGACCAGATTCCGCTCCCAATCCAACCAGATTTTGCAGCGCTCGACCTCATAGTTGTTAGGACGCTTATGCAGCCGCCGTTTGCCACGCGCTTCGTGTTTGAAATGCTTGACCGCGCCGGTGATGAAGGTCTGTTCCCGGGTAATTCCGGCATCTGTTAGGGCCCGGTTGAGCATCTGTCCGGCCGGACCGACAAACGGCCGGCCCGCCAAATCCTCCTTGTCTCCGGGCTGCTCGCCTACCAGCATGAGCGCCGCGTCTGCCGGGCCTTCGCCAGGGACAGCTTGCGTTGCGTCCTTGTAAAGCGGACAGCGGGTGCAGTTTTCCTCGGCCAAGGAGAGCTGGCGAAGGGATTTGAACGTCTTATCCGGCTCAGTCGCCATAGGGACGAAATGCCTTGGTCACCGTTGCGGTTCAAGCATGGACATAAAGGGATCTTTATGTCTTTAGTGCCGCCGCGCCGACCGCCTGCCGGTGAGCGCAAACCACCACCGGCGGCGCACCCATCACACTGTGCGATCTGCCTTACGCTTGAAAAGATCAATAGAGAGCGCCCGAAGGATTTTTCATGAGCACGTCGACCAAGGCTAAACCCGCGCCCGCGCACGATTACGTCGTCAAGGATATCGAGCTCGCCGAATGGGGGCGTAAGGAACTCGCTATCGCCGAGACCGAAATGCCTGGGCTGATGGCGACCCGCGAGGAATACGGGCCGGAGCAGCCGCTGCGCGGCGCCCGTATCGCCGGTTCGCTGCACATGACCATCCAGACCGCGGTGCTGATCGAAACCCTCACAGCGCTCGGGGCCGACGTCCGCTGGGCCTCGTGCAACATCTATTCGACGCAAGATCACGCCGCCGCCGCGGTTGCCGCCGGCGGCACACCGGTCTTTGCCGTCAAAGGCGAGTCACTCAAGGAATACTGGGACTACACCCACCGCATTTTCGAATGGTCCGATGGCGGCGCCCCCAACATGATCCTTGACGATGGCGGCGATGCTACGCTGCTCATGCATCTCGGTTCGCAAGCGGAGCGTACGCCGAACGTGCTGCATCATCCCGGCAACGAAGAAGAAGAAGTACTGTTCGCCGCCATCAAAGAGCGAATGGTGAAGCAGCCCGGCTGGTACACCAAGACAGCGAGCGCAATCCGCGGCGTCACGGAAGAGACAACAACGGGCGTGCACCGCCTTTACCAGATGGAGAAGGAGGGCAAGCTTCTCTTCCCTGCGATCAACGTCAACGACAGCGTGACAAAATCGAAATTCGACAATCTCTACGGCTGCCGTGAATCGCTGGTCGACGGCATTCGCCGCGGCACCGACGTCATGATGGCGGGAAAGGTGGCGATGGTCGCGGGCTTCGGCGACGTCGGCAAAGGGTCAGCCGCTTCGCTGCGCCAAGCCGGTTGCCGGGTCATGGTTTCAGAAATCGATCCGATTTGCGCGCTGCAAGCGGCGATGGAAGGCTATGAGGTGGTAACGATGGAAGAAGCCGCACCGCGTGCGGACATCTTCTGCACCGCAACCGGCAATGTCGACGTCATCACCATCGACCACATGCGCAAGATGAAGCACCGCGCCATTGTCTGCAACATCGGACACTTCGATAGCGAGATCCAGGTCGGGGCGTTGAAAAATCTAAAATGGTCGAACGTGAAGCCACAAGTCGACGAGATCGAATTCCCGGATGGCAAGCGCATCATCCTTTTGTCAGAAGGCCGCCTCGTCAATCTCGGCAATGCCATGGGACATCCAAGCTTCGTGATGTCGTCGTCGTTCACCAACCAGACGCTGGCGCAAATCGAGCTGTGGACCAATCCAGACAAATATCAAAAGAAGGTCTACACGCTGCCGAAGCAACTCGACGAGAAAGTCGCACGCCTGCACCTCGACAAGATCGGGGTGAAGCTGAGCAAGCTGTCGCAGAAGCAGTCGACTTATATCGGCATCCCGGTCGAAGGGCCGTTCAAGACCGATCAATATCGCTATTGAGGGGAAGCCGGCACGACGGTGACGTCAGCTGTCGTCGCTGGTCCGGTAAAGCCCAAAAAGGTGTGTCGGATGACAATGTCATCCGACCGCAATTTGGCATCGCCGCCGGCTAACGCGGCAACGCTCGCTCGGCACGGCGCATCGCCTTCGAGACAAACAAGCAAAAGTCCTTCACCCTTGCTAGCTGCATGGCCCGCTGCGGAGGATGGATCCACATTGAGCGGACGCGCACCTGGTAAATAGAACGGCAAGCCGTTGACCAGTGCCGCCGAGCCCCAGAACCAGCGAACCGGCGCATCGCCGGAGATGCGCGTGGCCGCCGTCGCCACCGGCTGGGCGTCCGGCCGATTGGGATCGAGACCTACCCTGAGCTTTTCATAAGCAACGACTGGCGACGCGATAAGAGCAACTACGGCCGTCGCCGCTGCAACCAGCCCCGCCGCCGCGGTCGCCGTTGCATCAATGACCAATTGGCGCGAGCCGTAGAGCACTACCGGCAACAGCGCCCAGTTGGGGTACGTCCACACGGCCGTCAGCCGATGCGGCAATGCGAGGTTGACCAGTGCCGGCAGCACCAACGGCACAACGAACAAAATCAGGGCCTGTCGGCGTTCGGGATCGGCAGGCCACACAATGTCGCGCAGCGCGGCCGAACTCGGCCGCAGCGCCGCCAGCAGCACAAGCGGGCCGGCCGCGTAAGCGATAACGCCGAGGAGATAACGCAGCGACCCGGCAAGCGTCGCACCGAACGACGCTTCGTTCATGACGCTCGCGCGCATGAACTCATAATTCGAGCCGCCGGTTTGCGACACGTACCAGTAAAGGTGTGGAGCAATCACGACCGCCGCGCCGACGGCCATCAAGTACGGCGCCGGCGAACGCCAAAAGCGCCGCGCGTCGGCGCCCGCGACTGCCGCTACCGCCATACCGGCAAACAGATAAATCGCCCAGTACTTGCCCAGCATGGTGAGGCTCGCGAAAGCTCCGGCAAGGAGGGCATTCCAGACACCGAGCCCGCGGTGGGCGCGCAGATAAAACAGCAAAGCCGCCGCCCAAAACGGCATCATCACCGTGTTGGCATTCAGCTCCGTCGCTTTGAAGGTAAAGAGCGGAATCAATGCGAGCGCGGCGAGTCCGAATAGGGCCTTGTATTTGTCGAGATGGTCGCGGGACAGTCGCCAACTCACGGCAAGCGTGATGGCGCAGACCATGACGGCGAGCAGATGCGCCGCCCAATCTGCACGCGGGAAGATCGCAAACCACACGGCGAACAGCCACGCCGTCATCGGCGGGTGTTTATAGCCAAACGCAAAATGTTGTGCCCAGAGAGCCGCTTCGCTGGCGTCCCAGTGCAGCGCCGTTGGCCAAAGCGATACCGTGTCATAGACCATCCACACGGCGATGAAGCCGATGATGCCCCAAGCAGCGATGCGCCCTTCCGGTTTCGCAGCAACAAACCGCGCCGCCGAATGGATGAACTGCGAGCCAAATTTCGCGCCCTGCGGACGCAGCCTGCCGGCCGGATCGGGATGAGAGACGGTCACATGGCATTTTGCCGATATTCGCGCGGCGTCACAAGCAAGTGTGCATTGCGCAAGTCGGCGCGATAGCGCTATTGCAGGCAGGCATGGACGACATAACGCCGCTAACTTCTTCGGCAACGCCGGCACGGCCATCGGCCGCCGTGCGGCCAGCGCCGGAACTCAGCATTATTGTGCCGACCTTCAACGAGCGCACCAACGTGCCGCTCTTGGTCGAGCGGCTGGAACGCCTGCTTGCCGCATACGACTGGGAAGTTGTGTTCGTCGACGACAACTCGCCCGACGGCACCGCCGCCGCCGCGCGAGCGATCGGTGAAGGCGACAGCCGCGTGCGCTGCATTCGCCGCATCGGCCGCCGAGGTCTTGCCGGCGCCTGCCTAGAGGGCATGCTCGCGAGTCAGGCGCGTTATGTCGCGGTGATGGACGCCGACCTACAGCACGATGAGAGCCTGCTTCTCAACATGCTGGAGCATCTGCGCGGCGCGCGCGCGGACCTCGTCGTCGCCAGCCGTTATCTGCAAGGAGGCTCGGCGGCGGGACTCTCCAAGCAGCGCTCGCGCGTGAGCCGCGGGTCGAACGCCGTGGTGCGCCTCCTCCTTGGCATTGATCTGACCGATCCAATGAGCGGTTATTTCATGATCCGGCGCGACACCTTCGAAACGCTTGCGCCTTCATTGTCCTCACAGGGATTCAAGATCCTGCTCGACATTGTGGCCACCGGGCGAGGCAGCCTGCGGATAATCGAGCTGCCGACCATCTTTCGCGAACGCCGGCACGGCGAAAGTAAACTCGACTCGAAAATCGCGCTCGATTTCGCCGCACTGGTGGTGGCCAAGCTGACCAACGACGCTGTATCGGTCCGTTTCCTAATGTTCAGCCTGGTGGGTCTTAGCGGTGTCGGCATTCATATGGCGATTTTGTCACTGGTCTTGTTGACGAGCTCTGGTTTTGCCATCGCGCAGTCGATCGCGGCCATTGGCGCGATGACTTGGAATTTCATACTCAACAACCTTTTTACTTATCGCGACGAGAGGCTTTCCGGCTGGCGATTTCTGACCGGCCTTATCCGTTTCCAGCTCATTTGCTCCATCGGCGCCGTCGCCAATGTCGGACTGGCGATCTTTATTTACAGCAGCACGAACATTTGGTGGCTGGCCGGTCTTGGCGGCGTGCTGATCGGGGCGGTCTGGAACTACGCCGTCACATCCGCGTTCGTGTGGCGTCCGGCTCAGCGCTAGTGCGCGATGTTAGCGCCGCTGGGCGCGAGGCGCCGAGAAGTTCGGCCACCGCCGCAAAAACGTCGTCTACCGTAATCGCCCGCATGCACACGTTGTCGGTGCAGGCCGTCTGCCGGTGATTATGCGCGCTGACACACGGCGAGCAGGCGAGCCCGGCATAAATGGCGCGCGACGGTCCGAGCGGCTGATAAAGCTTCGGCGTTTCGGGGCCGAACAGCACAACGGTCGGGAGGCCGGCGGCGGCGGCAAAGTGGGCCGGACCCGAGTCGTTGCTCACCATGAGCGCGGCCTCGGCATAGAGGGCGGGCAAATCCGTCAATGCCGAATGCCCGGCAAAAGAGATCGAACGCGGGTTTGCGGCAGCAAGCCGCTCGGCGCCGGCGCGTTCCTCCGGGCCGCCGGTAATCAACACAATGACGTCCTCAAACGTCGCCAGAACGCGGCCGATCAGTTCCGCATAGCGACTCGCCGCCCAGCGCCGGTGCGGCAGCAATTCGCTGGCATTCGGATTGATCAGGACAAGGCGATTTTTGCCCGGCTCAAACGGCGTGAGCGACCCGATGCGAGCGAGTATCCGCGTGCGCTCTTCCGAGCTCGCCGATCTGATCTTCACCTTGATCTGATCGTCGCCGATAAAGGTCTTGGCGTAGGGCACCGTCGGCGATGCCGCGAGCAGCGAATCGACCAGCGCGATGAAATTCTTGGCGATGTGAATGTGCGCGTTGTAGGCGACGCGATGGGTGAGCATCTCGCCACGGTAGAGCCCTTCACCGTGAAAGCGATAAAAACCTACACGCCTGTCCGCGCCGCATAACCCGGTCAATAAAGCGGTGAACCGCGAAAAAAGCTCCAAATCGATTACCGTGTCGATGTCCATCCGCCGCGCCCACTGCAGAAAGCCGAGCGTGTCGCGCGTGAGCGCGAACATCGATTCGTCGGAGATGGTGTAGACGTGATCCCGTGGAAATGTACCCAAGAGCTCGACCGAACCGGCATTGCGGGCAAAGACGACGAAAAATAGTTCGGCGTTCAGCCGCTCGCGAGCCTTACGCATGGCCGGTTCGGCAAGCACGGTACTGCCCATCTCGGACAGTTCGATGAATAATATTCGACGCTGCGGCCGAACTGCCTTGGGACGTAGCCACGCCAGTAGGCGCGAAAACACGGTCGCCGCCGCACAAAACGGCACACCCGCCTGCCGATCAATGCGGCGCATGGTGGCGATCTTCATCGGCTTCCTCGCCACCGCCCGAGCCCTACGCGCCAAGGAAGCGGCGCGCAGCGTTGGGCGCCCGTTGCGTGAGGTTTGCGAACGCCAACCGGCAGCCCACGCGATGAACTAAGCAACGAAACCAACGGAGAATCCGAGCGCGGCACGCTTGCCGCTCCTTAACGCTGATGTTATCTGCGCCACATGTCTGCAACGCCGATCGACAGCATACGCAACTTCGCGATTATAGCTCATATCGACCACGGCAAGTCCACGTTGGCCGACCGCCTTATTCAACTTACAGGCGGCCTGACCCAGCGTGAGATGGTCGATCAGGTCCTCGATTCGATGGAGATCGAGCGCGAGCGGGGAATCACGATTAAGGCACAGACCGTCCGTCTGAACTATCGTGCCCGCGATGGCAAGGATTACGTGCTCAACCTGATCGACACCCCCGGGCACGTCGATTTCGCCTACGAGGTCAACAGGAGCCTGGCGGCCTGCGAGGGCTCGCTTCTGGTGGTCGACGCGAGCCAAGGTGTCGAAGCGCAAACGCTCGCCAATGTCTATCAGGCGATCGACAACAACCACGAGATCGTGCCGGTGCTCAATAAGGTCGACCTGCCGGCCGCCGAGCCCGAGAAGGTGAAGCAGCAGATCGAGGATGTGATCGGGCTCGATGCTTCGGATGCCGTGCTGATTTCGGCGAAGACCGGCGACAACGTGCCTGAGGTTCTCGAAGCGATTGTGCATCGCCTGCCGCCGCCCAAGGGCAATGCTGCGGCGCCGCTCAAGGCGCTCCTCGTCGATTCCTGGTACGACGCCTATCTCGGCGTCGTCGTTCTTTTCCGCGTCGTCGACGGGGTGCTGAAAAAAGGCCAGCGCATCCGCATGATAGGGACAGACGCTGCCTACGACGTCGACCGCGTCGGCGTGTTTACGCCGAAGCGCGTCGAACTCGATGAGCTTGGACCCGGCGAGATCGGGTTTTTGACGGCGTCCATCAAGGAAGTGGCCGACACGCGTGTCGGCGACACCATCACCGACGATCGAAACCCGGTCGCGGCTCCCCTGCCCGGCTTTCGTCCGGCGATCCCGGTGGTGTTCTGCGGTTTGTTCCCCGTCGACGCCGCGGATTTCGAAAATCTGCGCGCCGCCATGGGCAGGCTTCGCCTTAACGACGCAAGCTTCACCTACGAGATGGAGACTTCCGCCGCGCTCGGCTTTGGTTTCCGCTGCGGCTTTCTTGGCCTTCTCCACCTCGAAATCATCCAGGAACGGCTGCACCGCGAGTTCAATCTCGATCTGATCGCGACTGCGCCGTCGGTAATCTACAAGATCAAATTGCGTAACGGCCAGGAACTGGAGATCCACAATCCAGTCGATATGCCGGATCCGAACTACATCGAGGAAATGCAGGAGCCGTGGATCGAGGCGACGATCCTGACGCCTGACGAATATCTCGGCGCGGTACTCAAACTGTGCCAGGACCGGCGCGGAGAGCAGAAGGAGCTCACCTATGTCGGCAACCGCGCGCTGGTGAAATACAATCTGCCGCTCAACGAGGTGGTGTTCGATTTCTACGATCGGCTCAAATCGGTGTCACGCGGCTACGCCTCGTTCGACTATCACCTCACCGATTATCGGCCGGCCGACTTGGTCAAGTTGCAAATGCTGGTCAACGCCGAGCCGGTCGACGCGCTCGCCATGCTGGTGCACAGAACGCGTGCCGAGCAGCGCGGCCGCGCCATGGCGGAAAAGCTCAAAGAGCTCATTCCGCCGCACATGTTCCAGGTGCCGATTCAAGCCGCCATCGGCGGCAAGGTCATTGCGCGCGAAACCGTGCGGGCCTTCCGCAAGGACGTCACCGCCAAGTGCTACGGCGGCGACGTGACCCGCAAGCGTAAGCTCCTCGAGAAACAAAAAGAGGGCAAGAAGCGCATGCGTCAGTTCGGCAAAGTCGACATCCCGCAAGAGGCCTTCATCGCCGCGCTAAAGGTGGATGTGTGAGTTGATGCGGGCCGCGCCGGCTTTCGACCTCTTTACCATCGGCCATTCCAACATTCCGATCGACCGCTTCGTCGCGCTGCTCCAACAAGCCGAAGTAACCGCCGTCGCCGATGTTCGCAGTGTCCCGGCCTCGCGGCGGTTTCCGTGGTTCTCGAAAAGCAATCTCGCAAAGCGGCTTGCCGGCGAGGGCATCGATTACACGTTGATGGGCGACATGCTCGGCGGCCGACCGCGCGATGCGCGCCTTTATCGCGACGGCGTCGCCGACTACGAGGCAATGGCAAGTGAGCCGCATTATCTGGAAGGGCTAGCTCGATTGACGGCGCAAGCGGAGCGCTCGCGCATCTGCCTGATGTGCGCGGAACGCGAGCCGCTGGAATGCCATCGTTGCCTTCTGGTCGCGCGCAGCCTCGCGGAGGGCGGCTTCACGATTGGCCACATCCTGCACGACGGAGGCGTCGAACCGCACGCAGAGACCGACAGGCGGCTTCTGGCGCTTACTGGCGAGGGCTGCGACTTGTTCACGCCTGGACAGCGTGAGCGACTCGCGGCAGCGTATCGCCGGCAAGCTCACGCTGTCGCCTATCGGCGCCCGGCGAATAACGCCAAGAGAACCCTCGCAGCAGAGAGTAGATGATACCGGTCCGCTTTCGCTGGCTCCTTTTTGCGCTGCTTATGAGCGGTAATACGGCGCTGGCCGAGGATGCCAATTCGCCCGATCCGACGCCGCCCGGCACGCTCGAAGCGACATCACTGGCGCCGCTCGTCAATCCTAATGATCCCACGTTGCCCGCCCGGGAATTGTTTGGGCGAAAGGCGAAGCCGTTGGCCGGTCCGGCACACGCCATCGGCGGCTATGCCGACGGCTGCCTCGAAGGCGGCATAGAGCTGCCGATTACCGGGCCGGCATGGCAGGTGATGCGAATCTCGCGCAACCGCAATTGGGGGCACCCAAAGCTCGTCGCTTTCATTGAGAGTTTTGCGAGCAGAGCGAAGTCAGTGTGGAACGGCCTTCTGGTCGGCGATATGTCGCAGCCGCGCGGCGGTCCCATGCTGAGCGGTCACTCAAGTCATCAAATCGGGCTCGACGTCGACATCTGGTTCAAGCCGATGCCCGATCACGTCCTTTCTCGCGAAGCGCGCGAGTTCGATTCAGCGGTCAATATGGTCGCGCCCGACCGCCTCGACGTCGACACCGCGGTATGGACGCCGGCGCGCACCGCGCTCCTGCACGTTGCGGCGGAAGACCCGGCAGTCTCCCGCATTTTCGTCAACGCCGCGATCAAGAAGCAAATGTGCAAAGAGGCGGGACTAGACCACACTTGGCTCGCCAAGGTCCGGCCATGGTTCGGCCACGCCGAGCACTTTCACGTTCGCCTCAATTGCCCGCCGGACAGCCTGGAGTGCAAGCCGCAGGCACCAGCCGAACCGAGCGATGGCTGCGGGCATGAGCTCGATTACTGGTTTTCAGAAAGCGTGTTGCATCCAGAGCCGCCGCCCGAGGAACCTGGAAAACCAAAACCGGGTCTGACGCTCGCCCAACTGCCTCATGCCTGCCGCCGTGTCGTGATGGCCCCTTAACTGGGCCGCTATTATTGACCTGTCCCGCCGAAGAGCGTGTGCTGCAAGGCGCCGATGATGAAAATAAGTGCGAAGGCGCAAACGGCGAGGATCGCGGTAAAAGCCGGCAATTTTTGTACGGGCACCTTCATCAAAGGCGATGCTCCCGTCCAAAGAATATACGCGCCGTAGAAGCCGATCAGTTCGAGGAATCGCAGACCCGGCGCCAAGAGAAAAATCCCGGTGAGCCAGACCGGCGTGTACGAGTAAGCCGCCAGCTTGAATGCGGCGTTGAAATCCCGATGCCCGCCGAACGTGGGAGCCAACAGACGGATCAGCGCTCCGAGGCAAACGACGGTGGCGCACGACATGACGTAGCCAAACACGGCACCGACCAGACCCGTCGCAAGCGGTGCGCGCACCAGACCCGCGGCCGGCACAACGATGCCGACGGCGCACGCACCGATGAGGCCGAACACAGCCGGAATAAGTGCCAACGGCGCAACGTAGCGGCTCAACAGAAAAGCCGCGTCGCCCGGCTCCTTTTCGATCACGACCCATTCGCCGGCGGGATCGGCAAGGATCGCGATAATCCGCCGCAGCGCGTTCATGCCCGTTGCGTCACGGCCGCGGCGCGGATTGCGGCGGCGCCCTTTTCCGCAATCATCATAGTCGGCGCGTTGGTATTGCCGGACGTAATTGTAGGCATCACCGAGGCATCGACGACGCGCAGCCGCTCCACCCCGGCCACCCGCAAGTCCCCGTCAACGACCATGAAGGGATCGCTGGCGAGACCCATTTTCGCGGTGCCCACCGGGTGAAAGATGGTGGTGCCGATATCGCCGGCCGCTTTCACCAGTGCCGCTTCGTCTTCGTTGCCCACCGCATTTCCGGGCAAATATTCGGACGGCGTGTACGGCGCCAGCGCCGGCTGCGCGACTATACGGCGAGTCAGAAGTATCGCTTTAGCGGCGACGCGACGATCCTCGTCGGTCGACAAATAGTTCGGCTTGATCATCGGCGCGACGGCCGGATCGCGCGACCGCAACCGCACATAACCGCGGCTGGTCGGCTGCAGATTGGAAACGCTCGCCGTAAAGGCCGGGAATTTGTGCAGCGGCTCGCCGAAGCGGTCGAGTGACAGCGGCTGGACGTGATATTGCAAATTGGCGCGAACCTGGTCGCGATCGGAGCGCGTAAACAAGCCGAGTTGCGACGGCGCCATGGTCAGCGGGCCGCGGCGGAACAGCGCGTATTCCAGCAGCATGGAAGCAGGCCCGAGCAGCGAATGGTAGCGCTCGTTTAGGGTTTTGATGCCAGTCACCTTGTAGATGAGGCGAAGCTGCAAGTGGTCTTGCAGATTGGCGCCGACACCTGGACGATCCGCCACGACCGGAATGTCATGCCGTTGCAACTCGGCCCCCGGCCCTACTCCCGACAACATCAAAAGCTGCGCCGAGCCGATTGAGCCGGCCGACAGCACGACTTCGCCGCGGCCTCGCGCGCTACGGACTTGACCGTTTTGCCGCCACCGCACGCCCACGGCCCGCTTGCCTTCGAACAACACGCCTTCCACCAGGCAACCTGTCTCCAGGCGCAAATTGGCGCGACCTAAAACCGGCTTGAGAAAAGCCGTCGCCGCCGACCAGCGCCGGCCGCGCTTCTGATTGACGTGAAAAGCGCAGCAGCCTTCGTTGTCGCCGGTGTTGAAATCGGGCACCGATTTGATGTCGGCCTGTTCAGCGGCGGCGCGAAAGGCTTCGAGCAGATCCCATTGCACACGCGGCTCCTCGATGCGCAATTCACCGCCGACGCCATGGAGATCGCTCTCACCGAGGAAGTGATTTTCGTGCCGCTTGAAATAGGGCAGCACGTCGTCCCAGCCCCAGCCGGTGAGCCCAAGTTGGCGCCAATGATCGTAGTCGGCCGCTTGGCCACGCATATAGACCATGGCGTTGATTGCGGACGAACCGCCGATCACCTTGCCGCGCGGGTAACCCAAGCTGCGGCCATTGAGACCTTCTTCGGCTTCGGTCTTGAAGCACCAGTCCGAGCGCGGATTGCCAATAGCAAACAAATATCCGACGGGGATGTGAAACCATATCCAATTGTCGCGGCCGCCGGCTTCGAGCAGAAGCACGCGCTTGTCGGCATCAGCTGAAAGACGATTGGCCAACAGGCAGCCGGCGGAACCTGCGCCAACGATGATGTAATCGTACTCGCCTTCGTCGGTGGTTGCTTCGCTCATCGCCGTTTCAGGGCCGCCGCGTCAGTTGCGCTTCGCCGCCGCGGCGCGAAGATTCTGCACCTTGACGAATAGAATCGAGCCGCACTGAAATACCGACAAAACATTCACCAGAATAACCGCCGGCGCGTCGATCAGGCTGCCATACGCGATCCACACTGCCATGGCGACGAGCGCCACCAGGAGCCACGCCGTGGAAATGTCGTCGGTCGAGCGCGTGCGCCACGTGCGGATAACCTGCGGCATCAGTGAAACGGTCGACAAGATGGTGGCGACGATCCCTAGAGCGGAGATGGCGGCATGATCCATCAAGGCCTCCTCATTCCGGCGGAATCATAGCACAGCAGTCGCTGACCCAACGAGGCCACGCGCAACGCCAACGCGTGACGGCCGCCCAGGACGATGTTGTCGCCCCGCTAACGACCGCGTATGGTCCGCCTCTGTGAATGCGGCGCGCTGCGCGCGCGGCGCATAAGCCTGGAACGACGGTTCCATAAGGCGTCGATAATGGTGGCAGCCGGGCCGCTCCGGCGGCGCCGACGATTGCTTATTGGGAGACTCCGTCGTGCTTGAAATCAGGCGCCTCTCTGCAGCCTTCACCGCTGCCATCCTGGTTGCCACCGTCGCGACGCAGCCTACGGCAGCGCAGCAACAATCGATCCTGGTCTTTGCGGCTGCGTCGATGAAAAACGCGCTGGACGACGTCAACGCTGCCTTTACCAAGGGCGGAGGAGACAAGGTCGTCGCCAGCTACGCCGCGAGCTCGGCGCTGATGAAGCAGATTGAGCAGGGAGCGCCGGCAGATGTCTTTTTATCGGCCGACATCGACTGGATGGACTACGGCGCTAAACATAACCTCATCAAGAACGACACGCGGTTCGACCTGCTCGGCAACCGGCTGGTGCTCATTGCGCCGAAGGATTCCGCTATCGGCCAGGTGAATATCGGTCCGGGTTTCGATCTCGCCGCCCTTGCCGGAAGCGGGCGTATCGCCGTCGGCGACGTGCGCGCGGTTCCGGCCGGCCTCTATGCCAAGGCGGCGCTGGAGAAGCTCGGCTCATGGGCCGCGGTCGAGCCGAAACTGGCGATGGCCGAAAGTGTGCGCGGTGCACTCGTCCTGGTCTCCCGCGGCGAGGCGCCGCTCGGCATCGTGTATGAGACCGACGCCAAGATCGAACCGGCCGTGAAAATCGTCGGGACCTTTCCCGCTGACTCTCACCCACCGATCGTCTATCCGGTGGCGCTGACAGCAGCCGCTAAACCAGAGGCGGTGCCGTATCTGGCGTTTCTGCGCACGCGGCAGGCGAAAACAATTTTCGAGGGCTACGGTTTCAACGTTCTGGTTAAACCGGCGAACTAAAAATCGATTGCCGTGTTTGGACTCTCCCCCGCCGAATGGACCGCTGTCGAGCTGTCGCTTCGTATCGCGATTGTCGCCACGGCCGTAGCGCTGCCGTTCGGCGTTGCCGTCGGGTGGGTACTGGCGCGCAAGGAGTTTTGGGGCAAGACCCTGCTCGACGGCATCGTCTACTTGCCACTGGTGCTGCCGCCGGTAGTGACCGGCTATTTGTTGCTCATTTCGTTCGGCCGCCGGGGTCCGATTGGCGCGTTCTTGGCCGATTATTTCGGGATCGTATTTTCGTTTCGCTGGACCGGCGCGGCGCTCTCGTGCGGGGTCATGGGCTTTCCGCTCATGGTCCGCCCGATCAGGCTCGCGCTTGAAGCGATCGACCGGCGGATGGAAGAAGCCGGCGCCACGCTCGGTGCCAGTCCGTTGCTGGTATTTCTGACCATTACCTTTCCGCTGGCTTTGCCCGGCATCATCGCCGGCGCGGTGTTGTGCTTTGCCCGGGCGCTCGGCGAATTCGGCGCCACCATCACGTTCGTTTCTAATATTCCGGGTGAAACCCAGACCATCTCGGCCGCGATCTATTCGCTTCTGCAAGTGCCGAACGGCGACGCCGCGGCGGGACGGCTGGTCATCATCGCCGTCGTCATCGCGCTGGCGGCGCTGATTGCTTCGGAATGGTTCGCCCGCCGCGCCGGCATGCGTTTTCAGGGGGAATGATCGTGCTCGACGTAGATGTCGAGAAAAAGCTCGGCACTTTTTCGGTCGTCGCGCGATTTCAGGCAGCGGCCGGCGTGACGGCGCTGTTTGGGCGGTCGGGCGCGGGCAAGACGACGATTGTCAACATGATCGCAGGTTTGATCAGGCCTGACGCCGGCTCGATCACGCTCGATAAAACGGTGATGTTCAACGCCGCCGCAAAAATAAACCTACCGCCGTATCGCCGCGGTATCGGCTATGTCTTTCAGGAGGGCCGGCTGTTTCCGCACCTGAGCGTGCGTCAAAACCTTGACTACGGCCGCCGGATGAGCGGTCGCCCGCACGACATGGATGGATTCGCCCGTATTGTCGCGCTTCTCGACATCGGCCAACTGCTAGATCGGCGGCCGCGGCTTTTATCCGGTGGCGAACGCCAACGTATCGCCATCGGCCGCGCGCTGCTGATGCGGCCGCGGCTCTTGCTGCTTGACGAGCCGTTGGCCTCGCTCGACGCCGGACATAAGCGTGAAATCCTTCCTTACCTCATCCGCTTGCGCGACGACTCGAACGTGCCGATGGTCTACGTCAGCCATATCGCTACCGAACTGCGCCAGATCGCCACCGAGGTCGTGCGAATCGAAGCCGGCCGAGTGACGGCGGTTGGCGGTCTTGAGCTACTCAAGGAGGCCGACGCGCCCTGGCCTGAATAACGAAGCTCCGCTTTTGGCGAAGCCTGGTCCGCCCATTCGCGCATTGTAGGCTGCTGTCTCGCCCGTCTATGTTGCAGGTGCGATGGATCAAGTTCAGCCGCCGCCAGCGGTCAGACACACGATGGCGATCGGCGTATCGTGCGGCGCCGGCGCGGCACTATGCTGGGCGCTTGGTTTTGTCGCGGCGCGCCACGGCATCGACGTCGGCGTTTCGCCATTTGTACTGGCGCTGCATCGCTATGTGTGGCCGGGATTGCTGGCGCTGCCGTTTCTCGCCAAAAGCGGCTTTGCCGAAATTCGCAGCTTAGGCTGGGGCCGCGCTTTCACGCTGGCGATATTTGGCGGGCTGCCGCTCGCGCTGTCGAGCTACGTTGGTTACGTGTTCGTTCCGCTCGGCCACGGCGGCATCATTCAGCCGTCCTGCGCGGCACTTGGCGGATTGTTGCTGGCGCGCTTCGTGTTGAAGGAGCCGCTGCCGGCGCGTCGCTTGGCCGGCGCGCTGACCATTGTTGTTGGCCTGGCCGTGATCGGAGCCGAAGCGCTCCACACCATCGGCGCCCACGGCGTCGGCGGCGATCTTTTGTTTGTCGCGGCCGGGTGCCTCTTTGCGACCTTCGGTATGCTGGTACGCCGATGGCGCATCGCGGCGATGCAGGCCGTGGCCATCACGAGCGTGCTGTCGCTCGTTTGTTTGCCGTTTCTCGCTTTCACCTACGACAATCTGATCGCCGCCGGCTTCTGGGAAAATCTTCTGCAGGCGATCGTACAAGGCACACTCGCCGGAGCAGGCGCCACCTACCTTTTCACCCGCGCCGTCGTTCTCCTTGGTGTGTCGCGCGCCGCACTGTTTCCCTCGCTGGTTTCGCCATTCGTGCTGCTGATCGGATTCCTTGCGCTTGGCGTCGTGCCGACGGTTTCGCAGCTTGTCGGTCTCGTGATCGTTCTGATCGGCTTCCGACTGACGCAACAGGGATAAGCAAAAAGGCCGCTACGCCGCCTTGCGACTTGCCAAGAACTCGCCGATGCGATTGAGCGCGCGGAGAATATTCTCCGTCGAATTGGCGTAGGACACACGCATATAGCCTTCGCCCAGCACCCCGAAATCCGGGCCGCCGATCAGGGCGACGCCCGAGTCTTCGAGCAGCGCCGAGGCGAGCGGCTTTGCCTTCCATCCGGTCCGTTTGACGTTGGGAAACGCGTAGAACGCGCCCTTCGGCGTGGCGCACGAAATGCCCGGCAGTTGATTGAGCCCGTCAACCACCACTTGCCGACGCCGATCGAATTCCGCGACCATCTCGCCGACTGCATCTTGCGGCCCGGTCAACGCCGCAAGACCGGCATATTGCGCGGCGGCATTGACACACGAATGCAGATTCACCGCGAGCTTACGCGCTTGATCGTAAAGCTTTCCGGGCCACACGGCGTAGCCAAGCCGCCAACCGGTCATGGCGTAGGTTTTAGACCAGCCGTTGAGCAAAATCAGCCGATCGCGGATCGAAGGATATTGCAGCAGGCAAACATGCGTCTCCCCGTCGTAGAGCATGTGGTCGTAGATCTCGTCCGACATGATCGCGATATCGGGATAAGCCTCGAGCCCGGCGATAAGCTTGTCGACTTCCCGTTTCGGCGTGACACCGCCGGTCGGGTTCGCGGGAGAATTGACGATAATGAGCCGCGTCCGCGGCGTAATCAGTGACAGCGTTTCATCGGCGGAGAACGCGAAATTATTCTCTTCGCGAATTGGTATAGGCACCGGGCGCGCGCCGGTGAATTCGATCATCGAGCGGTAAATAGGAAAACCCGGATCGGGGTAAAGAATATCGGCGCCAGGCTCGCCGAACATCAGGATCGACATGAACATGGTCGGCTTGCCGCCGGGAAAGATCATCACCGCGTCGGGCGAAACGCCGACTTTGAATCGCTTGTGGAGGTCTGCGGCGACCGCTTCGCGCAACGCCAGAATGCCGACCGCCGGCGTATAGCCGTGATGGCCGTCGCGCAAAGCCTTGATCGCCGCCTCGACAATAAAGTCCGGCGTGCGGAAATCCGGTTGGCCAATCCCGAGATTGATGATGTCGCGGCCTTGGGCGGCGAGTTCGGTTGCCCGCGCCAGCACGGCAAAAGCGTTCTCTTCGCCAATACGGTCGAAAGCGGAAATGGTCTTGAGCATGACGGATACTTGAACCCAATTTCCCGGGCGAAGGCAAACCCGGCGCTGAGGCTTGACGCTGCCGCCCCGACGGGCTGATGGAATGTTGAGTACGTGTATTCGGAAGTACCGAAACGAATTTCATCCGGACGGAATCTTTTAGTCTTTCACGAAATGTCTCATCGGCACGCCCCATGAAAGGATTAAGTCATGTCAAAAAAGCTCGTGCGATACCGCGTCAAACCGGAAAAAATCGAGGAAAATCAGCGCCTCATCGAGGGAGTGTTTCGCGAGCTGCACGCGAAGTCACCCGCGGACGTGCGATATTTGGTGATCAAACTGAACGACGGGACCTTTTTCCATCTGTTTG
>DAIUEQ010000052.1:0-17522 GCA_036845025.1 Xanthobacteraceae bacterium | reverse complement strand
GTTGGTGGTGCGCGGATAGACGTAGTCGGTGCCTTCCAGCACCCAGCGCTTCACGTTGCCGCCTTCAGATCCTGCAAGGTAGTCGACGGCCGGAATAGCCTGCTGGTTCGGAGCGGCGCCGGTGTAGATCACGTTGCGCTCGCTTTCCTCACCCTCGTACTGGACTGGATAGAACAGAAGGTTGTTCAGCTCTTTGAAGACCGGCAGGACCGATTTGCGCGACACCGAGGTCCAGCAGCCGAATACCACGGACACCTTGTCCTTGCTGATCAGCTCGCGAGCTTTTTCCGCGAATAGCGGCCAGTTCGACGCCGGGTCGACCACGACCGCTTCGAGCTTTTTGCCGAGCAGGCCGCCTTTCTTGTTCTGCTCGTCGATGAGCATGAGGACCACGTCCTTCAGCGTCGTCTCGCTGATGGCCATGGTGCCGGATAGAGAATGAAGTATGCCGACCTTGATTGTATCTTCGGCCCGAGCGGGCAGCGCCGCCATGAGGCCAAGGGTCAGGCCGGCCGCGGCGGCAAGCCAGCGGCGACCTCGCGATCGCTTAGCGACCGCGTCTATCGGGTTGAGCATCGCGTTTTCCTCTGTTAGACGCGCGCAATCGGCACGTCGCCGTCGCGCACAGAGGAAATCGCAAGGAGCGTGCCAATCGAGGGGGAAGGTTAAGTCACTGTCTCTCCTCGTGGAATCCGCGAAGCCCGAGTCAGACGCGCAAGAGTAACGCCCAATTTGATTCCGCCCAGGTTTTGTTCATTGCCTATTTTTTAAGCAGGCGTGCAGGAGTCGAAATGAACGAGAGAAACACGCGGAGACACGCGGGCATCCGTTGGCCGCGCGGCGCTTCGGCCGTTTAATTCAGGCAATCACTAGAAATGGGCAGTCTCATCAACCGGCGGCAATTTTCCCTCGAATGGGGACACTGCGACCCCGCCGGGATAGCCTTCAACGGCCGGTTTTTTGAATTTTTTGATTGGGGGACTTGGGCGCTGTTCGAAACGGCACTGGGAGTGAAGCCCGCCGAAATGGCCAGCGCCTATGGCCTCGCCTCCAACCCGTTATTTCCCTTGGTGGAGGTCAATGCTCAATTTCTTTCGGCGGTGCGCTTTGGCGAGGTCATGGAAATGACGTCGCAAGTCGTCGAATTTCGCCGCTCGAGCTTTGACGTCGAGCACCGCATCAGCGTGCGCAGCGAACTTGCCGTAACGGGGCAAGAGAAGCGCGTTTGGGCTATTCGCGACCCGGCGGATCCCTCGATCATCAAGGCGGTGCCGATCGCCGCCGAGATCATCAAGCGATTTGAAGTCCGATAACCGTGAAGTACCCGCCGGCAAGCCGGTAGCCTAAGCGCGGGCACCACACCGCTGCCTAACGCCGCAGCCGCGCCGCTTTGGCATCGACCCCAAAGTCTTTCGAGCGTTGCCCCAAAGGCGCGATCACAAATCCTTCCGCCGCCAATCCGCGGCGAAACAATTCTCGCACCGTCGCTGCTCGCGACGGCATGCGTTTGGCGAAACGGAAATCGTCGATCAGCGCCAGCTCTTCCGGTGAGAGCATGATCTGTAGGCGCTCGCCCCGCAAACGGTCGACCATGACGCCAGTCTCCCTCGTTTGAGTTATGTGAGTATAATTAGCTACCGATGTTCTATAAGTCAATACCGCCATTGACCGTCTTAACATACTTAGTGCGGAAACTGCAAAAAACATCAATTAAGTCAAAGTGTTATATCGAAAGAGAAATTGACATTTAGCGCCGAACCAGCGTATGTTTTGAACGCAGCAGCTTTGATCACCGCGTGACGGGGACCGAATGGGCACTATCCTTCCATTTGTGAGAGGCCAGTCCGTATTCGATCCGGAGGCGTTGCGCGCGATGTCGGCCGCGCTTGATCAAGCGTGTCATGCACTCAAGCTTCCGGACACCGCGGACCGCGAACGCGAAACTGTGGCGGTCAGGATTGTCGAGCTTGCGCGACGTGGGGAGCGCGATCCGGAGCGGCTTTGCGAACGGGTCCTTTTCGACGCCGGCTCGCGATAGCGCGCTGTTCAACCGCGTCCTGCGCACCGAAATCTGATCGAACGTAAATAAAAAGGGCGCCGATCACGTCGGCGCCCTTCTCGCTGGACGTAGGCAGTGTTGCTTAGCCAAATAGCGTCGAGAAGAACCAGTACAGAATCCCCGAAATCGCCATCGCTGCGGGCAGGGTAAGTATCCAGGCGAGCGCAATGTTGCGCACGGTCGAAAGCTGTAGCCCCGAGCCGTTCGCCGCCATCGTGCCGGCGATGCCTGACGACAAGACGTGGGTCGTCGATACCGGCAATCCGTAGATGTCGGCGGCGGCGATGGTGCAGGCGGCAGTGATCTCGGCGCAGGCGCCTTGGGCATAGGTCAAATGCGTCTTGCCGATCTTCTCGCCGACGGTGATGACGATCCGTTTCCAACCGATCATGGTTCCGAGACCAAGTGCGATGGCGACCGCAACCTTGACCCAAGTTGGAATGAATTTGGTCGCGCCGTCGAGCGAAGACTTATAGGCGGTGAGCGTGCTGATATCGTTGGCGGAAAGGTCGGCGGCCTTATCCTTCATCAGGAAGCGGATCGCCTCAGATGCCAGATACATGTCGTTGCGGGTATTGCCGATCGTCTCCGACGGCATCCTGGCTAGCGAACCATACTTCGTCACTTGGCTGGCGATGTCGCTCACCAGCACGGCCAGCGAAGGATAGGTCCCTTCGTTGAGCTCGTGGCTGGCAACAAATGCCGTGACCGCCGGGCGCGGATTGCCGAGCACGGCATGGCCCGCGGCTTTCTGCGTAATAACGGCGCTTGCCGCCTGCGATCGCGAGTCAAACACCTGCAATTGATCAGGCGGCAGCGCGCGATTGAGAGCGTAAGCGGTCGGCACCGTGCCGATCAGAATGAGCATGATCAGGCCCATGCCCTTTTGGCCGTCATTCGAGCCGTGGAAAAAGCTGACCAATGTGCAGGTCAGAATAAGAATGCCGCGAATCCACCACGGCGGCGGTTGATCGCCTTTCGGTTCGGCGTAGAGCGCGGGGATGCGAACGACCGATTTCAACAGCAGCAGCAAGACGGCGGCGAGGGCAAATCCGAATAGCGGCGACAGCAATAGGGCTTCGCCAACTTCCTTGGCCTTACTCCAATCGACGCCCGAGGTGCCGCTGCGGCCATGCAACAGAGCATTGGTAATGCCAACGCCGATGATCGAGCCGACCAGGGTATGCGAGCTCGACGCCGGCAGGCCGAACGCCCAGGTACCGAGATTCCAGATTATGGCGGCGATCAACAACGCGAAGACCATGGCAAATCCGGCGCTGCTGCCGACTTGCAATATGAGTTCGACCGGAAGGAGCGAAATGATGCCGAAGGCGACGGCGCCGCTGGATGCAAGAACCCCGAGCAGATTGAAACAGCCCGACCAGATCACTGCAAAGTTTGCCGGCAGCGAACGCGTATAGATGACGGTCGCGACCGCGTTGGCGGTGTCGTGAAAGCCGTTGACGAACTCAAAGCCGAGGGCGATCAGAAGCGCGACAAACAGCAGAAGGAAGGGCGCATAGCTGGTAACTTTACCGCCGGCCGCATCGATATCGGAATAGATGCTGTAGGCGACGAACAAAATAACAGCCGCGATGATGCCGCCGAAGATTATGCCGGTCAGCGGATTGACGGCGCCGGTGAGGTCGGGGCCCTTGCGGGCTGCCGGTTCGATCGAACCGGGTAGGGCGATGTCACTCATGGAGATCCCTCGCATTCGAAGTCAGGGCGCACCTTGCGCGCCCTGTGTGACACTTCGATGAAAAAGGCGTGGGAGTATTTTGAACGCGCTGGGGTTGAATTTCCAACCCGAAGCGCGCGATCAGCCGATACGTCTTGAGGCAATATTCTTCGGGGCGCCGGCTTTCGGTTTGGCGAGCAGCTTCATGCCCATGCCAATCTTGTCGCTCAGATTTTTCTGCGAGAGGCACGTAAAGAGGCACAGCGTCTCGCAGGCAACAGTTTCCTTGCGACGCTCCACGCCCTCCTTGCCCCGCCAGATTTCTCGCGCCGTCTGGGTGCGCACATTGCCGATCGCGGGAAAATTCCAGCAGACCTCGACGCGACCGTCGGAGCGGATGAAGAAGTTTCGCAAGCCGATGCGGCACGGCATCGCTTCGCGCGGCGCTTTTTCCCGCCGAAAATGGTTCGGCCAAAGATTGAGCAATAGCTCCGAATTCAGGATTGGGGCTCCGGCGCGTTTCATTGCCAGCAGGCGGTCTTTCACGACAATAAGGTCGTCGAGTTCCTCTGGACCGATCCAGAATTCGTCCTTGGCTTCGGCGGTGTGTTGTTCGAGCGGCTGGAAGTTGATCGCGGTCGCGCCGATGTCGCTCGCCCACGCGATCATCTCGGGCAGGAGGCGAAAGTTCAGCTTGTGTACGACGGGCTTGACGATGATGGGAAAGTTGGCGCCGTGCCGGCTTCGCGCACGAATGACATTGCCGATGCCGGTGACGATATCACTGAGCGAGTCGTCGATACCGCGCGAGTAGTTGTGGATTTTCGCGTCGTGTGAATCGATGGAAATGTTGATGTTGAACGGTTCGGCCGCTACCGTCCTCTCGACCACCTTTTCGTTGCCGAAAGCGCCGCCGTTGGTGGTGACGCCCCATTTAATTCCGGCCTCGCCGCAAAACTCAATAAGATCGAGGAAGCCTTTTTTGATGTACGGCTCGCCGCCGGAAAATTCGATGTGGTAATGCCCGATGAATTGTTTGAGATCGCGCAGGGCATTTTTCCACTCGTCGATCGACATTTCATCGCGGTAATGCGCAAACCGCCAATACTCGCAATAACGGCACTTGTAATTGCACCGTTCGATCACTTCGCCATAGATCGACACCGGCACGGTCATGTCGCGGCCGGTGCGCAGATAAATTTCTTCGGCCACGGCGTTGCGTGCGTGGTGGGCGCCGAGCCGCGCCAGCTCCAGGACGTTCACAAAAATGACCTCTTGCGCGGGATGGGGATACCGCGACATGAGAGTCCCACATGCAGCACCCAGTAAGAAGCGATTGAGCGCGTAAAGGTTAATTCGATTGAATTTTGCGACGGGCCTGCGCCTTAGCGGAGGCCCGCTCATAATGCGAACCGACGCGGCATTAAAAGTCCGCGGGCATTCGCAAACGGATCACGATGTTATCACGCAGACAGACGCTGGCGGGTAGCGCCGGCTTTCTCGCGGCACTGGCAACCGCCTCCGGCAACAGGGCCTCGGCTTCGCGCGTGGAGGGGCGCGTGCCGTACGGTGCCTGCGTCAACATTGCGCCGCTGCAGGACGAGGCCGAGTACCGCGCCGCGCTGGAAAGCTATTGTCAGCAGCTCACTCCGGAATACGGCCTGTACTGGGATTATCTGCGTCCGACCCGCGACCAATTCAATTTCGATTACGGCGACAAAGTACTCGCGTTTGCCGAGGCGAACGAGATGCTGATGCGCGGCCATACGTTGGTTTGGTATGCGGCGATGCCGGAATGGACCAAGCAAATCAGCAGCGCCGCCGAGGCCGAGCGGGAGCTCGCGATTCACATCGAGCGCGTCGTCTCCAGGTACCGCGGCAAGGTCAAGACGTGGCATGTAGTCAATGAGCCAATCGAGGAAACAAAGGGAAAGGCTCCGGGCCTGCGGCCCTCGATCTGGCTGCGCTATCTCGGCGATCGTTACATCGACACCGCCTTTCGGCTGGCGCACCAGGCCGATCCGTCCGCCGAATTGATCCTCAACGATTACGACATCGAGTGTGTCGGCGAAAACTTTGCGGCGCGGCGCCAGGCGCTCGCGACGCTAGTGCGCGATCTGCTCGGGCGCGGCGTGCCGTTGCACGGGGTCGGGCTGCAAGGCCACCTCCGGGGCAAATATCAAATCGACAGCGATGGTGTGACTGGCTTCGTTGCCGAAATGAAATCGCTCGGGCTATCGGTCCATGTCACCGAGCTTGACGTGATTGACGCGGACTTGCCGCCAGAGGTTTCGTCGCGCGATGCCATGGTCGCGGCGCGCGCTCACGACTTCCTTGCGGCGGTATTCGCAGGTGCGCGTCCCGAAGTCATCGCCACTTGGGGGATCACCGACCGCTATACCTGGATGCCGATGTGGTTCAAACGCTCGGATGGCCTGCCTAATCGGCCGTTACCGCTCGACCGGGATTATCAGCGAAAGCCGCTGTGGACGGTCGTCGATTATTTTTGCCAGAAGGAATAGGCGGTCCGCCGCTCAGACCTGCCCGCTACGCCCTTCAGAAGTCGGTGCTTAAGGCTGTTCGCGCGGTTGCGCGAGGTTATGGGTCAGCGGCAAAAGCCGGGTGTCATGTGGCTGCGAGCGGACAAATGCGACCAGCATGGAGCGAAATCCCGCGACATCGAATGCCAGCGCCGCGGCGGCATAAGCTATTCCGCTGATCAGCACAGAGCCGATAAGCTGCAATAATCCGTGATCGGCCGGCGTCATTTTCAGCGCTAGCGTGGTCGCCGCCATCACGCCTGTTGCCGCGGATACGCGGATGATGCCCCGAATATTGAGCGGCAATCGGAAGGCGCGGTGCGACAGCGCAATGCCGATGACAATACCGAGCCCCTCGGCCAATAGCACCGCCGCCGCGGTGCCGCGCAATCCGAACGTCAGCGTGAGAGGAAACAGGAGCGCCATATTCAAGAGCAGAATGAGGGTGTCATGGGTGACTTGCAGCAACGGCTTCTCCGCGAGCTGAAAACTGGCTTGCAGATAGTATTGATTGATCGCGCCGCACATGCGGCCGAAGGCCAGCAGCGGCAGAAGGGCAACTACGCTATCGCGGAATTCGCGACCGAGCAGACCGCCGGCGACAACGTCCGCGGAGAGCGCGAGCCAGACGACGACCGGCGCGAGTAGCGCCAGCAGGATTTCGAACCCTTCACTCAAGCGTTCGCGCGTCGCGCCGGCGCCTTTTTCGGCGAAGCTGCGAAATGCAATCGGAAACATGGCTGACGCCACGCTGGCGGCAAGAACGGCGACCAACTGCCGAGTCAAATCGGCGGCTAGACCATAATGGCCGGCGCCGCTTTCGCCGAGCAAATAAGCAACACCTAGACGGTCGAGCGCGGCGTGCAGCGAGAACGCAAACGCGCCGAGCGTGAACGGCAAGCCATAGCGCAGAAACTGCACCAGATTTTCGGTCTTAAAGACCGGCAACGTTTTTGCCGCGCCGTTTCGGAGGTTAAGGACATTGACCGTGAGATAGCTCAAGCCCACCGCGACAATAAGACCGAGGCCGCCGGTTCCGAGCCTGATAGCGACGTAACCCAACGTCAATCCAGTTACAGCGCGGATCATCGCGATAGTCATGAAGCGCACCGGATTAAAGCGGGCGCGCTTGAATTCCTGACTGATCTCGAAGGCCGCGGACGAGAGCGAAAGAAACAGGCTTGCCGCCACAAACCCAAGGCCGACATCCGGCCGCACGATCACCATGACCAGCGGCGTGACGCAGGCGATGATCAAGACGGTACCGCCGTAGCCGGCCGCCGCCGCGCCGCGCAGATCGAGATCAGGCGAGCGTGCTTGATACCGCGAGACCGACAACCGTATCCAGGTAAAGAACAGCGCCGAGACGATTCCGGCGATGCTCATGCCGACGACATAGATGCCGTATTGAGCCGGCGATAGAAGATGCGTGTACAGGATCAGCGCAAGGAAGCCGACCGCCGCCGGCACCATGTAGGCCGCGAGATAGATGACCGCGTACGGGTTGATCATTGTCCGGAACCCAAAACTGTGATCGGTCGCGCCGTCATCCGACCGCGCCGCCGGACCGGAGCGGAGTCGCCGGCAGCGCTTTGGCGCGGCGCAGACCGCGCAGAAACAGATAAACCAGGCCGGGTCGCAAAATGCTGTCGGGATAGCGCAGTGCGCCGACAAACAAATAGGTCAAGAACTCGATGGTTCGCCCCTGGACGTAAGCGTTGCGCGCGGCAGTCCAGAAGGCGTCGATGTGGGCGAGCCGCTTCCGGTGCTTAAGTTCGACCGCTGGAAACCGTTGCGCAATGGCGGTGTGCGAGTACACGGCCTCGATGGCCTTGTAATCGGGCCGGGTCGGCGAATTACGCCAGCGAAAATTCGCGCTGCCACCGTGTTGCCGATACATCAGCACGATGTCGTTCGGCATGGCGACGAAGTCGGCCAGTACCGCGAGGCGACACCAGAATTCCCAATCTTCACCCCACTTCAGCTCGGGGTTGAAGCCGCGGACCTGCCGGGCGGCCTCGGTCCTGATGCAAATCGCACCGCAAACAATGAAGTTTTTGGTGACCAGGTTGGGTAACGTGTCGTCGGCCGGAAACATTTTCAGCGACAAATCGGTCCGCCGCGTCAGCTCGGCGCCGTCTTCCGTTATCCTGACGTGATGCGCGAAACACGCGACGCGATCCGGGTTGTTGTCCAGGGCGGCGACCATGCGCTGCAGCGCGTCCGGTAGGAGAACGTCATCGGCATCGAGGAAGAAAATGTAAGGCGCGCGCGCAAGCGCCAGCCCGGCGTTTCGCGCCGCGCTCACTCCGCCATTAGCTTGGCGCAACACGCTAAGACGCCGATCGTCGATCGTGCGCAAGATGGCGGGGGTGCCGTCCGTCGAGCCGTCATCGACAACGATCAACTCGACTTCGCGCAAGGTCTGCGCAAAGACGCTATCGAGCGTTTGTCGAATGAATCGCTCGGCGTTATAGGCCGCGATCACCACGGTTACTTTGGGCGTGGACGCGTCGCTGGCGGAGAGGTTGCTTGCGGGCGAGATAGCCGATGTTTCCATGTCACCACACCGCATGCGCGCGACGTCCATCCGGCGCGGCTCTGACGAACTTCAGCGTTTCGGCGACGTTGGTGAGAACGCATCCGGCGCGTTTCGCCGTGCTCACCGCCCATTCGAGTAGGTCAGGCGAGACGCCGAATCTGCCGGGTTGCTCGGCGACCTCGTGGCTGTAGAAAATCAGCCACCCGCGCCGGTGCACTGTTTCGGCGATCAGCCGCACAATCTTGTCACGATCAAGCGCGGCGTTCTGCAGCGGCCAGGCATCGAGCGCGCCGAGATCCGCAAGGCCGGTGTTGATGCCGGCGTGGCTCGAACGGCACGAATCGAAACGACCTTCGAGATAACGTTTGGTGCGAACCGAAAGGTCGCCGTAGGGATAAGCGAAACTGCGCAAGACAATGTTGCCGTTGATTTCGGCGAGTGCCGCCTGGTTTCGGTCGAGCTCGGACTTCAATTCGTCGAGCGGCATGTGGCGGACCGCAGGATGCGAGTAAGTGTGGCATCCAATCTCGTGGCCATTCGCCCAGATCGGCCGCAACTGGTCGATTGAAGCGCATGCCGGACCGTCCGGACTGGTCCTGCCGCAGCCTCTGCCGGCGACGTAAAAGGTGCCGCGCACGCCATAGCTCTCGAGGATGCCGGCCCCCAACTCGCACGCCGAAACCGGCACATCGTCGAAGGTGAAAGTGACCGTCGGCGCCGCCCCGCGCAGATCCAGCAGCTTGCTGCGGCTCTGGCGCGCGACAAACCGCGCCGCCATGCCGCTGACACGCATCGACAGCGATGCGGTGTTTGGGTCCTCGAGCGGTTCGGCGAGCATGCTACCGATATTCCTCGTATGAAATTCCGAACTCGGCCGCGATGCGTCCGGCGCCGCGGGCAGTCCACATCAGGCTACGCATCATCCCGGGCCGGCCGCCGAGCGCGGTAAAGGGCAGCGATAGAGTCCCGGTGCCGATCAGGCCGAGTGCCTTACACCAGCGGCGCAGCGGGCCGTCCACACTCCCCGCCAGCTTGCGGTCGATGCGCGTCGCCTCGGTGCCGGTGCGGAATCGCCGCCGCAGCAAATAGGCGACCGTGGTGCGCGAGCGCGGCGTGGTTTCGAACACATGCGCGTCGTCGGCCCAAGCAAAAGAATGGCCGTCCTTGCGGCATCGCCAGAAGAAATCGTAATCGCTGCCGCCGGTGAAGGCGAAGGCGTGGTCGAACGGCTCGTCGAGATAGTTTTCGAGCATGTCGCGCCGGATCAGCATGTTTCCGGCGCCATAGATCATCGCCACCGGTCCGGTTTTGTAGCGGGTCGGTGTGTAAAGGCCGCTGCGTGCCAGCCAATGCTCGGGCGCATCGAACACCGGGAACACCGGGCCGCCGACGATATCGGCCTCGGTACTTTTAGCGACGCTGATCATTTCGCCAAGCCAGTTCGGGTGTGGATATTCGTCGTCGTCGAGCACCGCGACGTAATCCGGCGCCGGCGTCGCGCGGCAGGCAGTGACGAACGCGCGGTTGTACGCGTAAGTATGCCCGCGGCGCGGCTCAACGAGGCAGCGCAGTGGAAACCGGTAGGTGGGAGCCATTTGGTCAACGACCACGGCGCCGCTGCGAGTCACGGTGTCATTGTCGACGACGACGACCTCGATCATTCCCGCATAAATCGATTGCTCGAGATGCGTCAGCAATTTGCGCAAGCCCTCGGGACGACGAAATGTCGGCACGCAGACGAACACGTGAGGTACCAAGCGTTCGGTCATGGCAAGACAGCACTCCTGATCATCGGACCGATTTCAATTCGCTGGAGATATTGCTTCGCGCGCCGACCGTAGTGCGGGTGAGCAAGAGGAATAGCGCGTGCGGATTGGTCGCGAGATAGCGTCCGGCGAGACGGCGCGGTTCGAGATACGTGCGGAAGGCCCATTCGAGGCCGGCACTTCGCATCCACGCCGGCGCCCGGGCGTTTTTGCCGGAGATGTAGTCGAATAAGCCGCCCGAGGTTTTGATCAATCCCACGCGCAGCCGGCTGCGATTGCGTACCGCGAAGGCCTGCTCGGCCGGTACGCCGAGCCCAAGCCATAGAATGTCTGGACGGGCGGCGTTGATGAGCTCAATAGCGCGTTCTTCATCCTCCTCGCGCCGCAAGTAACCGCTCGCGTGGCCCACAACATCGAGTTCGGGATAGAGCCGGCGAATGCGGCGCGCGGCTTCGTCAATGACCTTTTGCGTGGCGCCGAGGAGAAACATCCGCGCCCGGCGCGATGGCGCGATCCGCGCCACGTCGTGGAACAGATCGGTCGTGCAGACGCGCTCCGGCAGCGGCGGCTTGTGAAGCATCCGCGACACAAAAACCAGCGGCATGCCGTCGGCATGAATGAGATCGGCGGCGAGAAACAATTCGCGGATGGAAGAGTGCCGCGCGCACATGGAAAGGACTTGGCCGTTCGCGGAGCTGAAGATCAGTGGAGGCAATATGCTGTCGCGGCGGCGCAACGCGGCATCGAGCATAAGCTGCGCGGAGTTGGCGCGATTGATTAACGCGATCGGCAGACCGCCGATTTGCAGCGCCGGAACGGACCACTGGCGTTCGGCCGTTCCGTCGAAGTGAAGACAGCCGATCTGCCCGGTCATCATCCGGCTCCTTTCGCCAAGCTCTAGGCGGAAGGAGCAAACAAACAAAGTTAATTCGGGCGTTAGTCTTAAGAGCGCCGCCGATTGGCGCAACGCGTTTCGATTCCGGACGACGCGTTCCGGCGCCGTGCGTAAACCATAAATTTGGCGATGCTTTGGTTCGCGCGACTTACGGCTTGATCCGCGCCAGCGAAAGAAAACGCAAGCCGAAGGCGGCGGTGAAAAGAAACAGGCCGCCTTCCTGCAGCAACAAACTTTCAAAGCAGGAGGCGCACGCCGCATACATGCAGGTGCGCAAGAACAAGAGCTTGAGTGGCAACGCCGCCGGATCGGCCGGTCCGCGGTAAAAATCGACCAAGGGAAGCACAACAAGCCAAGCGGTGACCAGCAGCGATCCGGGAATCCCGATGGTGAGTGCCAAATTGAGATAGGCGTTGTGCGCGTGAGCAACGGCATTGGCCCAGACCGAATTGCCGCTCATCCCATAGACGACTTCGTGCGTTCCCCAGAATGCCCCAAAGCCGTAACCCGTGATCGGACGCTGCGCGATGTGATCGAGCGCGAATTGCCAAATGTCGGTTCGCCCCGTGAAAGACGCGTCCGGCAGAATCAAATCGAGCAGGTCGCGCACCTGTTCGGAAAAAAGCGAACCGATCGACAGGACGATGAAGGCGCCGACCACAAGCAGACCGAACGCAACGCCGATGGCGGGACTGCGGATGCGGTTGATCAGGGCGGTCACGATCAGTGTTATCGGCAACATGGCGATCGCGGTTTTCGACTGGGTGAACAGGAGAAACACCAGGGCCGACACGACGATCAGACCGCCGAGAACTAAACTGCGCACGCGAGCAACAAACATTCCGAAAAAGATGAAGAGCACCATTGCCACGCTGGCTTCGTTCTTGTGCGAGAAGACGCCGCGCCAATCGCCCGCGAGTTCCGGCTCGGCGAGATCGCTGGTTTGATGAACGGTAAGCGCCGGAGCCAACAGGACGCCGAGGTAACAGGCAGCAAGGACAATCAGCACCACCGCAGCCATGACGCCGGCAAAGTGCCGCTGGTTCGTCGGCAGCAATAACACCATGGCCGCGATGCTCATGCTGATGAGCGTGAATATCAGACGGCGCGCGGAGAGGGCGGGTTCCCACGAAGTCGCGACGCTGAGAACGAACCAGAGCAGCATGGCGACAAAAACCGGCCGTAGCAGAACGAGCAAACGGCTCGGATCATGCGTAAAGCACCATGCCGCAAGCAAAACCAGCAGCAGCGAATAGGCGATTTGATTGGCGAAGCTTCCGGTCTCGGTGAGTTCATCGGGATCACCGAGACTGACGAAGGGATGAAGTGAAATCCACAGCACCAGGAAAACGGCGGCGAGCAAAATGCCGCGCAGCAACGTGTCATTGTCGCCGGCGGCGGTAGCCTGCGAATTTTCGGTGCGGAAATACCCGAGCCGGGTCACTGTTACTCTCTCTTGTACTCGCTCCTGCGGCCAGCGCGCCGGGCTGCGGCCGCGGCGCAAACTCACGCCGTGCCCACTCCGGTCAGCACCGCGCCGCGCACTTTGCGCGCATCACGGCCGAGGTCAGCCATCAGGCGTTCGATCGCCTCGGTGTTTTGTTCGTCAGCTCTGGCGACCAAGACGATATGGTCGACCAGGCTCGCAAACATGCGCGTGCACGGCTCGCCGTTCAGCCGAATGGCGGCGACAATCACCATGTCGAAGCTTTTGGTCTGCTCGAACGCCTTTTTGACGTCCGCCTCGCGGAGCGAACCATTGCGACGGCTTCCCGGGGCGACAAACGGCAAGAGATTAATGTTAGTGTCGGCATCGCGCACGACGACGTCAGCGAGCTTGCGGCGTCCGGTTGCCACGTCGATCAGGCCGGCATTGGTGTGGTCGGCATCAAGCGCCGAGAGCGTCCGCCTCTCCACGTCCGCGTCGATCAGCAAAACGTTGTGCTTTACGGTCGCCGCGGCGGCGAGCATAAGCGCGACCGCGACGGTGTCGTCTTCGTCGGTGGAAGTGATCACCAGCACGGTTGGATTGCCGCGACCCTTATGACCCTCGCGCACGGCGTCGTGGACCTTTTGGATTTCGGAGGCAAAGCGCGATTTCGGATCTTCCGCCGCGCTCAACCCGTAACTGACATCCACATTCGGCAGCACCGCGAGAATCGGCAATGCGCTTGTATCGCGGGCGGCGGGGCGCAGTTTGCTGGTCGCGGAGGCGAGCGTGCCGAACCACGAACTTAATACGCCGCTCCGGCGCGGCTTCGTTTCCGCGGGCTGCGATTCCGGTCCCCTCAATACGATGCCGACGCCCGTAGCTGCGCCGATGAGCAGCGCGCCGATGGCGATCAAGAAATTCGACGGCGGGAAGCTGCGGCGCAGCGGTACGTCAGCGGGCGAAATGACGCGAATGTTCTTGGTGTCGATCCGTTCCTGTTCCCCGGTCTCCCGGGCGCGGACGAGAAATGCCTCATAGACCGCCCGGCTCGCCAGCACATCGCGCTCGAGTTCGCGGAGCGACACCATGGCCTCGTTGGTCGCGACCGCGTTACGCTTGAGCCGCTCCAGATTGGCGGCGAGCGTTTCCTCATTTGCGCGCGCGCCTTCATAGTCGCTTCGCGCCGACAGCGCGATGCGATGGATTTCGTCGTCTATATTCCGCCGCAGCCGGTCGGCCTCGGCCTTGATTTCGATGACCGCGGGGTGCCGCGGTCCGAGCGTGGTCATCTGTTCGGCTTGGCGTCGCATGACTTCCGCATATTGGGTTCGCAGCATGGCGATGGTTTGCGATTGTACGGCCTCGGGAAAGGCGCCGGTTTCGATCCCGGACGCCTGCAGCCGCTCGACCTGGTCGAGGCGTGCCTTGGCGGCGGCGGTCCGCGCTCGCGCCGTTCCCAGCTGATTGTTTAGTTCGGCGAGTTGCTGTTCGCTGATCAGTTGTCCGCCGGCGCTGAAGATATTGTTGTTGACCTTGAAGCTCTCGACACGATTTTCCGCCTCATGCACCCGCTCCTTGAGCTCGTTGAGATGCGAGGACAACGACTGTGAAACCTGGCGTGCCGCTTCCGACCTCACATAGGTTTGCTCGGCGAGGTAGGCGCGCGTCACCGCGTTGGCGAGCCGCGCGGCTTTTGCCCCATCGCGGCAGGTAACGCTGACGTCAACGACATAGGTGCGCTCGGCGCGTTTGGCCTGAACGTCCCGTTTGAGGGTGTTCAAGGCAGCGATCGCGTTGTCGACAGGAGCGCTGCGTCTGAACCAAGACGGAGAACCGATAAATTCCGGATCGTGATCGAGGCCTTCGGCACTGACCACACGGCGCAGCACGGTGTCGGATGTGAGCACACGGACCTGGCTCTCCACCTGTAGCGCTGCGGCGTCATTTGCCGGGTTGGCGGGCGTGAGGTCGCTTCCCACCCCGTGCAAATCGGTGGGGTCGATGAGGATCTGAGTGACCGCGGTGTATTTGTGCGGCGCCAGTAGGATGAAAAGCACGGCGAGGAGCAGAGCTGCCGCCGTCGTTATCAGGATGGTGGTCTTGCCGCGCCAGATTTGGCGCATCGCCTGTTGCAGATCGAATCCGGGCGCGGGCGCCGGGACAAAAGAGTGGCTTCGCCTGCCGGCGTACGCGGGTTGAAATTGGCGCGGCGCTTCAAACATTGCCGATATCGTTGTCAGCCCCGGTGCCGGCCGTGCTGATGGTTTCGAACAGCGTCTTTTTTCAGGCGGCAAAGCCCCAAGCTGCCCGGGCGCACGAGCAGCCGATCTGCCAGTCGCAAACGGCGCGCCATGGTTAAAAATTCATAAAGAGCTAGGGTTAACGCTCGGTATACGCCGCTTAGCCTTCAGCGGCGCAACATCCGCACGATCGCACCGGCCAGAACTGCCCCGGCCAATAGCGGTATCCAGATCAGCACCGCGCCCACGACTACGAGCAGCAGGATGGCCCCCAGCACGCCCAGCATAAGTAGGATGAGCGCGATGCCACCCGGTCCGAGCGGACTGACATAAATGCGGTGTGTCGGATAAACCCGGTCGTGCTGCCAGTCGAAGGACCGAGCCCGTCCTGGCGGAATGATTTCCGGCTCTACCGCCGGTCGCCGTGGCCGATCAATATCTTCGCTCATGCTGCGATCACCAGAAACCTCGTCGTGCCTAACACTCGTGGCTAAAATATGTAAGCTTGGAGTGCTTTCACAAGCGGGCGTGCCGCGACCAGTCGTCGCCGCGCTATCATGACGAGGCCATACCGGCGTGCTAGCGTCGCGCGATGAGCGGATGCCTACCGAGCATCAGACACGGCGCTATATTTAGCCTCTTGGTCGGAATAAGTGTTCTCTTCGGCGTTCCCCACGGAGCTTTTGCCGAGGAGGCCGCGCCGCAGAGCGACACTGCCGCCGCCATGGTTGGCACCTGGGAATTCTCCAACGCCGATCACGACAAAATCTGCCGCTTCGTTTTCCGAGCCGACCAAGTTGCCAACGGCTACAAACTCGATATCGATAAAAACTGCGCGGTGGTCTTTCCGGCGACGCACGATATTGTCGCTTGGACCGTCGACAATTTCGGCGGTTTGCGGCTGCTCGATGGCGCGGGCAAGGCGGCGATTGAACTCAACAAGGCGGAGGACGGCATTTACGACGGCTTCGACCCGATACAAGGCCGCTATATACTGCAAAGCGCGGCTGCCGCGCCGGTTCGCTCTGCGGAAGACATGATTGGCGATTGGGCGGTTGCGCGCGGTACCGGCAAGCCGATCTGCACGCTCACTCTGGCGCAAGCGCCGCTCGGCGCCGATTCCATGACCATCAAGATCAAGCCCGGCTGCGATGCCGGCGTGATCCGCTTTGCGCCGACGTCGTGGCGCATGGACCAAGGCGAGCTGATCGTGCTTTCGTCGCGCGGGCAAAATTGGCGCTTCGAAGAGAACGACGCCAACACCTGGCAGCGAGTTCCGGAAGGCACGGATCCGATGCTGCTGGTCCGGCAGCAATGACGGACTGCAATATCGGAGCACACCATGGACGATGCACCGGCGGTTTTTCGCGCCAAGCAGAGGGGCTTTCTGCCCGACATTCTAGGTCTTGATTGGATCGAGCTCCGGCACGGTTTTGCGCGTGGCCGCTTTGACGTCGGCAAACAGCATCTGGCCCCAAACGGATATTTGCATGCAGCGACCGTCGTCGCTCTAGCCGATACCGCATGCGGGTATGGCTGCATGGTGTCGTTGCCGGAGGGGGCCGCTGGTTTTACCACGATCGAGCTGAAGACCAACTTTCTCGGCACCGCGCTGTCCGGCGGTGTGAGCTGCGAAGCGCGCTTGCTGCATGGCGGACGGACGACCCAAGTTTGGGACGCGGAGGTTAAGAGCGAGGCGTCCGGCAAGACCATCGCGTTATTTCGATGCACGCAGATGCTTCTGTCCAAGCCGCGAGGCGCGCAGTAACGGCGGTCTTCATCGGTCCTCGCGCTCAAGGACTCGAAGTTTACGAACGGTCAGTTCGTCAACCTCCAGCGAGCCGAATCGCGCGCGCCGGATTGCCAGCCCTCCGATGGCCATACGGCCGATCGCAAGCGCGCCGATGGCGACCGCTCCAACCGCGGCCGCGCCTATGGCCAGCGCCAGGAGTTTAGCGGCCGGCGGCATGTCCCGCCGCCTCGCAATTTCTCGCGCCATGACTACCTTCCTTTCGCACCGGTTTCCTTCTCGTGATACTGCCATGCCGATTCTCGCAGACGCCAGACCGGCGCAAAACGGCGGACCTCGCAAAAACGCATGCCCATGAAAAAGATCGGATTTTTGTCATTCGGCCACTGGACGCCTTCACGGCAATCGCAGACCCGGTCGGCCTCCGACGCCCTTTTGCAATCCATCGACTTGGCCGTCGCCGCCGAAGAGCTCGGCGCGGACGGAGCCTATTTTCGTGTCCATCATTTCGCCCGCCAACTCGGTTCGCCGTTTCCGCTGCTGGCGGCGGTGGGCGCGAAGACCAAGCGGATCGAGATCGGCACCGCGGTCATCGACATGCGCTACGAGAACCCGCT
>DAIUEQ010000051.1:0-17809 GCA_036845025.1 Xanthobacteraceae bacterium | reverse complement strand
AAGACCACTTTGTTCAACCTCATTACTGGCGACGTCGCTCCGAGCGCTGGGCGGATGGTATTCGGCGGGTCCGATGTGACGGCGTTACCCCCGCACTCGCGCTCGCGCCTGGGCATCGGCCGCTCTCACCAGATTCCGCATCCGTTCGCGAATATGAGCGTTTTCGAGAATCTTCTGGTCGGCGCCATCTTCGGTGGCGGCGCCAGCGAGCGCGAAAGCTACCAGCGCAGCAGCGACGTATTGAAAATCACCGGCCTTTACGACAAAGCCAATGTGCCGGCGCGGACGCTCACACTCTTGCAACGTAAGCGGCTCGAATTGGCACGCGCACTCGCCATGAGTCCAAAGCTTTTGTTGCTCGACGAAATCGCCGGCGGCCTTACAGATTATGAGTGCAGCGAATTGGTCGGCACCATCAAGCAAATCCACGCGCAAGGCACGACGATCGTGTGGATCGAGCACATCGTGCATGCGCTGTTGTCGGTGGCGAGCCGGCTCGTTGTGATGAATTTCGGCCAGCTCCTGGTCCAGGGCGATCCGCACGAGGTGATGAATGATGCCCGCGTGCGCGAAGTTTATATGGGCATGCCGGTCGAATGACGCTTTTGCAGACCCAGAATCTGTCGGCCTTCTACGGCGACTTTCAGGCGTTGTTCGATATCAACGTCACCGTGGAACAAGGCGAAACGGTCGCGGTCATCGGCGCCAATGGCGCCGGCAAGACTACTTTCCTGCGGGCCCTCGCCGGCTCGCTTATCACCCCACCGCAAAGCATCGTTTTCGACGGTCAGCCGATCGGACACAAAACCCCACACGAGATTGTCAGGCTCGGCATCGCTTTGGTCCCGGAGGGACGCAAGCTGTTTCCGAGCTTGTCGGTAGAGGAGAATCTCCTCCTCGGCACTCACAGCGAGCGCCGCGGGCCGTGGAATCTCGAACGCATTTACCGGCTGTTTCCGCGGCTGCACGAATTGCGCCGGCTGCCGGCGCCGTCTCTCTCCGGCGGACAGCAGCAAATGGCTGCCGTCGGCCGCGCTCTGATGTCGAACCCGCGGCTTCTGCTTTGCGATGAACTTTCGCTCGGCCTGGCCCCGGTCGTGATCCGCGATATCTACGCTACGCTCGGCACCATCACCGCCGAGGGCACGACAATCGTAGTGGTCGAGCAGGATATCAACCGCGCACTCGATGCCTCGTCCCGGTTTTATTGCCTGCAAGAAGGCCGTCTGGCGCTGACCGCGCCGACCAAGGATTTCAATCGCGCCGCGATCACCGCAGCGTACTTCGGGCTACAGGGCCGCGCCGGATGACCTGGGTCAATATCATCGTTCAGGGTGCTCTGCTCGGCGGCTTTTACGCGCTCTTCGCCATCGGGCTATCGATGTCGTTCGGCATCATGAGGCTCGTCAACATCGCGCATGGCGACTTGATCGTGCTCTCGGCCTACGTCGCGCTCGTCGCCACCTGGTATACCGGCTTGGACCCGTTCCTCAGTCTCGTCATCGTCCTGCCGGTCATGTTTGCGGTCGGCTATCTGCTGCAACGCGGAGTGCTCAATCAGACTCTGAGCGGCGGCCTGCTACCGCCGCTGCTCGTGACCTTCGGCATTTCTATCATCATCCAGAACGCTTTGTTGCAGGGCTTCGGTGCCTATGACCATCGCTTGCAAGAGGGGTCGATCGAGACCGCGAGCTTGCAAGCTGGCGACTTTTTTGTCGGCGTTTATCCGCTGCTGGTATTCGCGGTCGCGGTCGCCTGTATCGCGGGCCTACAGTTTTTGTTCTACCGTACGCGGCTCGGCCGCGCGTTCCGCGCCGTATCCGATGATTCCGACACCGCCGAACTTATGGGCATCGACAACCGCAAGCTTTACGCGGTGGCCTTCGGCATTGCCATGATCTTCACGGCGCTTGCCGGGGTGTTGTTCGGCATCCGCACCATTTTCGCGCCGTTGTCGGGACCGATCCGGCTCATTCTGGCGTTTGAGGCCGTCATCATCGGCGGCCTCGGCAGCATGTGGGGCACGCTCATTGGCGGCGTCGTACTCGGTCTCGCCCAGGCGATCGGCGCAGCGTTCGACCCGACGTGGCAAATTCTCGCCGGCCATCTCGCCTTTCTCGCCATTCTGATTGTTCGCCCAAGCGGGCTCTTTCCGCGGACGAGGGATTGATGGAGACCGTCCGCGTCGATCGGGCGACCAGAGCAAGTCGCGTATTCGCGGTTTTCGCGCTCTTGGCGTTGGCCGCGCTCGTTGCCATGCCGTGGTGGAGCGACGACGCCGGCAACATGCGCCTAGTCGGCGAAATGGCTTATTATCTTGCGCTGGCGCAACTCTGGAATTTGCTCGCCGGCTATGCCGGCTTGGTCTCGGTGGGTCAACAAGCCTATGTCGGAGTTGGCGGTTACATCCTGTTCTATCTGACCGGCGTCTGGGACATGAATGTCTATTTGGCGATGGCGATCGCCGGGCCGTTTGCCGGATTGATATCCATCCCAGTCTCGTTCGCAGTGTTTAGGTTGCGGGGAGCTTATTTCGCGGTCGGCACCTGGGTTGTTTCCGAAGTATTTTCTCTGCTTGCGAGCCTCATCGCCGTGCTCGGAGCCGGATCGGGCCTGTCGCTTACTCCGGCCATTTTGCGCGAAATCTCGCCGGACCGCGACACCCGTGACATCATCCTCTACCTCATGTCGCTTGCGATCTCGGTGTTCGTATTCGCCGTGGTTTATCTGCTGCTGCGTTCCCGCCACGGGCTGGCGCTGACCGCCATTCGCGATTCCGAGCGGGCATCGGCAAGTCTCGGCGTCAATAACTTCCGCACCAAGTTCATCATCTACATCGCGACCGCCGCCTGCACCGGCCTGATCGGTTCGCTGATCTTTCTGCAGAAACTTCGCATCTCCCCCGAAGCGGGCTTTTCCATCAACGACTGGACGGTGGTGGTGATCTTCATGGTGGTGATCGGTGGCATCGGCACGCTCGAGGGCCCCTTCATCGGCATGCTGATCTTCATCGTGTTGCGTGAGTTACTAGCCGATTACGGCACGTACTACCTGATTTTGCTCGGCGTGATCGCTATCGCGGTGATGCTGAAAGCCCCCTACGGAATCTGGGGCTGGGTCATTCAGCGCTTCGACCTGCAATTGTTTCCAGTCGGACGGCGCTTGCGCCTGGCGCTGACGAACGAACCGGCCAGTACCGCGCCAAGCAAGCAGGCGAGCTGACTTCGGCCGGCCGACGGAGCATTTCCTGCCGGCACACTATCTTTTATGGAACTTTTTGCGGCCGTCGCAGTTAACAACCGGGGTTTTTCTGTAACTACCGGGAATTGCTGAAGTTTTCTGCGATGATCATTGGTTCGACAAAATTGCCGCCGAGAATGCCGCGCTAGCCCGTTGTGCCGTTGTTGCGTGCCGCGCGGTGCCCGGCAGTTCGTCTCTACACAGCAAACCAGCAGTCCCGGGGTAAGCGATGCAAATAGACACGGCACAGCGTTCACCATTCAATGGTTCCGCCCGGCCCGGGCCGCACGATCTCCGATCTATTGCGCTTTTGCTCGACATCGACGGGACCATCGTCGATATGGCGATCACGCCCGGCAGCGTGTCGGTTTCCGATTCGTTACGAGCGTCGCTTCTGGAATTGCACAAAAGATGTGGCGGAGCGCTGGCGCTAGTGAGCGGACGGCTCATTCGCGACATCGATAATTTGTTCGCGCCGCTGCGATTGCCCGCGGTTGGCGGACACGGCGCAGAAATGCGGCCGACCGTGGATTCCCCGATCTTCTCCCGCACCGCCGACTCCATCGGAGACAGCCTTCGCAAACTGGTGATCGCCGCAGCCGCGGTCGATCCGCGCTTGATCGTGGAAGATAAAACGTCCTCACTGGCAGTGCACTACCGGCTGGCGCCGCACCTGGAGCAACCGCTGAAAACAAAAGTTGCGGCGATCGTCGCTCGCCTCGGCCTGCGCGATCTGGAGATCTTGCATGGCAAAGCCGTGATCGAGATCAAATCGACCGGCTTTAGCAAGGGCGTGGCGGTTCGCGAATTAATGAAGATCCCGCCGTTCCAGAATCGCAAGCCGGTATTTCTCGGTGACGACACCACCGACGAAACCGTGTTTGAGATACTCCCGCCGCTCGGCGGGCTGGGCTATTCCGTGGAGCGCAATATGCGCGGCGCCAACGGCATGTTCGGATCGCCGCACGACGTTCGCGACTGGCTCTCGTCTCTGTGCGAAAACGCCGGAGCCTAAAGGGCAATGAATGATTTTGGACTCGACCTTGCAGTAATTGGCAACGGGCGGACCGCGGCGCTGCTCGAGCCATCGTCGCGATTGGTCTGGTGGTGCTATCCGCGCTTCGACAGTGACCCGATCTTTTGCCGACTGCTCGCCGGCGACGAAGAAAAAGGCTTTAGCGACGTCGTGCTCGATGGCATGGCGGATTATCGCTCGGAATACGAGCGCAATACCGCCGTCGTGTCGACGGTAATGACTGATGAGAAAGGCGCGTCGATCAAAATCACCGATTTCGCCCCGCGATTTCGGGCCTTTGATCGCATCCTCCGCCCACCGCAGCTCTTTCGCATCATCGAACCGATCTCCGGAATGCCGCGGATTACCATTCGCTTCCGCCCGACCAACCAATATGGCGTGCCGATGCAGACGAAATCCATCGGCAGCAATCACATCACGCTGCGAGGCTCGCACTCCGTGGTAAGGCTTACGACCGACGCGCCGCTATCCTATATCGACCGCGAAGCGCCGTTCGTATTGACGCGGCCGGTCTATCTGGTGATGGGGCCGGACGAGCCCTTCCCTGCGGATTTGTCGACAACTTGCCGTGAATTCGCCGATCGCACCCGGGCTTACTGGACCGAGTGGGTTCGCCGGTTGTCGATCGCCTACGACTGGCAAGATGTCATCATTCGCGCCGCGATCACGCTCAAGCTGAGCAATTTCGAGGAGACCGGCGGCATTATCGCGGCGCACACGACGTCAATTCCTGAAGCACCCCATTCCGGCCGCACCTGGGATTATCGATTTTGCTGGCTGCGCGACGCCTATTTCGTCGTCAAAGCGCTTAACCGAATCGGCGCGACGCAGACTATGGAGGACTTTATTTCCTTCATCCTCGGCATCGCGTCGGAGGAAGTCATTCGTCCGGTTTACAGCATCGTGCCAACCGACGGCATGGACGAGCAGATCGCGGAAAATCTGCAAGGTTATCGCGGCGACGGGCCGGTGCGCGTCGGCAACGCCGCGGGCGAAATGTTCCAGCACGACACCTATGGCAGCATTATTTTGGCAGCCATGCCAATGTTCTTCGATCGCCGCCTACCGCGGCCGGCGGACCCCGGGTTGTTTCAGCTTTTGGAGCGGGTCGGCTCGCTCGCCAAGCAGTCGGCTTTTGAGCCTGACGCTGGCATCTGGGAGTATCGCGGTCGAGCGCGCGTGCATACTCATTCCGCATCCATGTGTTGGGCCGGCTGCAATCGGCTGGCCGCAATCGGCAAGCACCTCGGCTTGAAGGAGCAGGCTGCCGAGTGGAAAAGCGTGGCCGATAGCATCCAATCGAGACTGCTTGAACAAGCCTGGAACGAGAAACGTGGCGCCTTTACGGCGGCCTTTGGCGTGGATGAGCTCGACGCCAGCGTCCTTCTGTTACCGGAGATCGGGCTGATTGAGGTGTGGGATCCACGCTTTGTCCGCACCGTCGAGGCTATCGAACGTGAACTTTTACGCGGCAGGCACGTTATGCGTTACGCCGGGGAAGATGACTTCGGGTTGCCAGAATCTGCCTTTTTAATATGCCGGTTCTGGCTAATCGACGCATGGTGGAAGCTCGACCGCCGCGAGGAAGCCATCGATATGTTTAACGATGCGTTGCGCTATCGCAATCGATACGGCCTGCTTGCGGAGGATGTTCACCTGCAGACCGGGGAAATGTGCGGCAATTTTCCGCAAACGTATTCGATGGCCGGACTGATTTTGACGGCGATGCGCCTATCGCGAAGTTGGGAGGATCGGTATTGGCACGATTAGTCGTCGTCTCCAATAGAGTCTCGGTTCCGAGCGGCGACGGCGCCAAGCGCGCCGGCGGGCTTGAAGTGGCGTTGCGCCCAGCGCTGCAAAAGCACGGCGGCCTCTGGCTCGGCTGGAGCGGCAAAGTGGCGGCCACAGATGAGGTTGAAATTAGGTCGGTCAAGGACAAGAACGTCGAGTATGTCGTCACCGATCTGTCCAACGACGACTATCAGGAATACTACAACGGTTTTGCGAACCGCGTATTGTGGCCGATCCTGCATTATCGGTTGGATTTGGCGGAATTCGCCCGCCGCGACTTGAGCGGATATCTCCGCGTCAACGAGCACTTCGCCACGCAGCTAGAAAAGGTGATCCTCGAGGATGATCTGATCTGGGTTCATGACTATCACATGATTCCCATCGCGGCGGCGCTGCGACGGCGCGGCCATGCTAATCGCATCGGATTCTTCCTGCATGTTCCGTTTCCGCCACCCGAGATACTGACTTCGCTGCCCAACCACGAGCAACTCATTCCGTTGTTGCTCGAATACGACGTCGTCGGGTTTCAGACCGAGAGCGATTCGGGAAATTTCGTTCGCTATCTGATGTCTGAATGCAACGCCATGCACGACATGCGCGTGTTCGAAACTTCCGGCCGCCAGATTACGATGCGGATCAATGGCAAGCAGACGCAGATCGGCAGTTTTCCGGTCGGAATCGAGCCGCGTGCGTTCGCACGGTTGGCGCGCCGCAATAGCCGCTCGCCTATGGTGAAGGAACTGGTGGCAAGCCTTGGCAATCGTGCTTTGATGATCGGCGTCGATCGTCTCGACTACTCCAAAGGGCTCATTCAACGGCTTGACGCTTTCGACAAATTTTTGGCGACCCATCCGGAGTGGGTAGGCAACGTCACTTATCTGCAGATCGCACCGAAGAACCGCTCGGCGATTCCTGAATATGCGGAACTGGAAGAGGCCGCGAATTCTGCGGCCGGCCGCCTCAACGGCAAATACGGCGAAGTCTCATGGACGCCGATCCGCTACGTTAACCGCGTGTACAGCCGATCGGCGCTTGCCGGACTTTATCGCACAGCGCGGGTCGGACTGGTGACGCCATTGCGCGATGGCATGAATTTGGTTTGCAAAGAGTACGTCGCCGCGCAGGACCCGGAAGATCCGGGCGTTCTCATTCTCTCGCGTTTTGCCGGCGCGGCGATCGATATGCGCCGTGCGCTGCTCGTCAATCCCTATGACGCTGAATCGGTCGCCAACGCGATCGCGCAAGCCCTTGACATGTCGCTGGAGGAACGCCGTGCGCGCCACCAAGCGTTGCTCGCCGTTGTCTCGAACTATGACATCGATCGCTGGCAACAAGACTTCATGAACGCGCTGCGCGGTGATCACGGCACTACGCAAGAGCTGCAAAATCTGCCGGCGGTTATGCGCCCGTCGGCCGGATGGCCGGCGAGCGGCTACGCCGGTGGAACCGCCGCGATTGAAACGCGCGGCTAGCAAGCCGCATTTCTTCTCCGCGGACGAGTTGTCGGCCCCGACGCTTTCAACGGCGGAACCCTGCGTAGCGCTGAACGTTGGCGATGCGTGAGGGCCGAGCCTGCGCCACGGCTGCTCATGCAACCAAAAAAGGAAACAACAGCCATGGGACTCTTCTCAAAAGATATCAAGAGCATGAACGACCTGTTCGTGCACACGCTGCGCGATATCTATTATGCCGAAAAACAGATCGTGAAGGCGCTGCCTGGAATGGTCGAGAAAAGCACCGATCCGCAGCTCAAGCAGGGATTCCAAACCCATCTTCGCGAAACGGAAAATCACGTGAAACGGCTGGAGCAAGCATTCCAACTCATTGGCGAGAAAGCCCAGGGCGTCGATTGCCCTGCCATCGACGGCATTCTCGAGGAGGCCGACGATGTCACCGGCGAGGTGGAACAGAAATCGGTCTTGGACGCGGCGTTGATCGCCGCGGCACAAGCCGTCGAACACTACGAGATGACGCGCTATGGAACGCTGATCGCGTGGGCCACTCAGCTCGGCCGCCCAGAGTGCGTGACGCTCCTCCGGCAGACGCTCGAGGAGGAAAAGGCGACTGACAAGAAACTCACGTCAATGGCGGAAAGCCAAGTGAACCGGAAAGCGGCCTAGGCCCGCCAGAGCCAGAGATGCGGCCGCAAACGCGGGTGGCTCCTAAGCGGAGAGACGAAAGCGATGGCGCGGCCGTGTTGGCTGCGCCATCTCTTTTTGTCCAACGACTGAGCGATGTTTGGAACTTAGCGCGCACTTTTACCGTTGAAGAAAGAGCAATTGAATAGGCAGCGGCGATGAGCCCGGATACCCGAGCGCCCGAATACAAAGAGGCCGATCAAAACGCGACGCAAACTTTAGCAGTGCCGGCTCGTCGTGCGCGCCAGGGCGTGACCGGACATAACGTCCGGTATGTACTCGGCTTTGGCCTCGTCGGAGTCGTTGTGGCGTTTCTTATCGTTTTTCTGATTTTTTTCGGATGATGAGCATCCCCCACCCCGCCCCCCTGATGGAACTCGAGTGCATCTGCCAAGTTTTCCTGATCGCAAGGTACCATTAGCTCAATCCGCCGAGTTAACGGCCAAAGCAGACCCACTGGGGAATTGGAGGAACAGAAATGGCCAAGGGCAGGAAACGCAGGTATTCGCGCAGCGCAAGCAGCGATGTGAAGAGTGAAATGGACCGCTACAAACGCGGCACCGCGCGAAGCGGACGCGGAGGTAAGGGCGGCAAAGTTAAGAGCCGCAAGCAAGCGATCGCGATCGGACTTTCAAAGGCACGTAAGAAGGGCAAAAAGGTCCCTCGGAAGAAATCGGCATAGTGCAGACGGTAGCATGACTCGCCCTAGACCGTGACAACGACGTCGCAAGTTAGGCCTTCTTCCCGCCAATTAAATCTAACCTCGCCGTCGAGCTGCCCAAGCATACGGGTAATCGCCCGCGTGCCGAAACCTTCCTTGCGCGGAACGCTGACCGTGGGACCGCCACTCTCCTGCCAGGCCAGACGGAGCTTGTTTGCTGGTCCCAACGACCACTGCACCCGCACCTTTCCGGCGGGGATAGACAGCGCTCCATACTTGACGGCGTTAGTCGCCAACTCGTGCACGGCCATGGCCAGCGCTTGCGCGCCGTCGGGTTTCAGAAGCACTTTTGGCCCGTCGATTTGCGCGCGCGGATCTCCATCGCGAAAATACGGCGAAAGCTCCATGATCACCAACTGACGCAGATCCGCACCGGCCCAACGTGATTGCGCCATCATGCCGTGGGCGTTCGCAAGCGCGCGGAGTCGTCCTTCAATCGCTTTTTTGAGTTCGGCAGCGCTATCAGCGTGCGTGAGGTGAACGGTCGCCTGCGCTACCGCAAGCAGATTATTGGTCCGGTGATCCGCTTCGCGGGCAAGCAGCGATATCTGCTGTTCGCGCCGCTTTTGCTCCGTAATGTCGCGGGCGATTTTTGACGCGCCGATGATCGCTCCTGTCTCGTCAGTCACCGGCGAAATGGACAGCGAAATATCAACCAGGCTTCCGTCCTTGCGACGCCGCTGGGTTTCGAAATGATCGATCGGCTCGCCGCGGCGGATACGATCGAGAATGCCTATTTCCTCGTGCCGGCGCTCGGGCGGAATGACGATCGTGATCGACTTGCCGACAACCTCGTCGGCGGCATAGCCGAAGAGGCGCTCTGCCGCTTTGTTCCACGTTGCGATGATACCGTTGAGGTCTTTGCTGATGATGGCGTCATCGCTGGATTCGACAATGGCCGCAAGGCGACGCTCGACGCGCTCCGCGCGTTGGTGCTCGCTGACATCGACCAATACATTCACGGCGCCGACAAGAGAGCCGGATGGATCGTAAAATGGCGTAGGAAATGCCATGTAGGGTACGCGCGTACCGTCTGGCCGCTCCGCGACGGCCTGCTGGCCGCGACAAGATTTCCCTTCTTGGAGGGTAAGCGCCACAGGATACTGATCCTGCGGAAGCGGTGCCCCGTCGGGGCGGAAGAGTTTCCAAGAGCCGCACCATCGATCGATATTCAGCCTCGGCCGGCGGCCCCAAAGCTGCGCCGCGGCATCGTTGAAATAGGTAATTCGACCCTCGGCATCGGTGACGTAAATGGCGGCGGGGAGTACGTCGAGTAGCCGGCGCGGATCATTAAGGTCGTTGGACTTGCTCTTATCGACTTCGGTCGGCCGTACCAGAGCCGGCCACATCCCTAGGGCAAGCTCCGCCAAACCCACCTCTGCTTGAGACATAATTAAAACGCCCCATACCCTTTGCCCCGTACCCCCCTTCAATCCGCAGCACCGCATTCGGTTCCGTCGACGCAAGCATTTCCAATGAATTTGCCGCGCGTTAGCCAATTCGAACCAGCACTCCCGCTCATAGTCTCCTGAGCCCCGCAAAACGCTTGTCAGCACGAGGGGAACTCCCGAACGCGGGCCGCGTTTGTGGCATGGGTTACCAGCAGACATTCCGAGGGGAGAAGGATTTGGATTATATCCGCGCCGCCAGGGAAAGGCGCCTCGCACTGCATATCAACGATCCGCAACCCGTCGCCAATTCACAAGACCTATGGCAGTCGGCCGGGCGAGCGGCGACCATTGGGATCTTTTTGCTTTTGGTTGGCGCCGTTCTCTATGTCGGACGCGCCATTCTCCTGCCGATCTTTGCGGCCGCCGTCGTGGCGATGACACTGGCCCCGGTAATCCGCTTCGCACAAAAACGCGGTATCTCACCCTGGATCACGGCGTTGGCCATAGTCGCATGTGCGCTCGCAGTCTTGGGTATTGGCGCCGTGGCGATGGCGGGACCGGTGAGCGAGTGGATCGCGCGCGCGCCTGAAATCGGCGCCACCATCAAGGAGCGTCTGTCCGTGCTCGACGCGCCGCTGGCGGCGCTTCGCGAACTGGAACGCAGTTTTTTCGGAAGTAACAGCGGAAATTCCGCGCCTCCAAATATTGTCTTTCCCGCAGTCGCTTTCGTTACTCCGGCCGCGGGCGAACTTCTCGTGTTCTTCGGCGCGATGATTTTCTTTCTTGTTGGCCAAGGTGCTCTTCGCTCGCAGTTTATCGCCATCTTTTCCGTACGCGAGTCCAAATTGAGGGCGCTGAAAATCCTCAATGACATCGAGCATAACCTCACCGGCTATTTGACAGTCGTCACCATCATCAATGCGGCGCTTGGCGTGATCGTCGCCGTTGGTGCATGGCTTCTCGGCCTTCCCAGTCCGGTAATTTTCGGTGTTGTTGCGGCCGTGTTGAATTACGTCCCCTACGTCGGTCCGGCCGTCATGGTGGTCGCCTTGTTCGGCGTAGGACTCATCACCTTCCCCTCACTCGGCCATGCGCTCATCGCGCCGCTCGCCTTCGTGACCCTGACGACGACGGAAGGTCACTTCATTACGCCCACCATCGTCGGTAGACGTCTTACGCTGAATCCGCTTCTGGTATTTCTGGCGCTGGCATTTTGGACCTGGATGTGGGGCCCGATCGGGGCCTTTCTGGCCGTGCCGATTTCGATCATCGGCTTGGTAGTGGTCAATCATTTGTTTCCGGCGGCCGAAGGCCATCTTCCAGAATGAGTTTGGACAAATCGTATGTTGCATAATTGGAAGCATGATCTCGTCCTTTTCATTCAGACGAGAACCGGCGCCACTTTGGCGCTTTTCGTCTGGGCCGCGCTGGTCGCGCTTGCGTCGCTGACCGCTTTCGCCTTTCTCTGTGTGGCTCTGTACGATTGTGTCGCGTTGCACCTCAACGCTGTTTTCGCCGCCCTTGCCGTCGCGGGCTTTTTCCTGGCGGTCGCGGCGATCGGGACGCTCGCAGCCATAATGGCGCGGCGGCGCGCCAAAGCCCGCGCCATTCTTGAACGCGCCGCGCGAGCGCAGGCGCCGTCGCGACTATTCGATCCACGAATTGTCGGCATCGCACTACAAGCCGGTCGCAGGTTCGGGTGGCAGCGCGTCCTGCCGATTGCGTTGCTGGCTTTGGTGACGGCACAATGGGCGCGCGCCTACCAGACGCGCGCCGGCGGCGGCGATCGCTGACGTCTTGCCACGGCAACGTGGTGGAAAATCCTCATACGACCAGCCGTTTCAAACGTAGCCAATCCCGTTGACCGATCCGTCGGGACTGCTTGCTAGGGCGGCCGCCGCCGGGTAGGCATTCATTCGTTATGCATTGGGGCAGCGTATGAACGTCTATGATTTGAATGGGCAGACCGCGGTCGTTACCGGGGGGGCCCAGGGCATCGGCTTGGCGGTTGCTACCCGCATACTCGCGTCTGGCGGGCGCGTCGCCATCTGGGATCGCGATAAAGCGCTCCTGGAAAAGACGGTCTCGGCATTGGCTGCACCTGACCGGACCGCAGGTGTGCCGACCGACATCGCCGATCTCGCTGGCGTCGAAGCGGCCACCGCAGCGACATTAAAGCGCTTCGGCAAAATCGACATCCTCATCAACAACGCGGCCATCGTCGGACCAAACGCACCGACCTGGGAGTATCCTCCCGAAGCGTTCCGCGACGTCGTCAATGTCGGGCTCTTCGGCACTTTTTACTGTTGTCGCGCCGTCGTCCCGCACATGATCGCGGCGAACTATGGGCGCATCGTCAACCTGTCATCTGTCGCCGGCAAGGAAGGCAATCCGAAAGCCCCAGCCTATAGTTCGATGAAAGCGGCCGTGATCGCGCTGACGAAATCGCTCGGTAAGGAGCTCGCCGCCTACAATATCGGCGTCAATTGCGTGACGCCCGCCGTCGCTAAGACCACTTTGGCCTTGAGTCAGGCGCCGGATTTCCTGGCGATGATCGTTTCCAAAATTCCGCGCGGGCGGATGCTGGAGCTCGACGAAGCCGCGTCGATGATTTGCTGGCTCGCCAGCGCCGAAAATTCGTTCACTACCGGCGCTGCTTTCGACTTGTCCGGTGGACGAGCTACTTATTGATACCTCTATGATTCAGCACAGGCCATGAAGCTTTATTACGCGCCGGGCGCATGCTCGCTGGCACCTCATATCGCGCTGGAGGAAGTAGGTGCGCCATTTGAGTTATCGCGCGTCGATTTCGGGACCAACCAGCAAACCAGCGCCGAATACCTTCGCATCAATCCCAAGGCGCGCGTGCCGGCGCTGGTCGACGGCGATTGGGTCTTGACCGAAGCGCCGGCGATTCTGCGCTATATCGCAGCACGTCATCCGGCCGCCGGGCTGTGGCCGTGGGAGCCGCGCGAGGAGGCGCGCTGCGCCGAATGGCTGAATTGGCTTTCCTCGACAATTCAGATTGCGTTCGGTCACGTCCGCCGCGCGGCGCGCTACGCGAGCGATCCGCGCGCGGTCGAGGATGTCGCTACGACCGGCAAAAAAACGGCCCATGAACTTTGGCAAACCGTCGACCGGAAAATCGGCCACGGACCGTGGGCGATTGGAGAGCGTTACAGCGTCGCCGACGCGCTGCTGATGGTCTACTGGCTTTGGGGCCGCGGACCGGTGCTCGGCTTCGATATGGAACGAGACTGCCCGAATTGGACCGAACACGCGCGACGTCTCGCGGCCCGACCGGCGGTACAGCGAGCGTTTGCCAGCGAAGAATTGAAATTGCCGTCCTAGGAATACCCGCTTTTGAGGAGAAGGCACCGAAGCAGTGGAGACGAGCCGAGACTTCCGGCGTCTGCCCGTACAAGATCTCGATTGTTCTCAGCGGATCTTGCGCTTGCCGAAAGTCGGTTGGACCTCCGGAATCGGCGGCATCTGCCATGTGCCAACGACCGGCATGCTCGTGTCGCGGTTGATAACGACGTCAATGACCGTTGGTACGTTGGAGCGGATCGCTTCACGATAGGCGTCGCCGAATTGGTCGGGATGCTCGATGCGAATGCCGCGTCCGCCCATGGCCTCGGTCATTTTGGCGAAATCCGGATTCCACAATTTTCCGGTCTGCTCGTTGATGAAGCTCGTGCCGATTTCACGACCGTCGTGATAGAAGCGCTGGAGGTCGCGGATGGTGCCGATGGCATAGTTGTTCTGCAGCACCCAGACTGCCGGCAGATTATGCTCGACAGCGGTGGCGACGACATGCGGCATCATGGTGAAGCCTCCATCGCCGCATAGCGTCACACAGGGCGAATGGGGTCGCGCCAGCCTCGCACCCAGCACGCCGGCTACTCCAAAACCCATTGCCGCGAAACCGCCCGCAGTCAGGTGATTGCCGGGAATCCGCGGCTTCCAATACTGCTCCGACCAAACCTGACAGTTGCCGACGTCATCGACCATCACCGTTTCAGGAGGTGAAATCTTGTTCATCTCCGCCAGCATGCGTCGCGGCTCGATCGGTATTTCGTTGGACCGCTCGAAGGGCTCGCAGAAATTGCGCCAATCCGTTTGCCAAGCTTCGATTTCCTTCTGCCAGGCATTGCCGTAAGCGAGACGCAACCCCTTGGCTCGTGCGATCCGTGTTGCCTGAGCGAGAAAGGCTTTGGCGTCGCCGACCATCCCGATCTCGACCGGGTAATTACGCCCGATCTCTTCCGGATCGATGTCAACCTGGATGAGACGCGTCGGCGGAATGTTGTAGACGTAGCCGGGCAGCCACGAGCCGGTGTGGAGATCGTTGAAGCGCGCGCCGATCGCAAGGATCACGTCAGCGCTTCTCGCGGCTTCGGTTGCCGGATACTCACCCCAAACACCGGCAACGCCGATGTGAAGCCGATGGTCATGCGGCAGAGCGCCTTTGCCCATGAACGAGGTGTAAACGGGGATGTCGAGTTGCTCGGCAAATGCCTTCAACTCCTCGTAAGCACGAGCGACGCGTATGCCGCCGCCGGCCAGGATCAGGGGCCGCTGGGCGCCGACCAGAAGGCTTAGCGCCTTCTCGACCGTCTCGTCTGCCACCGTGGTGCGCCAGTTGAGCGGTTGTCCATGTGCCGCCGGATCCGGGGTCGAGACCGGAGCCGTTCGCATGTAGAGATCGAAGGGCATGTCGAAATGTACCGGTCCCGGCCTGCCCGTGCGCATCAGCGAGAAGGCGTCAGGCAACGCTTTGACCAGATCTTCGACCTTGCGAATGCGCCATGATTTTTTGACAACCGGCGTAAAGATCGCCGACATATCGCCGTTGTAGCGGTAGTCATCCTGCAAAGCGCCGGTGTTCGCCTGGGTCGTCGGCACGTTGCCGGTAAGGAGAAAAAAAGCGGAGCCGTCGTAATAGGCGTTGGCGACCGCTATCATCATATTCATCGGCCCGGGGCCGGTCGAAGCGTAGACGGCGAGCGGCTCGCCGGTGAGGCGGTAGTAGACATCCGCCATAAAGCCCGCGGTTTGTTCAATGCGCGGCTGAATGTGACGGATACGGTCCGTCTGTTTGATGATGCCATCGAGCAGCCCGATGGCGCCGTGCCCGGCATAGCCGAGAATATAAGGCACCTTCTCCTTGACGAGATACTCGGCAATGATGTCGTTGCCGCGAATTTCGTTAGGAGTTGCGACGTAAGTCGAACTTCGCGGCGGCGGTGACGTCGGCGCCTGTGTCGCCCCCCGCATGTCACTGAACCGTCCGCTGTAGCTCGAGCTACGCGATTGCGACCCATAAGAAGAATAGTCGGACATTGGTCGCTCCCCCTAGATGAATTTTACTCCCGCCAAATCTTGTTGTTTGGCATTTGATGGCGAGGATAGCATACTTCGAAACTCGCGTCTTAGGTCAACGCCGCGATCACCTCGCTCGACTTTGTCACCGCGGCAACGTTCTGCATCGCATACTGGACGGATGCGCGATGCCAATCTGCGTTCATGGTCGAGCAGCAATCCTCGGGTACGACGACAAAAAAGCCTTTGTCGGCGCCGGTGCGGGCGGTGTGCTCAATCGACATGTTGGTCCAGGCACCGGTATCGATAATGGTATCGCGGCCGCCGGACTTAAGCACGATTTCGAGCTTACTGCCCTCAAACGCACTCATACGAATTTTTTCGACGACGATATCTCCGGGCTGCGGCTCCAACCCGGCGACGGGCGCCGCGCCCCAGGTGCCACGCACCATCGCTTTGGAATCGACTAGGCCCTCGAACAGCGGCGCGTTGAGGGTGACGCCCGGTGCGCCGGGTTCAACCACGAACCAGACGTGAACGATCATCACGCCTCGCGCCCGGCAAGCCTCGGCAAGGCGTTTGATATTTTCCACGACATTTTGCTCGCGTGCATGTTGCGGCGCACCGGAGGACGCAAACGCGCCACCGTCCATCATGACGTCATTTTGCATGTCCTGAATGATCAGCGCGCAACGAGAGGGATCAAGCGAAAGAGCGCCGGCGCCGTCGCGCGGGGGCGCGGCCGAGGTCGTGGAGTTGGTTGCCGCAGCAGGCCTTCCGGCAGAGGCGGCACTGACGCGCATAAAGGGCTCGGGCCGCGGGCTTACTTTGGTGCGCACGGCATAGAGCGAGTGCGTCGCACACATAAAGAGTGTGTGCCAGTCCGATTTGCCCCAGTGCAGATTGGCCACAAGCTCGGGCACCCTCACCTTCCCCAGTAGCGCACCCGACCGGCTATAGACCCAAACGCCTCCTGGCGCCGTGACCCAGATGTTTCCGGCACTGTCGCATTTCATTCCGTCGGGTACGCCGGGCTCGAGTTCGGATCGGATACCGGAAGCAAAGATCCGATCGGAACCGAGCGTGCCGTCGGCGTTGACATCAAACACCCGGATCAGAGCGCGCACCGTATCGTTGACGTAAAGCTGGCGCTCGTCGGGCGAAAAGCACAATCCATTCGGCTGCTCAAACAGGGTGCGATCGACCAAAAGCTGCGGCTGCCCGCCCGGCACAACGCGATAGACCCCTTGAAAGCCGAGTTGGCGCGGTCGCTCGACGCCGTAAACCGGCATGCGCCCGTACCACGGATCGGAGAAATAAATCGAACCGTCCGAATGCACGCATACGTCGTTGGGACTGTTGAGCTCCTTGCCTTCGAAATGCGACGCGAGCACCTCTCGGCCGCCGTCGAATTCGCGCACCAGGCTAGACGTAGCGTGCTCGCAAACGATCAATCCCAAATTGGAGTCGTAGGTCATGCCGTTGCACTTGTTTGACGGCCTCATCACCTCGCGGACGCCGCTGCGCTCGTCGTAACGGCGGCGCACATCAGCCGGCATGTCGGAGAACAGTAAATACTGATCGCGCGGATGCCAGATCGGACCCTCTGTGAAGGTAAATCCGCCGGCCAGCCTGTCGACCGGAGCATCGAGATCGATCAAGTCGGAGAATTCGCGCCGCAGGGCGGTGTGACTCATGACGTACTCCCCTTGCCCTTCGTGCTAAGCGGCAAACCATTGCCGCCGCGGCAGCGACTGAACGATCGGCCCTGGAACCGAATCCTGCAAGCGACCTACGACTTGGCCGGCCTCGAGAATGGCCGGCCGATCATGGATCGGCAGCACGAAACGCGACGATGCCACCACCTTCTTGATTGCCGCCTTCTCGTCACGTTTGCTCACGCCGTGATTGCCGGTGACGCGCGGCTCCATGTCGCTGAGCTCGTGGAAAGGATCCACCAATTGGTCGTTGATGTCGTAGAGCACATCACCACAAATGGTCGCGACGCCCTCAGCGGTTTTGACAATGACATTCATCGAGCCTTCAGTGTGGCCGCCGGCGGCCTCGCAAACGAGACCCGGCATCAATTCAGTCGGCCCCGATATTTCCAGATCGAGAAAGCGCAGCGCACCCTTGGTGTGCAGGCGATCGACCAGATGCTTGATGT
>DAIUEQ010000050.1:0-18610 GCA_036845025.1 Xanthobacteraceae bacterium | reverse complement strand
GAAGCTGGTACGGCCGCTGGGGCATGAATTACATCTACGGCACCTGGTCGGTGCTGTGCGCGCTCAATGCCGTCGGCGTGGAACGCGGCGCGCCGGAAATGCGCAAGGCGGTCGATTGGCTCATCGCTATTCAGAACCCCGATGGCGGCTGGGGCGAGGACGGATCGAGCTATAAGCTCGATTATCGGGGCTACGAAAAAGCTCCGTCGACGGCGTCACAGTCCGCCTGGGCGCTGCTCGGATTGATGGCCGCGGGCGAGGTCGATCATCCGGCGGTCGCGCGCGGCGTCAAATATCTCGCCGGCCACCAAGGCGCCGACGGTTTTTGGGAGGAGCCGCGCTACACCGCCACCGGGTTCCCGCGCGTTTTCTATCTGCGCTATCACGGCTACGCGAAATTCTTCCCGCTGTGGGCGCTGGCGCGCTACCGCAATCTCAAGCGTACCAACGCCCGCGCGGTGGCGTGGGGAATGTGATTTAGAAACGCCGATTTGATTTCGGCGGTGGGTCGCCGGCAACGAAGCCGATTTCTGTGGTTTGTGGCGGCGAAACCACAGTGTTCCATCGTCACCTGCGCTACTATCTCATCTTGTTGCTTTCATGGAGGGGGCGCCATGAGGAAGTACTTAATTGCAATGGCGGCGACCGCGACATTGGCCGCGTCGCCGGTGTTAGCTGCGGACATGGAGCTGAAGGCTCCGCCGCTTCCTGTAATGCCGCCGTGGGCCGGTTCCTATATCGGTATCAATGGTGGCGGCGGATGGGATCACAACACTTGGACTTTTCCGACGCTTCAGTTCTTCAACACCGCCGTGAACCAAGGTTTTGCCACCAACCCAAATGGCGGAGTTGCCGGCGGTCAAATGGGCTACAACTTTCAGTTCGGCCAATGGGTGATTGGCCTGGAAGTTGCCGGAGATTGGTCCGGGATGCGGCAAACCCTGATCGGACCAGTCACCCCCGTATTCCCGCTAGATAGCTTCACGACAAAGATTCAAGACTACGAAACCTTCACCGCACGCCTCGGGTTCGCACCCGGCTGGTCCGGTTATGGGACGGGAAGTTGGCTTCTCTACGTGAAGGGAGGGGGTGCCTCCGGAAGCGTCAATTTCAGCGGTCTTTCGGGAGCGCCGGTCAGCGGGGTGACCTTCTCAACAACGCAGCGCCTGGGTGGCGGGACAGTGGGCGCAGGCGTTGAATTTATGCTCTCGTCCCACTTCGTTCTCGGCGTCGAATACGATTACATCGCTTTATTCACCGAGCCATTCCATGCGACGGGGACCTGCACGACGCCTGCTACTTGCGGAGCTGGATTTACAACGCCCGTGGACGTCAATAGCGGGGTATTCGGAATCTCGTCTGTAGTTGGGCGTCTCAGCTACAAGTTCTAGCGAGAGATTTTCGGCGCGCGCGTGCACAAAAGGCCCGGAAATCCCGGGCCTTTCTTTTGATGCGTCGTGGACCTGGCGTTCCCGTCGCTATGCGGCGCTGGCTGAAGTTTGCGCCGCCGCCTTGGCGGCTTCTTTCGCCGCCTTTTCGCGCGCCTCGTTAGCGCGCATTTGCGACAACGTGAGCTGCACGTTGCCGTCGAAGACGTATTGCGCCGGGCGCTGATCGGCGAGTGAGATTTCCGGCGCCATCGGGCCTTCGGTCTTTACGCCGCGCCGAGATACCGCGAGCGCCTTAAGCGGGTGCTGGAAGATCGCTTCGGTGGCAGTCGCCTCATAACCGCAATGCGCCATGCAGTTCGCGCACTTCTCATAGCGGCCCGTGCCGTAGGCGTCCCAGTCGGTGGTCTCCATCAATTCCGTGAAAGTCTTGGCGTAACCTTCGCCGAGCAGGTAGCAAGGCTTCTGCCAGCCGAAAATGTTGCGCGTCGGCATACCCCAAGGCGTGCAATGGAATTCCTGATTGCCGGCAAGGAAGTCGAGAAACATGGTGGAATGCGTGATGTTCCAATTTTTCTCCTTGCCGAGCGCAAACACTTCGCGAAACAATTCCTTGGTCTTGCGGCGATTAAGGAAGTGATCCTGGTCGGGCGCCCGCTCGTAGGCGTAGCCCGGCGAGATCGATACGCCGACGCCGAGCTCGCTCGTCAGGTCGAGAAACTTGGCGATGTCTTCCGAGGGATGGCCGTCATAGACGGTGCAGTTGACGTTGACGGAGAAGCCTTTGGCTTTCGCCGCCTTGATGGCCGATACCGCCTTCTCGAAGCCGCCCGCCATGCACACCGATTTGTCGTGGTGCTGCTTCAGACCGTCGAGATGCACCGAGAAAAACAAATAAGGCGACGGCTCGAATACGTGCAGTTTCTTTTCCAGAAGGAGTGCGTTGGTGCACAGCGAAATGAATTTCTTGCGCGCGACAATGCCTTTGACGATTTCGCCGATCTCCTTGTGGATCAGCGGCTCGCCGCCCGGAATAGCGACCATCGGCGCGCCGCATTCGTCCACGGCATCGAGACACTCCTGGACCGACAGGCGTTTGTTCAGGATCGCATCGGGGTAGTCGATCTTGCCGCATCCAAAGCAGGCAAGATTGCACCGGAACAGCGGCTCGAGCATGAGGACGAGCGGATAACGTTTCCGCCCGGCGAGCTTCTGCCGCAGCACATACGAGCCGACGGCGATTTTTTGTCGAACTGATACAGTCACTATCGTGTCCTTCTTGTTCTTTGTCGTTCGCGTCCTATCACGGGTTGCCTAGACTTTCGCAGTCGCCCGTACCGACGAGCGGCCGTCGGTCAATTCAGGCGGCAAGCGGAATTCGATGGTTTCCTGCCGCCCGGTGAGCTCCGAAACCTCAACGGGGCCGAGGCGGCGCAACGCGTCGATAACGTCTTCCACCAGCACTTCGGGAGCCGAAGCGCCGGCCGTAATCCCGACCGTCTGGGCCCCATGAAACCAAGCCGGTTCGACTTCGCTGCCATCGGCGATCAAATAACAGGGCGTGCCGGCCTCGTGACCGATCTCGCGCAGCCGGTTTGAGTTTGAACTGTTCTTGGCGCCAACCACGAGAATAACGTCGACCAAATTCGAGAGTTCACGAACCGCGGTCTGGCGATTTTGCGTGGCGTAGCAGATGTCGCGGGTTTCCGGACCGACGATGTCGGTGAAGCGCCGATGCAAAGCGGCGATGATGCCGCGCGTATCATCGACGCTCAGTGTCGTTTGCGTCACGTAGGCGACCGGAGTGTCGTCCGGAATATCGAGCGAATCGACGTCCTTCTCGGTTTGCACGAGCGTCACCGGCTCGGAAATCTGGCCCATAGTGCCTTCGACTTCGGGATGGCCGGCGTGGCCGATGAGAATAAGCCTTCGGCCCTGCGCGACGTAGCGCTTGCCCTGATTGTGGACCTTGGTCACCAAGGGACAGGTGGCATTCAGTACCGGCAGCTCGCGCGCCGCGGCTTCTTCTTCCACGCTTTTTGCGACCCCATGGGCGCTGAAGATGGTAACCGCGTGCGCCGGAACTTCCGACAAATCCTCGACAAAATGCGCGCCCTTGGCCTTCAAGCTCTCAACCACGTGTTTGTTATGGACGATCTCATGGCGCACATAGACCGGCGGCCCGTATTTCTGCAGGGCGCGCTCGACGATCTCGATGGCGCGTACGACCCCCGCGCAAAAACCACGGGGCTGAGCCAATATCACTTTCATCCATTACCTCCGGGCCGTGCCGCCGGTGCGGCCTTGCGCCGCAAGGGCACGGCAGACCAGGACCCGTCCAATGCCTTGGCCGTTCGCAATAATTGGCCACACAGCCGCGACAATCAAGCCTGGTTCCGCGACCGGATGCCTCAGCTAGGCCTTCCAGAAGCCAGCTATGGGGCGGAAATGCATGGCTTGTCCAGTCGCCAATCTCCCGCGTCCCATATTCAAACTAACGGTCTCGTGGCGCTAGAGGTTTCCCGCCGGCCTAGGAAAATATTCACGATTTCCCTTTGCCACGGTTTCAGGCACTAAGAGGCGCCCGCCCGTCTCGGGGATGGACAACGATCGGCATGTCGATGTGCGCGGTTGCACGATCGAACGCGTCGCATATGTAGGCAAATTAACCTGCGCGCCTCCATTTTGCCGTCGTTATAACGCCTCAAAACGCCGGTTGGCCGCCCACGCTGCATGAAGACGATCACCAATTCAGTCGTTCGCACTATCGCCGTCTGTATCCATTATCAGCGGTCCGTTATCGTTGCATCGATCATTCTGGCCATTTTGGCGGGCTGGTACGCGGCCACCCACTTTTCCCTCACCACCGACATTAATCAGCTGCTTTCAAGCAACAGTCCCGCGCGGCAACGCGAATTAGCGTTCGAGAAGGCGTTTCCGCAATTCGATACGATTATCGCGGTCGTAAACGCTCCGACGCCGGAACTCGTGCAAGAGTCTGCTGCGGCGTTGGCGGCGCGGCTGTCCGGGCAGAAGGACCTTTACCGCGCGGTCGTGCAGCCGCAGGGCGGGTCGTTCTTTGCCCAGAGCGGCTTGTTGTTTCTCCCCACCGATAAACTCGAACAGCAAATGAAGATGCTGACTGAGGCGCAACGCCTGATCGGCACCATGGCGGCTGATCCGAGCTTGCGCGGCGTGATCCGCTCTCTGCAGTTTGCGCTGCTCGGTGTGCAAAGCGACAAACTCACGCTCGACAACATGACATGGCCGCTGACGCGCGCGGCCGAAACGGTTGAGCTGGTCAATGCAGGCAAGCCCGCGAGTTTCTCGTGGCAGGTGCTGGTGCAGGGCCACGAGGCGCAGGCGAGCGATCTCGTTCGATTTTTGCAAATCACCGCGGTTCTCGATTACTCGGAGCTGCAGCCAGGGCTGCGGGCCAGCGATGGGATCCGCAAAGCCGCAGCCGAGCTTGATTTGGCGTCGAAGTATCAGGCCACCGTCCGCTTGACCGGACCGGTGCCAATGAACGACGACGAATTTGCCACCATCAAGGAGAATGCAGCGCTGAACGCCGTGCTGACCATCGCCGTCGTTCTATTCATTCTGTGGATGGCGTTGCGGTGGTGGCGAATTATTTTCGCCGTGTTCATCAGCCTCGCTGTCGGCTTGTCGATGACGGCGGCGCTCGGGTTGCTTCTGGTCGGCGCGCTCAATCTGATTTCCGTCTACTTCGCCGTGCTGTTCGTCGGTCTCGGGGTCGATTTCGGCATTCAATTCAGCGTTCGTTACCGGGCCGAGCGGCACGAAGTCGACGGCTTGCATGAGGCGCTGGTGCATGCGGGTCGGCGCGCAGGCGCACCGCTGACGCTCGCGGCTTTGGCCACGGCCGCTGGTTTCCTGGCGTTCCTGCCGACAGCCTATAGGGGCTTATCCGAACTCGGCCTGATCGCCGGTTTCGGCATGCTAATCGCGTTTCTGACCAGCATAACGCTGCTGCCGGCGCTGTTGAGTCAGCTCAAGCCGCGCAGCGAGCCTCGCCAGCTCGGCTATAGTTTTCTTGCTCCGGTTGACGAATTTCTCGAGCGTCATCGAACGCCGATCCTGATCTTGACCGCGCTCGCCATACTCGCTGCGAGCCCGTTGTTGTTTTGGCTGCGGTTCGATTTCAATCCGATGAATTTGCGCAATCGCGATGTCGAATCGGTTGCCACCTACCTGCAGCTGGAGAAAGAAGGGGCGGGCGGCTCCAATAATATCGAGGCGCTCGAGCCGACGCTGGCGCAGGCCGACGCGATGGCGGCGAGGTTGCGGACGCTTCCCCAGGTCTCGCGCGTAGTCACGCTCTCGACCTTCATTCCGGATCAACAGCGCGAAAAGCTGCCGCTGATCCAGAATGCGGCCGCGACGCTCAACAAGTCGCTCTATCCGAGCAAAATGGACCCGCCTCCGACCGATGCCGATAACGTGGCGGCGATTAATTCCACCGTCGAAATTCTCGACAAGCTCGCCGAGGACGCGCCTCCCGGCCCGGGTGTAGATGCGGCCAAGCGTTTGTCCGCCGACCTGACCACGCTCGCCAAGGCCGACGTGTCGGTGCGCCAGCGGGCGGCGACGGCTTTTGTGCAGCCGTTGCAAACCGTGCTGGGTGAATTGCGCAGTCTGCTGCACGCGAAGGAAGTCACGCGCGAGACGCTGCCCGCGGATCTGGTGAAGCAATGGACGACGCCGGACGGTCAAGCGCGGCTTGAAGTCTCGCCGAGTGGCAACGCCAACGACAACACGACGTTACGCTTGTTCGCCCACGAGGTTGTCAACGTCGAGCCGAACGCCACCGAAGGGCCGATATCCATTCTCGAGGCGCGCAAGACGATCCTGGCCGCGTTCCTTGAAGCCGGCGCGTTTGCGCTGCTTTCGATTGCCGTGCTGTTGTGGATCACGTTGCGGCGGCTCGGCGACGTCATGCTGACGCTGATTCCGCTCTTGGTCGCGGGCGTGGTCACGCTCGAAATCTGCGTCGCCATCGATATGCCGCTCAACTTCGCCAACATCATCGCGTTGCCGTTGCTGCTTGGCGTCGGGGTAGCATTCAAGATCTACTACATCATGGCGTGGCGCGAAGGACAGACCAGATTGCTGCAATCGGTGCTGACCCGGGCGGTGACGTTCAGCGCCTGCACCACGGCGACCGCCTTTGGCAGCCTGTATTTTTCCAGCGATCCCGGCACGTCGAGCATGGGCAAACTTCTCTTCATCTCGCTGTTGACGACGATGACGGCAGCGGCGCTGTTTCAGCCAGTGCTTATGGGCAAGCCGCGCGAAGAAAGTACCCCTCGCACCCAGCGCCCGGCGGCGACGGCTGCCGAATAGTCGGACGCCGGGCCTCTGGCGGTATCAATCTCCCACCAGGCCTTGCGCTGCCGCGTTCCTCAAGCGTTTGACCGATCTCGCCGCATGCTGCACACCATCGGCGGCGAAGGAGGAAACCGACCATGGCAAACAAAATCATCATCAGTTGCGCGATCACCGGCTCGATCCACACCCCCACCATGTCGGATGCATTACCGATCACGCCTGATCAGATCGCCACCCAGGCGGTCGATGCCGCCAAGGCCGGCGCCGCGATTCTGCATTTACACGCGCGCGATCCAAAGGATGGGCGGCCGTCGCCGGATCCCAGCGTCTTCATGCAGTTCCTGCCGCGGATCAAGCAAGCCTGCGATGCCGTGATCAACATCACCACCGGCGGCGCCGTTACCATGACGGTCGATCAGCGCATTTCCGCAGCCGAGAAACTGTCGCCGGAAATGTGCTCGCTCAACATGGGTTCGATGAATTTCGCGCTCTATCCGATGGCGCGACGCTTCAAGAACTGGAAGTACGATTGGGAGGAAGGCTACTTGCTCAATTCCGACGCCTATATTTTCCCCAATACCTTTCGCGATATTGAAAAGATCTACAAGACCCTGGGCGAAGGACACGGCGTCAAGTTCGAGCACGAGTGTTACGACGTCGGCCATCTTTACAATCTCGCGCATTGCATCGACCGCGGCTGGTTCAAGCCGCCGGTATTCGCGCAGCTGATTTTCGGAATTCTCGGCGGCATCGGCGCCGACCTCGATAATCTATTGTTCATGAAACGCACCGCCGATCGGTTGTTCGGCGACCAATATTATTGGTCGGTGCTCGCCGGCGGCCGGCATCAAATGAACTTCGGCACCAACGCCGCGATGATGGGCGGCAATATTCGTGTCGGGCTTGAAGACTCGCTCTATATCGGGCCCGGCAAACTTGCGGCGAGCAACGCCGAACAGGTGGCAAAAATCCGCCGCATTGTCGAAGAGCTCGGCTTCGAGATCGCAACGCCAAGCGAAGCACGCGCGACGCTCGGCCTTAAAGGCGCCGATCGCGTCAAGTTCTAGGCGGTCTTCGCGTAGGCCGTGCCATCCCAAATCCAGTGCCGGCTCGATAGGGCCTCGAAGCCGCGCGGGCGAAGTTGCGAATAATGACGGGTATGGCCGATCGCGGCGCCGCCGGCCGTTGTTGCTGCAGGGCTAGGGCTGCCTGCAATAGGCCGAGCATGCGCACCGCGACGGCAGCGCGGTGGTCTTCGAGAAAATCTTTCCGGCGATGTGCGCGGGTGCCCGTTGCGTGAAGGTAAGTCGCAAGTTCGTCGAACCCGCAAAACACCAGGTCCCAGCAGGGATTTGCCAAGGCGGCCGCACCCCAGTCTACGACGATCGGCCCGTCCGGCTGGCGCACAAGGATGTTGTCGAAGTGAAAGTCGCCGTGGACTAAGGTATGCCGTTCCTTGTTTTGCATCCGAGCGAAGAAGTCGCTCATGTGGTGGAAAACCATGGCGCATTGCGCGCCAAGAGTCTCGTCGCGACTGCTGCATCCAGCGAGGCGAAGTCCACGCTCGATTATGCTTGCAACCTCCTGCGCGTCGGGAACTCGGCCGGTCAGCGCGGGGCCAATACCGCGCCGCTCTAACTCAGCGGCGCACGTCTCGAAACGTCGATGAACTGCTGCCAGCTGACGTATCGCGGCTTTCAAATGCTTTTGCGCGCCGCGCCGGCCATGCGGCCCAGAAAATAAGGCCGTTAAGGTCGTGACCGGCGCTTTGGCGCCGCAGTCCTCCATCAGCAGAAGATAGCGGTCCCGCGCCGGGTTCTCGTCGTCGAGGGAAATGGCTTGAAAAAACTTCGGCGTCAGCCGCGGCAATGCCGCATCGACGAGCTGATGCGCGGCGACCTCGCGCAACGACGTGACCTTGGCAACGCAGGAAGCCGTGGCCGCCGCGCCAGTCGATATATCCAGCCTGACTATGCCGTGGCCGGCTGCCGTCCCGGCGCGTTCCGATAGGCTAGCGAGCCTATTCGCAAGCCTCGACAGCATCTTCCGCGCCGGTTTGCTCGGTCGTGACGAATTCCGACAGTTCGCGGAAATGAACGTCTTCGAAATGGGCGCGCAGCGCGGCGCTCAAGTCGTCGTTGCGAAATATGTCCCAGCACAGGTGGCAAATGCCGGTATATTCTTTGTCCACGTGGGCGCCGTATCCGAGGTCTCTGACGACAGGTAAAAGCACCGCCGGTCCGCGGTGCACCAATTCGGCGATCATTCTATCGGTTTCCATGCGGAATACCGCTTCCGCTAGTGTATCGTTCTGCGTGTTGCCGCAAGCCAGCGAGGTGGTCATGTCGGCGCCGGCGCAACACGGAAAGACGTCGCCCTTTGGCGAAATTGTCAGATTGAGTACGCGCTCGCAGCAGCCCTCGATGCTTCCCGGATAAACATCAGCCGCAATCTCGGGCGCAGCGCCACGGCCTACCGGATGCACGCGGCCGTTGCCGATCAGCACATGCATGAGATCGCACGGCTGGAAATCGCGTAAAATCTCATCGACGTGATGGCTCTTCGTCGACAGCGTGCGCAGGATGACCGTAATACCAAGACGGCGAGCCGCCCAAAGCAGATGGCGGACGCGTTCGACTTTTATGTAAGGCAGGTGCCAATAATCGATCGACACTTCGAAATAATTCAGCCCGGCTTCCGCGAGTTGCCGCGTCTTGTCGTAAGCGGCCTGCCGGTTGGTCGCCCAAAAGGCATTGGTGGTCGTGCCGATGCGGTCGAAACCGGCACGTTTGGCGTGGCGAAAGATGCTGAGCGCCTTGGAAAAATCGAGAAAGGTCTCGCCGCCGGGCAAATGTACACGCTTGCCGAGGTTCGGCAGTTTTATCGCCTGATCGATGATGTGCTCAATGGCTGCCAAATCGAGCTCGGAATCGCCCCGAATATCCGAGCCTTTAGGGCCGGCCGCCTGATAGCACATCGCACAGCGTGCGTTGCAGCGCTCGGTCGATTCGATGACGAGGGCGTTGAAGTGCAGCTTAGCCATCACGCGCCGAAGGTTTGCGGTTCGGCAAGCAAGCGAGGCAAAGTGCTTGAAGCTCCGGCCAGGAGACGAACGTGGAGCTCGCAGGAGTCGACGAAGTGCGTCTTCGCATTCCACTCGCCGGCCGCTTGCGCGAGTTCGAACAAATGCGCCGGGCCCTCGCGGCGCAAGCGAGCGAGCGGTTGACTGTTTCGCGCTCGATGCAAAATCGCTTCGGCGGTTTCCCCCGATAGCGAGCCGAGTTTCATGGCGTCGACACTGATGCCGCGCAGGCAAGGGTGGACATCGCCATTGGGTAGAACGGTGAGAGAGAGACGCTCGGCGCAGCGGTCGTAGGGTTGCGGCGCTGCGAGAAAATAGTCGCTGTCGCTCGATTGCGCTTCCGGTTGCCTCGGCACGGGCACGATGCGGATGAAGCTCGAGGTGTCGTTGATGGTTTCCAAGCCAAGAAGCTTTAGCGGAAGCAGCGATCCCGGCCGGACGCCGCACTCGATGACCGCGCCCAGATGCTTTTCGCGAAGGGCGCCCAGCAGTGTTTCGCAGCGCGCCAATCCGACATCATCGAGTTCGTCGGCGTCTACGCGCAGGGTGATGACATGTACGGTACCGCTCAGCCGATCGAGGGCCGTGTGCACCGATTCCGGCGAGGTCACCCATGCGCCCGTCGTCCAGATGTGTCCAACGAGGTTATTGGCCGCACCACAGCGCAATATCTTTTCCAAGTCTTCGATGCGGGCGAAAGGCTCAGCTCCGACGATGCGCAGTTCAAGCGCGCTGGGAAAGCAGCCGTCGATCGCGTGGGCGCGAAGAAAGCCGCCGACGTTTTCGATGAATGCGCAAGCCTTTTCTGCCTCCACCTCCCAACCGTATTCCGGAGCGTGAGAGATGACGCCATCGCGCCGCAGACACAGCGTGATGGCGTTGAAAAGGGAGGTGGAGTGCGGGACGACGTTCGCCATCACGCAATCAGCGTGGCAATCGCAACCGCGTACAACAGAGTGTTGGTGCCGTCCGCGTCGCCCATCTTGGACGACTTCACGCCGGCTTGCAGCTGACCGACTGCCTCGGGCGTGATCTTGGTCAGTTTTTGCATGTCGGCCGGCGACACTTGTATGCCAGCGTCGGTCACCGCCTTTTGCGGGTTCGCCGTGAACGCCTGCCGAAACGAAGCATCCTTTACGATTTTCTGAAGTACGGTCACTTGAGCGGTACTGAGCAAAGCCATGGTTTTCCCTCCAGTCTGACACAACCATACCGTGCGCTATACAGCCATTGATTGTCAATATGTCTTTAAACTCGTATAACGTGTGGAGTGGCCCAGGCGCGCGCGGGGCTTGGGGCCGGCCAGAGGTAAGGCTAAAGAACTTTCTAGAGGTGGCGATCCGCGCGGCAACGGAGCTGCTCGCCAAATGGCTGCGAGCTGGGCAAGCGGCTTGACCCTGCAACGGCCGCGACGTTACATCCCCGGCCTTGACCCGCGGTCCCCGTGAAAAGGATCGCCTTGTCCGATCAATCGGGCGGTTAGCTCAGCGGGAGAGCACTTCCTTGACATGGAAGGGGTCGCAGGTTCGATCCCTGCACCGCCCACCATCTCCCAGCCGTGTTGCGGCGGTGATGCCGCAACACGGCCGAAGATCGAAACAGCTCACATCCCTTCCGCTTTCTTGCGCACGTCGCACTCGTGCCAGAACTGCGGCCAATGCAATCCTTCCGGACGCTTTCCCGACGCCTTCAGTGCTTTCCACTCGGCGGAGCACCCGTGCAGGCGGGCGATATACGCTTGCCGGCCCGGCGAGCCGGTCTTCGCCGCCCCCGCAGGAGGTGGTGCCATGGGCTTCTCGGCGGCGGGCGGAGGCGGTGCGGGCATAGGTTCAGCGGCGGCGCTGGCGCACTCCGCCTTGCGGAACTCGTTCCACTTCATGCCGTTAAGCGTGCCGGCTTCCTTCGCCGCCTTGTACTTGGCGCTGCATTCCTTGCTGGACAGCGCTTGCGCCGAATTTGCCGCCAGAGCGGTGACGCCGAGCAGCATGGCGGCGCAGATGGTCAGATGACGTATGAGCATGACAGGCTCCAATTCCTTCGCTCGATGAAAACGGTTAGCTGCCGGTCGCGTCTGACAGGCACTTCTGGGTAAAGCTTGTCTGCGCGGCGCCGTGCAATTTCTGCGCGGCCGCCTGATCGTTGCAGCACTTCTTGGCGAAGCTGGTCAGCGCCGCGCCATGCAAGTTCTTGGCGCCGGCCTGCATTTGGCAGCTGTCGTCGGCGAGCGCCGCGGTGACCACGAAGAGCGACGCGATAACAATTGCGATGTGCTTCATTTTCCTTCCCCTCAAAAGCGGCCGTCCCGCGAGCAAAGATAGCTGATCGCGGGTTTTGGCCTAAGATGATTTCAACGCGCCGTTCGGCGACGCCTTGTCGATGATATCGGGCAAAAACTTCGCCAGCATCGCCAATGTCTGATCGACGGGCAATCCGAGATGGCGGGCAAATTCCTGCACCTGAGCGTTACCGAGTACCGCTTTGAGCTGATCCTCGGTGATCGGCATATTGGCGCCGGGGCCGAGCCATGACTGGACCTGGGTATTTAGGCCGCCGTTCTGCAGCGCGGTGACGAGGCCGTTGAGATCGTGATATTGCGTTTTCGCCAGCACGCCGTTGATCAGAGCCGGAAGGGCGGCCGCTTCGACTTGCCCTAACGCGCCTTTCAGTGCGTCGCCAAGGCCTAAACTATCCAACAAACCCATGACTATTCTCCTCAACTCTGCGGAATTCCGCAGCCTAGTGTGGCGCAAGTCATGTCAGCCCTGCGAATGAAGCCTACTCGAACATTGGGCTACGCGGAAGGGCTCGACGTCGCGTTTCCCGCATAAGTGTCAGTTCAGCATTGGAAAACATCAGAAAATTTTAACTGGCGCGGTTGCGCGCCGAGAACCCGAAACCTGCGACCGCCACGAGAGCAAGTGAGACGAGAACATTGTAGCCGGCGAGCGAAACGCCGAGAAACCGCCAGGCGGCTTCGTCGCAACGAACGACGCGGATCGACTGCAATTGATCGAGCAGCGGACCTTTGGCGGTGAAATCGGTGACCGGGCCTGAGCAATCAGTAGGGCCGGCCCAAAACCGCCACTCGACGCCGGCGTGGTAAGCGCCGAGCGCCGCGCTCACAAGCATGGCCACGAGGAGGGCGGCAAAGCCGGCGGCAACGACGCTGCGCGGCGCGCGCAAGTGCGCGGCGACAGCGACTAACAGGGAAAGCGGAATGACCACGTAGTATGGCACGCGCTGTTCGAGGCAAAGCGGGCAGGGCGGCAATTTGAGCACGAATTGGAAAAACCAGACGCCGAGCAGCGTCGCCAAGCTGACGGCGAAAATGGCCAGCGCCGCCGTTGCGGCCGGGTCGCGGCGCAGGTTGTCGCTGAAGGTCGTTTTCATAATGCGTGCGGCGCAAAAGGCGGTAAGGACGCCGGCAATGTGCCGATCTTTGGAGCGGAAGCAAGGCCACGAGTGGGCGGCGCCGCGTTAAGCCCGTCAGGCTCTGGAGCATGATCGGGAAAAGTGATAGGTGCCGCTTGCCTAAGCCCGTGTGGCGGAATTGGTAGACGCGCACGACTCAAAATCGTGTTCCGCAAGGAGTGGGGGTTCGATTCCCTCCACGGGCACCACCATACTCTTTGAGATAGTTGGCTTTTCCTTCAACCGCGGTTTTGGCTTGGAGAACGGACGGCTCTCAGCTTTTGTATGTGTCTCTGATACAGAGGGATGATCGCCAACGTTGCAATCAACCCGATGATCAGTGGCAGCGTCGCGATGAGAAATATCTGCTGTGCCGGTAGTTTCGCGCTAAACGCGAAGCCGCCGAGCAACGGCCCCAGCGCCCCGCCGATCCGCCCAATCGCGAAGTTCGATCCCACCCCCCACGCTCGAATATAGGTCGGATAAATATTCGCTTCGGTCGCGATATTTCCGAACTGCACTCCGAGAATGCAAAACCCGGCGCCAAACATCAGTGCCAGAAGAAAGTAGGGCGAAACAAACGGCATCCCAACACAGGCGATGATCGGTATCGCGCAGCCAAAAAGAATGGGCACGGGGATGAATCCGTATTTATCAAGAAAGCGCATCGAGATAAGACCCGCCAACGTTCCTCCGAATTGAAAGAGCGTCGTCGCGATCGCGGCCTGGGCAACCGAGATGCCCGAGGCCGAAAGCACCGTCGGCATCCACTGATTCATGAAATAAAGACTCATCACGGCGATAAAATTCGAAATCCAGAAGAGGGGCGTAAGTACCGCGAGCCGGCCTGTGAGCAACGCCGGCATCGAAAAACGCGAACGGTTCTCTTCTCCGCTGATCACAAACTCGGTGTCGGAATCGATCACGAGGTCGGAGCGCAGTTTCTTGAGCAGCGTAACCAGCTCGTTGCGGCGCCGCGGGCGCAAAGCCAGAAACTTGATCGACTCCGGGAGCGTGATGGCAAGAATCGAGGCAATGACAATCGGCGCGATACCCCCGATCCAAAACAGACTGCGCCAGCCATATTCTCCCATAAGCTTTGCCGCGACGAAGCCGGGCAGTCCGCCTCCGAAAGTCACACCCGTGAAGATCAGCACAACCAGGGTCGCGCGAACGCGGGCTGGAGCGAATTCATTATTCAACGTTACGACGATCGGCAGCATTCCTCCGAGGGCGACGCCGGCGAGCACACGCACGACAATCAGTTCGGTGAGGCTGTTGGTCAGCACTGCGGCCAAAGTGAAGAGGCCGAAGAAATAAGCGCCGCCAACAATGACACGCTTGCGGCCAAACTTGTCCGATAGAAATCCAAAAAGCGGCGGCCCGATGAAACCAGCCGCGATTGAACTGGAGAATAGCGCGCCGAGTTCCCGACCGCTCAGGTTCCATTCTTTGAGAATGCCTGGTCCGGCGTAGGCGGCGGCGCCGAGATCGAACCCGTCGGTCATCAACACCAGAAAGGAAAGCAGTATAAGCTTGATGTGAAAGCCGCCAATTTTCTGGTCGTCAAAAACCCGCTCAATGTCGATCACTCTGGCCATAGTCGTCTCTTACCCTGTTGTGCCGATTCGTGCGCAGCTACGGCCTGATCGGGACGGTATTGCGCAGCTTATTGTGTTTCGTGCCCCGGTCTGCTTTCGCGGCCGTGATGGCCTGCCAGATCTGCGATGGTGTCGCAGGCATTTCGACATGCGTTACGCCGAACTCGGCTAGCGCGTCGACGATGGCGTTGATCGTAACGCCAAGTGCGGGGGTTGTTCCGCCCTCGCTCCCCGGGCGGAAGCCAAGCGGGTGGCTGCTGGCCGGCACCTCGCTGAGCGCCGTCGTGAAGGACGGCAAGTCAGCCGCTCGCGGCAGCGCGTAGTCCATCAGCGAGGCCGACAGGTTCTGGCCGGATTCCGGATCAAAGCAGCATTGCTCGAACAGCGCTTGCCCAATGCCTTGCGCGATTCCGCCATGAGTCTGTCCGTGCAGGATCATCGGATTGAGGGCGCGGCCGACGTCGTCCACTGATGTGTAGCGTTGGATGGTCAGCGCACCGGTTTCTGGATCGACCTCCAGTTCGCAGACTGCGGTGCCGTAGGGGAATGCGAGACCGGGTCGCGTCTGATCGGATATCGCGGCCAGCGGCCCCTTTAATTCATCGGGCAACGCGCTTTCCTCAGTCGCGGCGGTGGCGATCCGGAAGATGTCGATCGCGTGGTCGGTCCCGGTCACGCGAAAGCAACCATCGGCGAAGCTGACGTCGGCCACATCGGTTTCGAACAGCACCGCAGCGATCAGCCGACCTTTGTTAATTATGTCGGTCGTGGCCTGATGCATCACGACACTTGCCTGCCGTAGCGATCGCGCCGAATGGCTGCCACCGCCTGCCTTGACGAAAGAGGTGTCGCCCGTGCGAAGCACCACCGCGGCAGGCGATATACCGAACCATTCCGCGACAAGTTGCGGAAATGCGGTTTCGTGGCCCTGACCGGTGCTCTGCGTTCCAACGATCACCTCGACCGTTTTGTCAGGACGAACCAAGATTTCGGCCCGCTCGCGTGGGGCGCCGCTCGTAGTTTCGATATAGTTTCCGATGGCAATTCCGCGGCACAGGCCGCGTGCACGCGACGCCTCGCGCCGCGTCGGAAAGCCGGCCCAATCGGACAGCTCGAGTGCCGTCCGCATCACGCCTTCATAATCGCCATTGTCGTAGATGACGCCGAGTGGATTGCGATAGGGTTGCTCCGTTGGTCCGATGATATTGCGGCGGCGCAAGGCTAACCGCTCGAACCCGCACTGCCGCGCGGCCAGATCGATGAGACGTTCTATCGCGTAGATCGCTTCCGGGCGGCCGGCGCTCCGGTACGGAATCGTTGCCGGCGTGTTGGTAACCGCAGCGCGCGCGATCACGTGTGCCGCTGGAATGCGGTAGAGGCTCGGCATCAGTTGCGCCCCTTTATTTAAGGGAACGAACGAGGTCGTATAGGCGCCGTTGTTGGCCGTGTTCACCGAGCGAAGCGCGAGGAAATTTCCCTCAGCGTCGAGCGCGAGCTCGGCGTCGATGTGCAGATCGCGGCCCTGACAATCCGAAAGAAAGGCCTCCGAGCGTTCGGCCTTGAAGACGATGGGCCGCTGCAGCCGACGAGCGGCCCACGCGGCCAATGCAAATTCCGGATAAGTCGCATTGCGAGTCCCGAAATTGCCGCCCACGTCCCGGGGAGCCACCACCCTCACGCGCTCCGGCGGCACACCGAGCACGGCTGCCAGTTCGTCGCGCAATTGCACGACGCCGACGCCATGCGAAGCATGGACAGTATAGAGTTCGTCCCCCTTCTCCCACGTCGCAACGACGGCGCGAGGTTCCAAATGCGTTCCGGTGACGCGCTGCACCCAGCTACTCAGACGGACGCGATGGGCCGCGCGCGAGAACGCCGCGTTCGTCGCCGCTTCGTCGCCAAGATGCGCATCAAGCGTGCGATTGCCGGGAACATGGTTCCACAGCTGCGGCGCATCGGCCCCGAGCGCATCCATCGCATGGGTGACCGCTGGAAGCGGTTCCCAGTCGATCACTACCGCCTCGGCGGCTTCGTTCGCCCCTGCTTCGGTCTCCGCGACGACCATAACGACGGCTTCTCCGACAAAGCGCGCGCGATCGACCGGCAACGGGTGTTGTCGGGTAACCACTCGCTCGGATCCGTCGCGGTGGAGCAGCGGCATGTCAGACCCGATCTTCGAACTGCCAGTCGGATGCGGAATTGTCTGTAGTCCGTCGGCAAGCGCGTCAGCGCCTGACAGGACTGCCAACACCCCGGGATGGGCCTGCGCATTCGCGACATCTATCCTGCGGATGGCAGCATGGGCATGGGGCGACCGGACCATTACCGCGCGCGCTGCATTCGGCAGATTAAGATCGCCGGCGTATTGCCCGCGCCCGGTGACGAGGCGCAAATCCTCTCGGCGAAAGGTCGGAAAATCGCCGTGCAAAGGTGCCTCGGGCTTCATCCGCATGCCGTCACGGGTCCGTGCTTTAGAAGCTCAGGTTGGGTTCCTCCGCGGCGCCACTTCATCAATGATCGACGCTACTGCGCTTCCTTCAATTTGGGATCGGCGTTGAGCCGCGCGGCGTTAAGCGCATGGATGGCAAAGCAGACAATCGCGCCGGCGGCAAACGGCAGCGCCGACCAGATGTAGAGCTTTTCCACCGACAGCCCGACGAACAAGGCCCCAAGCAGGGGACCGATGATCGATCCCAGGCGGCCGATGCCGAGCTCCCAGCCCGAGCCGTTGGCGCGCAACGAGGTCGGATAAACCAGCGCGCCGGAGACGTTGATGCCGGACTGGATGCCCAGCACCAGGAAGCCGCCGAGGAATGTCGCCGCCAATAAAGCCGCTGCCGAAGTCATTCCCGCGTAGCCGATCGACGCGACCACCGGCACCGCGAGCACAAACAAAATCGCGATGGCGAAGAAACGGTGACGCTGCAGCCACCAGCACAGCATCAAGGCGCCGATGGTTCCACCGATCTGCAACGCCGCACCGGCGAGTGCCGCCGTCGCCTGCGGCAGCTTGGCGGTGGCGAGCAAAGTCGGGGTCCAGCTGATGAGGAAAAAATAGCCCATGAGGTTGAGCGCGAACAGGAGCCAGAGTAACGGCGTGATCAGCCACATTCCGTTGCGGAACAAATAGAGCGGATTGGAGGAGGGTGCCTGTAGCTCATCTTCGATGACGAAACGCGCGTTAGCCGGGACGTCGAAGCCCGGGCGGATCGCGGCGATCAGTTTTGCCATCTTTCGCTGCCCGCCGTTGTGCAGCGCCATGTATTTGATCGATTCCGAAAGCCCGATGGTCCCGCCGAGCGCCGCGAGCACCGGAATGATGCCGCCGATGTAAAACAGCACCGGCCAGCCGTAACGCGGGACCAACGCCGCGCTGGCGAACCCGGCGAGCGCGCCTCCGGCCGGCACAAATCCGACCGCGATAATCGCGATGGTCGCGCGCAGGCGGCGCGGCGCCGACTCCGCGTTGATCGCCACGATATTGGGAATGACCCCGCCGATGCCGAACCCGGCAAAAAACCGCAGCCAGAACATTTGCGTCAGATCGGTCGAATAAGCGGCGGCAAAAGTCAGCACGCCGAATATCAAATTCGATAAAATCAGCGCCGTCTTGCGGCCATATCGGTCGCCGACGAAGCCCATGAGCTGCGAGCCGAACAGAACGCCGATATTGCTGGCGGTGAGCACCCATTTGAGATCGCTCGGTTGCAGATGCCAGTCGCGGACGAGATGCGGCGCCGCAAAGGCAATCGCGCCGATATCGTATCCGTCGATCA
>DAIUEQ010000049.1:0-18765 GCA_036845025.1 Xanthobacteraceae bacterium | reverse complement strand
GCCGGCCCTTGTCGTCGTAGACGAGTTCCTCGGTGGTCAGCCAGCCCATGCCCTGGACGAACGCGCCCTCGATCTGGCCGATATCGATCGCCGGATTGATGGAGTGCCCGACGTCGTGGAGGATATCGACGCGGCGGACTTTCATCTCGCCGCTCAAGATGTCGATGGCGACTTCGCTACAGGCCGCGCCATAGGCGAAATAGAAAAACGGCTGGCCTTTGGCCTTGTCGCGGTCCCAGTGCAACTTCGGGGTCTTGTAAAAGCCCGACGCCGACATCGACACCCGGGCTTGGTAAGCCTTTTTGGTCAACTCGCCGAACGTGATGCTTTCGTTGCCGATAAACACCCGATCGTCGCGGTACGTGATGAGATCCTCCGGCACATTCCAGTTTTCGCTGGCGAACTTGGTCAGCCGCTGCTTGATCTTGCGCGCGGCAATCTGCGCCGCCATGCCGTTGAGATCCGTTCCAGACGATGCGGCGGTCGCCGAGGTGTTCGGCACCTTGTCGGTCGAGGTCGCCGTGATTTGCACGCGCTCCAGTCCGACGCCGAACTCTTCCGCCGTCACCTGCGCAATTTTCTGAAACAAGCCCTGGCCCATTTCAGTACCGCCGTGATTGAGGCTGATCGAACCGTCCTGGTAGACGTTGATCAGCGCGCCGGCCTGGTTTAGATGGGTTAGCGTGAACGAGATGCCGAATTTGACCGGCGTCAGCGCAATGCCGCGTTTGATGATCGGCGAGCGCTCGTTGAACAGCCGGATTTCCTTGCGCCGGGCGCGGTAGCTGGACGTTCGTTCAAGCTCATCGATCAATGGCGCGGCAATGTCGTAATCCTCGACCGTCTGTCCATAGGGCGTGACCTGACGGCCGGGGCCGTAGAGATTGGCCTTGCGCACGTCGAGCGGGTCGAGCCCGCGTTCCCAGGCGATGACATCGATCACGCGCTCGATCGCCATAATGCCTTGCGGGCCGCCAAAACCGCGAAACGCCGTATTTGACACGGTGTTTGTCTTGACGCGGCGGGTAAGGATTTTGAATTCCGGAAGGAAATAGGCGTTATCGGCGTGAAACATGGCGCGATCGACAACGCCGACCGAGAGATCGACCGAACAGCCGCAGCGCGCATCCATATCGACGTCGAGCGCGCGAATGCGGCCGTTGGCTTCGTAACCGACCGAATACTCGACCGCAAAGTCGTGGCGCTTTCCGGTGATTGCCATATCGGCGTCGCGATCGAGCCGGAGCTTGCACGGCCGGCCGGTGGCGCGCGCCGCCAGCGCCGCGATTACCGCCCATTGTGTCGCTTGCGTTTCCTTGCCGCCGAAGCCGCCGCCCATGCGCCGCACCCGGCAGGTGACAAAGGCATCGGGTACCGCCAGCACGCGCGCGACGATGTGCTGCACTTCACTCGGATGTTGCGTCGAGGAATAGACCAGGAGCGCACCGTCCTCGCCCGGGATCGCGAACCCGATCTGGCCTTCCAGATAAAAATGCTCCTGGCCGCCGATGTGCATCGCGCCGCTCAGGCGAAACGGCGCTTCGGCGACGGCTTTGGCGACATCGCCGCCGACAAACGCATAGTCCGGCAACACGCGCTCGCCGGACGCCCTGCCCTGCTCGACCGAAACATTCGGCTTCTCGACCGCGATTTCGATCTTGCCGCGCAGCGCGGCACGGCGCGCGACATCGCGCGTGGTGGCAACGACGGCGAATACCGGCTGGTTGTGGTAGTCGACACGATCGTGGGCGAAGACCGGCTCGTCGGCGTGCGCCGGCGATATGTCGTTCTTGCCCGGAATATGCGCCGCGGTGATCACGGTGACGACGCCGGGCATGCTCAAGACATCGGCGAGATCGACATGACGGATGGCGCCACGCGCGACCGGCGAACCGCCAAGCGCGATATGCAGCGTGCCGACCGGCTCCAGCATATCGTCGATATACTCGGCCGAGCCCTGCACGTGCTTGGCGCCACTGTCGTGCTGTAGCGCCTTGTGCACATGCCGCAACGGCGCTTCGATCGCGGTTTCACTCGGCGGCATGCGCGGGCATCCGGCGATCGGAAATACGGGTGACGTCGGAAGCGACGCCGGCAATCTCGGCGAGCGCCTTGATGACAAGATTGCCGGCCACGCGACCGCGATAGTCGGCGCTGGCGCGCAGATCAGTAAGCGGCGTGAAATCCTTTTTCACGGCGTCCGCGGCGGCTTGCCAGCGCGGCGTGTCGGTCAGCGACAGGCCGCGCAAACTCTCCTCAACAGCTTTCGCCCGCTTTGGGATTCCCGCCATGCCACCGAACGCGACTTTTGCCTCACTGATCCGTCCGTCGTCGACGGTCAGGCAGAACACCGCCAGTAGCGCGGAAATATCCTCGTCGAAGCGTTTGGTGATTTTGTAGGCGCGGAAATGGGCGGACGGAGACAGACTCGGCACAAAGAGCCGGCGGACGAATTCGCCTTTGGCGCGATCCTGCTTGCCATAATCGAGAAAGAAGTTCTCCAACGGCAGCCGGCGGATGTTGTCACCGTGACGCAGCTCGATACCGCCGCCGAGCGCGATCAGCATGGGCGCCAAATCGCCGATCGGCGACGCATTGGCGATGCTGCCTCCGACCGTGCCGGACGCGCGTACCTGGATCGAACCAAAGCGGCGCAGCACCTCGGCGATGTCGGGATCGATGGTGCCCAGCACCGGCATAGCGCGCGCCAGTGACACGATGGCGCCGAATGCCCAGCCGTCCTCGGTCTCTTCGATCTTTGACAACTCGCTCACGCGGCCGACGTGAATAATCTTTTCGATCGGCATGAGCTTCTTGGTGATCCAGAGCCCCACGTCGGTCGTACCGGCGACAATGGTCGCATCGGGATGGCGCGCATAAAGCTGCGCCAGCGAGGCTTCGTTCGCCGGTGCGGCAAAGAACGCCTTTTCATCGCCGACAAAAAGATCGGCCTTGTCGTCGAGCGCCGCGATCGCGCGGCGCCGCACGGCGGCGTCGCGGCTGAATTGATCGTCGGCGCCGGTGCAAACTTCGAGCGCGGCATCGACGATCGGCCGATAGCCAGTGCAGCGGCAGAGATTTCCCGCCAGCGCATCGTTGATGTTGTCGCGCGTGGTCGCACCGTTGCAGCCGTGATAATGGGCAAACAGGCTCATGACGATACCGGGCGTGCAAAAGCCGCACTGCGAACCGTGCTCGCGCGCCATCACTTCCTGCACCGGATGTAAGACGCCGTTATCGGCGAGGTCTTCGACGGTGATCAGTTCGCCGCCGTCGATCTGGCCGAGCAGCGTGATGCACGAATTGACCGGCTCGTAGACCACACGGCCGTCCTGGTCACGCACGACGACAACCGCGCAAGCGCCGCAATCGCCTTCGGCGCAACCCTCCTTGGTGCCGACCGAACGCTCCTGCAAACGCAACCAGTCGAGAAGGGTGGCGCGAGGGGAAAACTCAGCGATGCTTACGGTGCGACCTTGTCGCCGGAATTGTAGAGCGTTTCTGGTCATGGCGTTCAAGCGGACTCAAAACTAACACACGCAGCTTAATGATATGGGCAGATATGGGCACAACGATTGCGGTGACGCAAGTAATGTGCCATCCGCTCGAAATGAAGTGTTGTTGGTTCTTTGACGCGGTGCGGCGGGCCGGTCGCGAGGGAACAAATTGGCGCTGCTCGACGACGAAAAATTTCTGCGGTTGAGTTTCGAAGTCGCCAACCGTGCGCGCGCGAACGGCAATCATCCGTTCGGCAGCGTACTAGTGGGCGCCAGCGGTGAGATACTGCTCGAAGTCGAGAACGGATTTCTGCCGGACCATGACATGACCGGCCACGCCGAACGGCTGCTCGCCACGCAGGCTTGTAAACAATTCGCCGCCGACATCCTGCGCGGCAGCACGCTCTATACTTCGGCCGAACCGTGCGCGATGTGCGCGGGGGCGATTTATTGGGCGGGCATTAGCCGCGTGGTCTACGGCCTATCGGAACACCGGCTCAAGGCAATCACCGGCAAACACGAGGAAAACCCGACCCTGGACTTGCCCTGCCGGACCGTGTTTGCCGCCGGCCAGCGGCCAGTCGAGGTGATCGGCCCGTTACTTGAAGATGAGGCGGCCGCCCTTCATACCGATTTCTGGCAAGCCGCCGTCTGACGCGAGCCGAAGGACCTCTAAAGAGACACTCTCTACGGAATTAAGCTGCCGCGGCAGCGGTCGGGCCCGTCGTCGTGCCACCAACGGTTTTTACAGTCGGCGTCTGTGTAATTGTGGATGTATCGACGGGCTTTTCGAGCTTTCGCGACACGCCCTCGAATTGGACGTTCTCTTCAACCGCCAGCGACTTACTGAAAATCTCGCCTTCGACGGTGGCGGCCCCCTTAAGCCGGACGTTATTGCCCCGGACTGTGCCTTTGAAAGCGCCGTGGATGGCGACCTCCAACGCGGTCAAGTTGCCCTCGACGCGCGCGCCGTCGCCAATGACGATCTGCGACGCCACAATATCCCCGGTGACGCGGCCGAAAATCTGCGTCGAACCTTCACAGATGATATTTCCGGTGATGACAATCCCGGGACCAAGGGTGGAGACCGAGTCCGTCGAGGTTCTCGGCGCGGCAGTCTCGCTCGGCCGAACATCGCCAGTGCCCGTCGTCTTCTCGCGGCCCGTCTTGGCGGGAGTAAAGTAGCTCATGTTTCCTCCTCACACACGCTTTTACGACCGGCGAATACCGCCAGCCCCTTACCAAAAGCGTAATCCCAACCGGGCGCGGTGAAAAGCAAAACTCGCGCACATTGATAACGCGGCGGCAAGTTTCCGGCCGAGCAAAAACTAAAATCGCGCCCGATCGGTGAAGCGATCGTGCAACAATGTTTTGTCCGGTGGGTATCATTAACTAATTTCTTGTTTTCCGATGGCACAGTTTCTTATCATCGGCAGCAGCGGCTGAGAGTTCGGGGATGCGCCAGGGGATGCGCTATGGGTGACGAGGCCATTGCGGCGGCGGTCGAGCGGTTCGTCAAAAAGATCAGCTTTTCCACTCAGCGCGAAGTCGAGCGCATTGTTCGTGCCGCGCTCGCCAGCGGAAAAATCCACGGCCATGAAACCGTGACTGCCGCGGTGACGCTGTCGAGCGAAAAACTCGGGCTCAACACCACGATTTACAGCAAGATCGAGCTTTGAGTGCGGGTTATTGGTCGCCTGGTACTGCATCGCGGCGCAAAAACGCGGCGAGATCGTTAGGCTTCCGGCCCAATAGCGACGCCAGGACGCGCGAATTCCCAATCAGTCCGTGGGCCGCGTAATAGCGGAACATAGCGGCCAGCGTTGCGCCTTCGTACTCGCCAATGCCGGCGGCACGCGCTCGCTGCTGCCAGGATTCGACGGTTTCGGCTTCAGCGCGCACGGGGCGGCCCAGTGCCCGGCCGATGGCGGTTGCGACTTCGACCTGGCTCAGGGGGTCAGTGCCGGCAAGTTCGTAGGTGGCGCCGGCATGTCCGTCCGTGGTCAGGACTAAAGCCGCGGCTTCGGCTACATCCTGCAAATCGACAAGGCTTAGGCGCGTCGTGACGGGATAGGGCACCCGGAACGCGCCTCCGGCGAAGATGCCGGGCAAAGCGCCGAGGATATTTTGCATGTACGCGGTCGGCTGCAGGATGGTCAGGTCGAGACCCAAGCCAAACAGCATCTCTTCCGCCCGCATCTTCCGCCAATGGTGCGGCATGGCTTCGATTTGCGGGTGCAACACCGAATGATAGACGAAGCGCTTTACGCCCCGCGCCTGCACAGCAGCGGCGACGGCGCGGGCGTAGGTCACTTCCTCGCGGCTGACGTTCGGGCAAATGTGATAGACCGCGCGAACGCCGTCGCCGGCGCGGCGAAGCGCCTTCTCGTCCTCGAAGCTGGCGGTGACGCACTCCGTGGCGCCGACGGCCTTCAGCGCGGCGAAATGCTCACTGCGGCGCACCATAGCCCGGACGCCGGCGCCCTTTTTTGCCAGCGCCTCGACCACGGCCTTACCGGTCTTGCCGGCGGCGCCGGTCACCAGGATCATTGTTGCTGAGAGGCCAGCTCGAACAGCCGCGTCGGGCTCAATGGAATTTCGTTGAGCTCGATCTTGCGCTCGGCCAGTCCAAGCGCGTCTTCGATCGCCTGGGCAAAAAGCGGTCCGACCGGAATGGCCCCGGCCTCGCCGGCGCCTTTGACGCCGAGCGGATTGAGCGGCGACGGCGTAACCGTGTGTCCGATTTCCGTGCGCGGCGCCTCCAGCGACGTCGGCAACAGATAATCGGCGAGCGAGGCGTTCAGCAGTTGCCCCTCTTCGTCGAACACGAGCTGCTCGTAAAACGCATTGCCGACACCCTGAGCGACGCCACCGTGAATTTGACCGGCCAGGATCAGCGGATTGATGACGGTGCCGCAATCATGCACCACGACGTATTTGAGTACTTCGAGCGTAAAGGTCTGCGAGTCGACTTCGACGATCATGGCATGCACGCCGCTTGCCGTGGCGCCGCCAGACGGTCCGAAATACTGCGTCGACTCGAGCCCCGGCTCGGTTCCGGGTTTCACCGCGCCGCGCATCGGATTGGCCCTGACCGCAAGCTCGCCGAGCTTGATGGATTGTCCGGGGACGCCGACCACCGACACTTTGCCGTCGATGATTTCCAGATCCTCCTCGGCGCACTCGAAATGTTCGGCGGCAAGTTTCAAGATTTTTTGCCGCACGACTTTGGCGGCTTCGTTGACGGCGTTACCGGCGACGACCGCGCCACGGCTCGCAAAGGTCCCGGCACCCCAGTAGAACTGATCGGTATCGCCGGTGACGATATCGATGTCGCGAACCGACACGCCGAGCTGGTCGGCGGCGACCTGGGCAAACACGGTGAAATGCCCCTGCCCCTGGGTGCCGATCCCGGTCGCGATGCTGACTTTGCCGTTGTTTTGCACCTGCACCTTGGCGCCTTCGTAAGGGCCGATGCCAGTGCCCTCGACGTAACAAACAACGCCGACGCCGACATGGCGGCCTTGGGCGCGCAGTCGCGGCTGCTCTTCGGCGAGGAAATGATGATAGCCGATCATCTCCAGCGCCTTGTCGAGGATCGGCTCGTAATTACCGCTGTCATAGGAGAGCGGCGCGAAATCCTGATAGATGATCTCGTTATCGTAGGGGAAGGCGTCGGGCGGAATGAGATTGCGCCGCCTGATCTCGGCGCGGTCGATACCAAGTTCGCGCGCGGCAATGTCGAGCAGTCGTTCGATGACGAAGACGCCGTGCTGACGGCCGGCGCCGCGATACGGCGTGACAATCGGTTTGTTGGTGAAGATCGCGCGGAAGGTGCTGTCGTAGTTCGGGATCACATAAGGCCCAAGCAGCGTGCACTGGCTGTTGATCGGCACTGTCAGGCCGTACGGGTTGTACGCGCCGGTATCGTGCAGGAAAATATCCTTGACGCCGAGGATGCGACCGTCGGCCGAAAGTGCAATCTCGGCATCGTGGGTCTGGCCGCGTTCATGCGTCGTCGCAAAGAAATGCTCGAGCCGGTCCTCGATCCACTTCACCGGGCGGTTGAGTTTCATCGCCGCCCACGGGATGACGACTTCCTCCGGATAGAACAGCATGATCTTCGGCCCAAAACCGCCGCCGACAAATGGCGCGATCACCCGCACTTGCCGCTCGCTTAAGCCGAGCATCCCGGCGAGTCCGTTGCGCAAAAACACCGGCGCCTGCGTGGTGTCCCAGACGGTCAGCCGGCCTGCCCGATCGTCCCAGCTGGCGACAATGCCGCGGGTCTCGATCGGCGACGACGCCCCGTGATCGTATAGAAAGCGCCGGCTGATAATGCGATCGGCGCGGGCGCGCGCGGCGGCATAATTGCCGCGGCTTTGGCGCACCAAGGCGGCAAGGTTGCCGCGCACGCCGTCGTGGACGCAGGCCGAAGTATCGGCAAGAGCTTTTTCCAGGTCGACGACTGCCGGCAGCGGCTCGAGATCGAGTGCGATGTCGGACAGCGCGTCTTCGGCGAGATAACGGGTTTCGGCCAGCACCACCGCCAGCGGTTCGCCGACATGGCGTACTTTGTCCTTGGCGAGCGGAACCTGGGTGCGCTGGTTGAAAGTAATGTCCTTGATCGGCGGCGGCGGAACCAGCAGCGGCCCCGGCGCCCAGTAATCACCGAGGTCTTCGGCGGTATAGACGGCGACGACGCCATTGCGTGCTCTCGCTTCCGATACGTCGATGGAATTGATACGGGCATGCGCAACATTGCTGCGCAGAAATGCCGCGTAGAGCATCCCCGGAAGTTCGACATCGTCGACAAACAGCGCGCGGCCGCTGAGTAGCCGCGCGTCCTCGTTGCGGGTTACCGGAGCGCCGAAACTTCGCGTCGTCACTTCGATGACCCCCGCGCCCGTTCGGCGGCGAGCAGCACGGCGTCGACAATGTGTTGATATCCGGTGCAGCGGCACAGATTCCCCGACAGCGCTTCGCGCACCTGCGCTTCATCGGGCGAAGCCGTCTCTTCCAGAAATGCCTTCATGGTCATCAAGATGCCGGGCGTGCAGTAGCCGCATTGCAGACCGTGGCAATCGCGCATCGCTTCTTGCAATGGATGCAAATGCTCGGGGTCCGGAGCGAGACCTTCGACGGTCTCAAGGCTGTGACCGTTGGCCTGCGCGGCGAACATTAGACAGGAGCGCGCCGCGACACCGTCAAACAAGATGGTGCAAGCGCCACAAACCCCGTGTTCGCAGCCGACATGCGTGCCCGCGAGGGACAAATCGTGGCGGATGAAGTCCGAGAGCAATAGCCGCCCTTCGACCGTGCGTTTATAGACCTTGCCGTTGACGGTGACGGCGATGTCGTGAGTGTCAGTGGTCACGCCGTGCCCGCTGGTCGGCCATCGTCAGGGTGCGCGTTATCAGCACCCCGGCGAGATGGCGCTGGAATTCCTTGCTGGCATGAATGCTGCCGCCCGGCTCGATTTCCCCCTGGACGAGTTTCGCGGCATCCGCGATCCGCGCGGCGTCGATCGCGCCGCCGACGAGAGATTCGCTTGCCTGCCCGGCGAAGACTGGTCCATCCCCGGCATTACAGAGCGCGATGCGCGCTTGCGCACATCGTCCCTCCGCATCGAGGCGCACGGTGCAAGCAACGCCCATCATGGCGAAGTCGCCGCGGCGGCGCGACACTTCCATAAAGCAGGAACCGGAGCGCGGCGCCGCGGCCGGCAATTCCACCTCCATGAGCATTTCATCCGATTCCAGCGCGGTGGTCAGGGCGCCGACAAAAAAATCCGATGCGTCGATCCAGCGCTCGCCGCGCACCGATTGCGCGCGCAATCTGCCGCCCAAGCCTAACACAATGGCCGGCATTTCCGAGGCCGGATCGGCGTGCGCAAGATTGCCGCCAATGGTTCCGCGATTGCGGATTTGCGGGTGCGCAATATGCGGCAACGCTTCGGCGATAAGCGGCAGACGGTCCGCGACCGTCGAATCGCGCTCCAAAGTCCGGTAGCGCGTGAGCGCACCAATGCGCACGTGGTCGCCCGCACCATTCTTCAGACCGGCAAGTGCCGTAAGCGGGTTAATGTCAATGAGCATCGCCGGCTGGGTCAGCCGGAAATTCATCGTTGGAACAAGGCTTTGACCGCCGGCCAAAAAACGCGCTTCGTCGCCATGCTCGGCTTTGAGCGCCAAAGCCTGCTCGACGCTCTGAGCGGCAACATAGCGAAAAGGCGCTGGTTTCATGCGGTTGCGCGGTCAGCCTCTCAATGGGACGATGTCGAGCTTTCAAAATAGGTAAAAGATCGCGCGAGTCAAAACGTTAGCCGGAGCGGCGGCGGCGCCCGAGCGGACAATTTGCAATTGAAATGACGCACCGCGCCCAATATTCTCGCAGCAATGAGTAAAGGTTGCGCGCGCCTTGAAGGCGCGGCTCTGTCACTATTTTAGGATGGATCAGCGCGTGGTAAGACGGCCGAGCCCGGCGGAGCAAAAAGTGGACCTCGGCCCTTCGCCTCAAGCGTCGATCAACCCGAACGAAAATGCAGAAAGGAAGGCGACCGCCGCCGGCGGCGCGTGCTCCCTGGCATTAACCGTCGATGCGCGCGGCGTCTCGCTCACCTTTCACACCCGCGACGGCGAGGTTCAGGCGCTCGCCAACGTCGATTTGCAGATCAGCGACGGCGATTTCGTCTCCTTCATCGGCCCGTCAGGCTGCGGCAAGACCACGCTGCTGCGGGTGATCGCCGATCTCGAGCGCCCGACCAAAGGCACCATTCTGGTCAACGGCGTCACGCCGGAACAGGCACGGCTGCGCCGTCAATATGGCTACATCTTCCAGGCGCCGGCGCTTTATCCGTGGCGCACCATCGAGCGCAACGTGATGTTGCCGCTGGAGATCATGGGGTTTGACGCCCGCGAACGGCGCGAGCGCACCGAGCGCTATCTCAAGCTGGTGAATTTGTCGGGTTTCGAACGCAAATTTCCCTGGCAATTGTCCGGCGGCATGCAGCAGCGCGCGTCGATCGCCCGTGCGCTGTCGTTCGACCCGGCGCTGCTGTTGATGGACGAGCCGTTCGGCGCGCTCGACGAAATCGTGCGCGACCATCTCAATGAGCAATTGCTGCGGCTGTGGGACCAGACCGGCAAAACGGTGGTGTTCGTCACTCACTCCATTCCCGAGGCGGTGTTTCTGTCGAGCAAGATCGTGGTGATGTCGCCGCGGCCCGGGCGGATCATCGACATTATTCCCTGTGATTTTCCGCGCGACCGTACGCTGGAGATCCGCGAAACTCCGGAATTCCTGAAGATCGCGCAGCGGGTACGCGCGGGCCTGCGTTCCGGCCATTCCTATGACGAGTAGCGCGCTCGCTCTGCCGCGGCCGGCGTGGCGGCCGGCCTTTGTCGCCGAACGTATCCCGGTCGTGGTCGTGGTGGCGATTCTAATCGTGCTCTGGTACTTGGCCGCCATCCTGATGAACGCGCCACAAGTGCGCGACGCCTTCGAGCGCAACGAGGTCAAATATACCTTGAGCGACGTGATTACCGGAACGCTCAGCGCCGAGCGGCCGCTCGTTCCGGCGCCGCATCAGGTCGTGGAAAATCTGGTCGAAACGGTGTTCGACTACCCGCCGGATTCGCCACGCAGCCTCGTCTATCACTCCTGGGTGACGCTCTCGGCGACCGCCGTCGGCTTCGCCATCGGCGCGCTGTTCGGCATCGTGCTGGCCGTGCTGATCGTCCACATGCGAACGCTGGAAAAGAGCCTGTTGCCGTGGATCATCTGCTCGCAGATGGTGCCGATATTGGCGATCGCGCCCATTATCATTGTGGTGTTCGGCGCCATTGGCATTCGCGGGCTTTTCCCCAAGTCGATCATCTCGGCCTATCTGTGTTTCTTTCCGGTCACCATCGGCATGGTCAAAGGGCTGTCTTCGCCAGATCCCATTCAGCTCGACCTGATGCGCACCTGGTCGGCGAGCAAACTGCAAGTCTTCACCAAGCTGCGCTGGCCCTCTTCCATTCCATTCCTGTTCACAAGCCTGAAGGTTTCGGTGACGATTTCTTTGGTCGGCGCCATTGTTGCTGAGTTGCCGACCGGCGCGCAGGCCGGCATCGGGGCGCGGCTATTAACCGGATCGTATTACGGCCAAACCGTGCAAATTTGGGCCGCGCTTGTCGCCGCCGCGGTCATCGCCACCATACTTATCGCCATCATCGACGCGATCGCGCGCGTCACCGCGCGGCGCATGGGAGCATCGGCGTGATACCGCGCGGGCAAGCGATCGGGTTTTGGCTCGCGGCGCTGGGACTGCTCGCGGCGTTGGCATTGCCGCTGGCCGGCGACGCGGTTCTCCCCGTCATCTCACGTCCGCCGCTGCTCGCGGTTGTCGTTGTTGCGGCGCTGTTGTTTGCACTTGCGCCGCGCTGGCAGGCATTATCGGAGATTTTCGGGTTTGCAGCCACGGCGCTTGGCTGCGCCGTGACGCTTTATTTGCTGACCGATTCCGGCATCCCCGGCGAGGCGTCGTGGGGGTATTGGCTTTTGGTGCTCGCCACCTGGCTCGGCGCGGCTCTGACCCTGACGCGGCTTGCGGCGCTGCGCACCACCGACCGCATGTCGCGCACATTGCAGGACCTGGCCATTCCGGTCTTGTTCGGGGCGTTCCTGGTCTATTTGTGGGAGGTCGCGGTGCGCGGTTTCGGCGTTCCGCCGGTGTTGATGCCGGCGCCGACTTCGACCGCGCAACGATTTGCCGCATCGCTGCCGGTTTTGGGCGAGGACTTCGTGCAAACCGTGCTGCGCAGCGTGCTTGCCGGCTACCTAATCGGCTGTTCGGCCGGTTTCGTCGTCGCCATTATCGCCTATCGGTTCGATTTCCTTAAACGTGGGCTGCTGCCGCTCGGCAATTTCGTCTCGGCGCTGCCGATTGTCGGCATCGCGCCTATTATGGTGATGTGGTTCGGCTTCGATTGGCCGTCGAAGGCCGCCGTGGTGGCGGTGATGTGCTTCTTTCCTATGCTGGTGAATACGCTTGCAGGGCTCGCGGTCGCCGGCCCGATCGAGCGTGACCTGATGCGCTCCTACGCCGCGGCGCCGGCGCAAACCTTGCTGAAACTGCATCTGCCGGCGGCGCTGCCGTTTATTTTCAACGCGCTGAAGATCAATTCGACGCTGGCGCTGATTGGCGCCATCGTCGCTGAGTTCTTCGGCACCCCGCTCCATGGCATCGGCTTCCGCATTTCCATCGAAGTGGCCCGCATGTCGCTCGATATGGTATGGGCTGAAATAGCGTTGGCCGCCGTCGCCGGCATGGCCTTCTACGGGATCGTCGCGCTTGCCGAGCGGGCGACGACCTCGTGGCATCCGTCGTATCGGATTTGACTCGGTAACTTAAACGCGTGGAGAGACCAATGACGAAGAAAATACTATTGGCAACGGCGCTCGCTTGCGGCGTCTTTGCAACGAGCGGCGCTCATGCCGCCGACAAGGTGACGGTACAGCTCAAGTGGGTAACCCAGGCGCAATTCGCCGGCTACTACGTCGCCGCGGCGAAGGGCCTCTACAAGGACGCCGGCCTCGACGTCACCATCAATCCGGGCGGCCCCGACGTTGCCCCGCCGCAAGTCATCGCCGGCGGCGGCGCCGACGTGGTCATCGATTGGATGCCGTCCGCGCTCGCTTCGCGCGAGAAGGGCGTGCCGCTGGTCAATATCTCGCAGACCTTCAAGCGCTCCGGTCTGGAACTGACCTGCCGCAAGGACACCGGCATCAAGACGCCCGCCGACTTCAAGAACAAGACGCTGGGTGTCTGGTTCGGCGGCAACGAATATCCGTTCCTGTCCTGGATGGCGAAGCTAAAGCTGAAGACCGACGGGTCGCCGGGTGGCGTGAAGGTGATCAAACAAGGCTTCAACGTCGACCCGCTGTTGCAGAAGCAAGCCGATTGCATCTCGACCATGACCTACAACGAGTACTGGCAGGTGATCGACGCCGGCTATAAGCCGGACCAGCTCGTGGTCTTCAAGTATAGCGACGAAGGCGTCGCTACGCTCGAGGACGGCCTCTATGCCATGGAGCCAAAGCTGAAAGACCCGGCTTTCGTCGCCAAGATGGCCAAATTCGTCTCGGCCTCGGAAAAGGGCTGGGATTGGGCCAAGAAAAACGACAAGGAAGCCGCCAAGATCGTGATCGCGGCCGACACCACCGGCGCGCAGACGCTGCACCATCAGGAGCAAATGATGGGCGAGATCGCGAAACTCCTTGGCAACGACAACGGCAAGCTTGACGTCAAGGATGCCGATCGCACCGTCGCCGAGCTTCTCTCCGGTGGCTCCGATCCGGTCATCACCAAGAAGCCGGAAGGCGCCTGGACCCACGCGGTCTATGACGCCATGAAGTAAGCCGTCGCTTCTTCGGGATTTACGACTACACATGGCCGGCCTCGCGCCGGCCATGTTTGTTTTTAGGAAGGCCTCCCCGTCGCGTCCTGTAAGATCGCAACCATGCGGTCGACCTCTTGAGGAGGCATGCCGGAGGCTGCAAGCCCCCGTTGAGCGAGCGCCTCAATGACGATGCACGGCCTGCTGGATGATCGCTATCATTCGCCCAACCACATCCTCAATTTTCGATCCGACGGGGAAAGTGATTGTTTGCTCGGGGTCGTCCACCGTTGCGCCGTCGGCCTTTTTTCTTTTGCCGATTATTTTGAAGATGTTATCACTTTCTTCGACTCCCCAAAGCAACATTCCATGCTGAAACGCCGCCCAGCTCTTCACGCCCGCATATTTCAACACAACCGGCGGGGGCCATTCCCCCCGCCGTAATATCGGGACATCCGGATTTCCTCTAAAGATCATTTGCTCCAGCGCTTTACGAAGCGCTTCGGTATTTCCGACGGCAACGACGGCGACGGGTTCAATGTCACGATAAAAACCTTTGCCCATTTTACCCACGGTCGGAACATAAGCAGCGCCATTTCGCATATAAACGTGATGATACATCGCTGCTCCTAGAATGGCGTCAGAACAAAATTTACGCCCAAACCATCCGCTCTCAACCGCGCCGCTTCAATTGCAGTTCGTTGGGCGGCGGTCACACTGCCTTTGGGGACTGCCAAGTTTAGCACACGACTCTCGATATCAGATGCCCTTATGGTGAAACCCGCGAATTCATCACCTTCAAACAAAGCGAGCTGGTCAATATATGCATTAAGACGATACGTCAGACGAACTGCATCCTGGTACGTTGCAGCAGTTAGATCGATTGATTTATGCTGGTTACTGTTCCGTTGAGCCAAACATCGACCCCTGGAAAATTTGAAGGCAAATTGGCGCCCAGCTGCTCGTTTATGTAAGCACCGCGCGCGGCCCAGCCCAGTTTCCAGATTTCCGACGGCGCTTCGATAATCGCAGTTGCCGCCGGCAGATTTTGTAAAAGGAGAATGGCACCGACAGCCAAATTACGCGCTTGTGCGACTTCTGCGGGGTCGGAGGCAGCGTAAGGAGCAATACGGTTGAGGATATCCTGTCGATCTTCCTGAGTAATGCCGGGTTCAACCGCATCGCTCAAAGCTGCGTTGAGCGCGTTGCCGCCGATGGTATCGCCAACGTCGTAGTAATACCGCTTGATCTCCGCGCGTATCCCCTTCTCATCGCCGGGTGCCGCGTTTGCCAACCATTCGAGAAAATCACCGAGTTCTTCGATGCGCTTTCCCCGCGGCAATCTAACCCGATCGTCATTGGCACTCGAAGATGCGTCCGAATGGAGAACTGCGTCGTCGTTTTGCGCGATTTGGATTGGCGCATCGCCGTCCGAACCTCCGGTCGGCGCGAACCAGCCAGGATTCGGCGGCGTCCCGGTGCGAGGATGAAGATCGGGATTCCAATCAACCGATTTGATCAGGCGATCTTCGATTTCCATTCCTCGGCGCGCGCCGAGGCTCGGCAGGTCCGGTATCTTCAGATGCACGGCCGCGATCCGCGCCAGGCAGGCGTCGCTTGCGTTCAACGCGGAAGCGACTGTCGCTAGGCCCGGCATGAGTCGATCAACGGCGGTGTGCTGTGGAAATGCTTTTTTCAGGAGCCGTTCGATTTCGTTGCGCTCGCGCACGACAAAGCGCTCGTCACGCCGCTCGATCAGCGGTGTGCGTCCCAGCACCAAGCCGTCATTAGTGCAAGCGAGCCCGAGATTGTCGGGGCCGAACTCGCTCAGACGCCAAAACGCGTGCATCATTTGCCGTCTCAATCTTTCAGGTCCTAAAACCACCGCATACGCCGAGGCGTCAACCAAAGCGCGACAAGTGACTGCGATTCCTCGCGTTCCGCGCAACGGACGCGAGGCTCGGAGCCAAGCACTCCAATGATTCGATGAAATCTCGGTCCCCCGCGCTTAGCTTTACGCGCGCCGCTGATTAATGTTGACTTGGCGCGGCGGCAAAAGCCGCGCGTAACAAGACAAAAACTTGGGGAGGAATGCGATGTCGACTTATGTGCTCGTCCACGGCGCCTGGCATACCGGCAAGGAGCTCGAACCGACCGCGGCTCCAATCCGTGCCGCCGGCCATCAGGTCCACACGCCGACCATCGCCGGCAACCGGCCGGGCGATTCTAAAAAGACTGGGCTCGACGAAGCCATCAATTCGATTGTCGACTATCTCGCCAGCAACAACCTGCGCGACGTCGTCCTGATGGGGCACAGCTACGGCGGCATGATCATTACCGGCGTCGCCGACCGCGCCGCCGACCGCATCCGCCGCCTGGTTTACTGGAACGCGTTCGTTCCCAACAACGGCGAGTCGCTCAACGACATGGTGCCGCCGCCGTACGCCGAGCTGTTCGACCAGATCGCCGCCCAGCGCGGCGACGGATCGGTGGTGCTGCCGTTTCCGATCTGGCGCGAGGTGTTCATCAACGACGCCGACGCCGAACTGGCGCAGAAAGCCTACGACGTGCTCAATCCGCATCCGCTGGCGACGCTTGCCGACAAGATTTCGCTAAAGACCAATCCGGGCGACATGCAGATCGCGAAATCCTACATCAACTGCACCGAGGACACCTCGCTGCCGCATCACTATCCGTGGCATCCTCGGCTGTCGCAGAAGCTGGGCCTGTTCCGGCTGGTGCAGGTGCCGGGCAGCCACGAGCTGTGCTTCACCAATCCGAAGCTCCTCGCCGACGCCATCATGCGGGCCGGACGGGATTAGCGGAATCGCCAAGTAGCCCGGATAGCGGCAGCGAAATCCGGGAGTCACACATTGCGGACCCGGATTTCGTTTCACTCAATCCGGGCTACGGGCCGTTTGTTCGCGCTCGACCGCGGCCAAGACTTCCTCGCATGTGATCGGCGTAAAACCGGGACGAAATCTTTCCCGGCCGAGTTTCAGGATCGCGCGATTATACGGCACCGGCACGCCATGCTGCGCAGCCAGATCGACGATATAGCCGGTGATAGATTCAAGCTCGGTCGCTTGCGCGCCGTGCTGCATCACATCCTGGGTCATGCTCGACATCCGCATGGCGCGCAGGCGGCGCCGGAACAATGGGCGGATGAGCCAACCCGGCAGCGTGGCAGTAAGCTGTAGCAGCGCAAATGACGGCATGCCGGGTAAGCGATACTCGCGATGGCGGGCGGCGCGAATGGTGCGCACGCCTTCCCACAACGTCTGCGTCAACAGCCGCTGAAAAATCGCCGGGTTCGACAACGGCCGCGCGCCGCGGCCAACCAAAGCATCGAGCGCGTTGGTGAGGTTGACCACAATCTTCGTGTGGATGGCGTCCTGCATCCGCTCAACGATCTCGGTGGGGCAGCCGCGGCCGAGGACCGATTGGACCAGACGCATTTCCGCGCCGGACGCGTTGTCGAGTGTCCCGATCAATAGTGGCAGCTTGTGCTGATAGCCGATCACACCCGGAGCTTCACGCCGCGCGTTATAGCTGGCGATGCCGTAGATCACTTTGCTGAACAGCTTCGGCAGGATCCGCTGGTTGTCGATGCCGTTGGCGATGGACACGACAATCGGGCGGTCGCCGAGCTCGTCCTTCACTTGTTGCGCCACCGCATCGAGGCTGTAGTTCTTGACCGCCAGTACCACGATGGCGGCGTCGGCGACTTCGCCCGGCCGGTCGACGATAGCCGGGCGCACGGTGCGCCGGGTCGCTTCCGGTTCATCGAACTGATACGTCGTGAGGCCATTCGCACGCAGCGCCGCCGGCGTGGCGCCATGCCCAATGACAAAAGTCGCGGGATAATTCTCCGCGACCCACGCCGCGACCGATCCGCCGATGGCTCCTGGGCCGATGAACAGGATTTTGGGCTCGGTCATGTGATCCCAGTTGTTACCCCAGCAGCGCCAGCAGGTTTGCCTTCTTCTGCTTCACCTGATCGAGCGTGCATTGCCGTGGCGACTTGTCCGGGCGCCAGCACAGCAGGCGCGTGCCATGCCGGAAACGCTCGCCGGAAAAGTGGTCGTAGCAAACCTCGACCACAAGCTTCGGCTTGAGCGGCTGCCATTCGCCCGAGCGCTCGGTCGACCAGCGGCTCGGACCGCCCGGCGCGTTGCCGGTGAAACCCGGCGGCGCGATCAGAGCTTTCAGCTTCTTGGTCAGCGCCGGCTTGTCCTCGCGCTTGATGCTCGAAGTGAAGCCGACGTGATGCAGCAGGCCCTTCCTGTCGTACAGCCCGAGCAACAGCGAGCCGACCAGCGGCGAATTCGCGTTGGTGCGAAAGCCGCCGACCACACAATCAGCACTGCGGTAATTCTTGATCTTCTGCATGCCGGTGCGATCGCCGGAGCGATAAGCAAAATCGCGCCGCTTAGCGACAACACCGTCGAGCGTGGCGCCAACGCGCTTGAGCCAGGCCTTGGCGTCGCCGAGCCGCGTCGTCGCCGGCGAGAGGCGAATGAGCTTTGATCTTCCGCCGTAACGCCGGAAAAATGTTTCTAACGCGCACCGCCGTTCGGCCAGAACTTCGCCGGTAAGGTCGCGGCCGTCGGCATCGACCAGAAGATCGAAGGCAATGAACAGCGCCGGCGTCTCTGCTGCGAGCTTACGCACGCGGCTCACCGCCGGATGCACGCGCTGCAACAATGCGTCAAAGGAAAAGGCGCGGCCTGATGGAACGGCGATCTCGCCGTCGAGCACGAATTTTTTCGGCGCCAGCGCCCGCAACGCCTCGACCACTTCCGGGAAATACCGCGTCATGGAGCGGCCCGACTTCGATTGTAACTCGAGCTTTTTTCCGTCGGCGAAGGCGAGCGTGCGAAACC
>DAIUEQ010000048.1:0-18946 GCA_036845025.1 Xanthobacteraceae bacterium | reverse complement strand
CGTGGCGCCGGTTGCGGCGAAGGCCGCGAGCTTTTCTTGCTCCGGCATGCGCGAGGCGCGTCCGGAGACACGGGTGAGCACCACGCTTTGCGCCACTTCCGGCAGGGTGAGTTCAGATTGCAAAACCGCCGCCGCCGCGGCGAAAGCCGGGACGCCGGGCGTCAGCGTATAGGGAATGCTGCGCCGATCGAGCCGGCGCATTTGTTCGGCTACGGCTGAATAGATCGACAGATCGCCGGAATGAAGCCGCGCCACGTCGCGGCCGGCGGCGTGCGCGGCCACGAACTCCGCTTCAATGTCGTCGAGCGACAGCGGCGCCGTATCGACAACGCGGGCGCCCGCCGGGCAAAAATCGAGCAATTCGCGCGGCACGATGGAGCCTGCATAGAGGCAAACCTGACAGCGAGCGATAAGATCGCGGCCACGGACGGTGATGAGATCCGCCGCGCCTGGCCCCGCGCCAATAAAGTGCACGGTCATGGCTTGGTCCACACCCACTGTGTGACCGGCATCGCCGGGCGCCAGCCGGATTTCTCACCGACCGGCGCAGCGCGCGAGATCGCGATGCGGATCAATTCGCCACCCAGCACGGCATGGCGCGCAATCAGCAGGGCTTCAGTTTCCAGCGTAACCGCGTTGACCACCAGCCGGCCGCCCGACCGGAGCGCGCGCGCTGCCGTGTCGAGCACTCCGGAATCGCCGGCCCCGCCGCCGACAAATACCGCATCGGGTGACGGCAAGCCGGCAAGCGCCGCAGGCGCCGAGCCCTCGACGATTTCGAGCCCGGGCACACCGAACGCTTCGGCATTGCGGCCGATGCGCTCGGCGCGCTCGGCTTGCTGCTCAATAGCCACCGCGCGCATCGTTGGATCGGCCAGCAGCCATTCGATGGCGACCGAACCCGATCCGGCGCCGATGTCCCACAGGAGTTCGCCACGGCGCGGCGATAGCGACGACAAGGTCGTGGCGCGAATTTCGCGCTTGGTGATCTGGCCGTCGTGTTCAAACAAATGATCCGGCAGGCCCGCGCTGCGTCCGATCACGCGCGCGTCCGGCGCGGCTTCGACCTCGATCGCCAGCGTATTGAGCGATCCGACCGCGCCAAGGTCGAAAGCGGCGGCGGTCGTGCGGCGGATCGATTCTTGCGGACCGCCGAGGTGTTCGAGAACAGTCAAACGCGACGCGCCGAAACCGCTCGCGGCCAGAAGCTTCGCCAAAGCCGTCGGTGCGTCGCCGTCGGATGTCAGCGCCAGAATTCGTGCCGCGGGTTGCAAATGCGGACGGATGAGATCCAGCGCGCGGCCATGCAACGACAGCAACACGGTCTCCGGCAGCGGCCAGCCGAGCCGCGCGGCCGCGAGACTGAAGGCAGACGGCGCCGGCAGCACCATCGTTTCGCGCGGATCGACGTGCCGCGCCAGCACTGCGCCGACGCCGTAGTGGAACGGATCGCCGGACGCCAGCACGCAGACCTGGCGTCCGCGATGGAGCAACACTTCTTCCGCCGCGCCATCGAATGGGCTCGGCCACGGCCGTGCTGCGCCGCGGATAAGCGGCGCCGCCAGCGTCAGATGGCGGCGGCCGCCGAACACGATTTCGGCCGCCTCGATCAGCTCGCGCGCGGTTGCGCTTAAGCCCTCAATGCCGTCCTCGCCAATACCGACAATGGACAGCCAACGCGGCGTTGCGGCAGTCTCGGGTCCGATGGCTTCAGGAAGCGGCACCAAACGTCTCCTCATTCTCGGCGGCACGACCGAAGCGCGGAAATTGGCTGAGCGACTCGCGCCGCGTGCCGATATTGCGGTCACGCTTTCGCTCGCCGGTCGCACCGCGCTGCCGGTCCCGCACGCTGTACCGGTGCGCGCGGGCGGCTTTGGCGGCGCCGCCGGGTTGGCCGATTATCTGATGGCGAACGGGATCGACGCGATGATCGACGCCACGCACCCCTATGCCAGCGTGATCTCGGCCAATGCCGTCGATGCCGCGCGCCAAACCGGCGTGGCCTTCATCGCGCTTCGGCGCCCGCCATGGATCAAGATTGCCGGCGACCGCTGGACCGAAGTCAACAACACCGCCGCTGCGGCCGACGCCATCGGGGCAAAGCCGCGCCGGGTCTTCGTCGCGCTTGGCCGCAACGATCTTGCGCCTTTCATCGCCGCGTCGCAGCACGTTTATCTGTTCCGCAGCGTCGATCCCATCGATCCGCCGCTGCCGCTGCCGCAGGCGACTTACATCACCGCGCGCGGACCGTTCAGCGAGGCCGACGACCGCGCGCTGATGGAGTCGCACGGCATCGAATGCGTCATCGCCAAAAACAGCGGCGGCGAGGCCGCCTACGGCAAGATCGCGGCGGCGCGCGGTCTCAATATTGAGGTAATCATGGTGCGCCGGCCGATCACACCCGCCGCGCCAGCGGTGGACACGATCGACGCCGTGATGAAGTGGCTTGATCATGCGTTCACCACGGCCGTGGATCGCGGCGTGTAAACCAGCGGCGCCAGGCCGGCACGCTGCACGAGGCGGGTCTCGCGCGAGCCGACGATCACCAGCGTCGCCATGTCGGCTTCCGCGGCGCCGGCGCGATCGAGCGTCGTCACAGTCACTTTTTCGTCCGCTCGGCCGACGGCGCGGCCGATGACCACGGGCGTTGCCGGTGGCAAAATGCCCGCCAAGCGTTCCATGGCGCGCGTAAACTGCCACGGCCGCGATTGCGACACCGGATTATAGAGCGCAATGACAAAACCGGCGCCGGCGGCGGCGTCCAGGCGGCGCTCAATAAGCGGCCAGGGCTTCAAGTTATCCGACAGCGAAAGTGCGCAGAAATCGTGACCGAGCGGTGCGCCGATCCGCGCGGCAACGGCGAGCATTGCAGTGATGCCGGGCACAATGGTGATGTCGAGGGTGCGAAAAATTTCCGGGCCGTGCTCGATTTCTTCGCAGACCGCCGCGGCCATCGCGAACACGCCCGGATCGCCGCCGGAGACAACGGCGACGCGGGCGCCCTGCGCCGCGTGATGGAGCGCTGCGGCCGCGCGCGTGCGTTCTTCGCGATTATCGGACGCGTGGCGCGCCTGGCCCTCGCGCGCCGGAATCCGCGCGAGATAGCCGGCATAACCGTAGAGCGCTGCGGTGTCCTTCAGCGCGGCGTCGGCTTCGGGCGTGAGATAGCGCGCGTCGCCCGGTCCCAAGCCGACAACCACAAGATGTCCGCTCAAGGCCGCTCCTCCCATCCCGGCACCAACACCACAGCGAAATAAGGTGCGTGGTCATCACTCTTGGCGGAGAGCGGCATTAATTTTGCGTCGCTCATGGTGCCGCGTTCGACGTAAATGGCGCGCGGCAACCGTCCGCTCTTGGCCAGCGCGCGGCGCAATTTCGGCAGATGGCGCCCGATTTTCATCACCACGGCGGCGTCAGCATCGGCAAGCCGCCGCGTGATCTCTTCTTCCGGAAGCGTTGCCGGAAGCACGGTGAAGACGTCGTCGCCTTGGGCGATCGGCGTTGCCGCCGCCGACCAGCAGCCGGAAATCCCGGTCACCCCAGGCACGATCTCGGCTGGAAACCGCGGCGAAAGCCGCGCATGCAGATGCATATACGAGCCGTAAAACAGCGGATCGCCTTCGCAAATCACCGCGACCCGCCGCCCATCTTCAAGATGCGCCGCGATCTGCGCCGCAGCGTCATCGTAAAAAGTGCGCAGTGCGTCGCGATAACCGTCGCTGGCTCGTGGAAGCTCGGTCGTCATCGGATACGACAGTGGGAGTTCCGCCGTCCCGTTGTTCAGATGCGCGGATGCGATAGTACGCGCCCGGCTCGCGCATCCGGCCTTGGCGAAGTGCGCGACGACGTCGGCTTGCGCAAGCGCGCGTAGGGCTTTTAGCGTCATCAGCTCCGGGTCGCCCGGGCCGACGCCGATGCCAATGAGTTTTCCGCCGCTCATAGTCCCGGCCTTGCCAAAGCGTTGATCGCCGCTGCGGTCATGGCGCTGCCGCCCATCCGGCCGCGCACGGTCAGGAATGGAACGCCGCGCGGATTATCGGCGAGCGCCGCCTTCGACTCCGCGGCGCCGACGAAGCCAACGGGGATACCGATGATGGCCGCGGGCTTGGGCGCGCCGGCGTCGAGCAGATCGAGTAGGCGAAACAGCGCGGTCGGCGCGTTGCCGATGGCGACCACCGCGCCCGATAGCCGCTCGATCCACAAATCGAGCGCGGCTGCCGAGCGCGTCGTCGAAAGCTTTGTGGCGAGTTCCGGCACGCGCGGGTCGTTCAGCGTGCAGATGACTGCGTTGCGCGCGGGCAGACGCGCTCGCATGATGCCGCGCGCGACCATTTCGGAATCACAGAAGATCGCCGCGCCGGCGGTGAGCGCATTGCGCGCCGCGCCGACGAGATCGTGGGCGATGACGATGTGCGGCGCCAGTTCAACGACGCCGCAGGCGTGGATCATGCGCACCGCGACATCCGCTTCGTCGGTGGAAAAGCGCACCAGGTCGGCCTCGGCGCGGATGATGGCGAATGAGCGCTGGTAGATCGCAGCGCCGTCGCGCAGATAGGCCGCGGGCTCAGACATGGGCGGCCTCGCATTTGGCATCCCGCATCATCTCGGCGATTAGCGACGGCAATTCATTCGCCGCCGCGAACGCAACTGGTGCATCACGGACTGAACCATTCGAGATGACGGCGCAGCCGTCGTGTCGGCCGACAATTGTCAACCGCGCCGCGCCGGGGTGAGCGCAGCCCTTGGCGCAGCCGGAAATATGAATGAGAGAATCACTGTCCAGATGTGTCCGGGCTGCTTCAGCGACCGTGGGGGCGAGGGTGCGAGCCGCAATGTGCGCGGCCGCGCAGACTGGCGCTCCGGCGCAGGCGACCACGTAGCGGCGCGGATCGTTGGCGCGGACAACAAATCCCAATCTTTCCGCTTCGGCCGCGACTGTCGATGCCGTTTGCGCGGTCAGGCCTACGATCAATAGCGCCCGGTCCGCGGCGGCGCGAATACCGGCCGTGCCGGAATTGTTCGCGGCCTGCGCCAAGCGTTCGAGTGTTGCGGCGTCAGCATGGCCGAAGGCTAATCCGACGCCAAATGCAAACGATTCTTCACGCAGAAGATGCCGGCCGATGGGGCCGGCGACCCGCGTCGGTCTGCGCGGACCGGAATGATCAGGCGCGACAACAAGATCGGCGAGGGCAGTTGCAAATGGCGCAACACCGTGGGTCGCGAGGACGTCGCGCGCCCGCGCCATGCGTCCGTGTCGTGCAATGATCTCGAGAAGGCGGCGGGCAGCTTTTACTCCGTCAGCCGAAGCGACGACACCGAGATGGGTCGCAGTTGCCGCGTTGCCGGCGACGCCAACGTGAAACACGGCGGCGCCATTCACCAAATCGGCGCCGAGGCGTATGTCGGCGGCGAGGTTGTCGAGGCCGAGTGCGCCACCGCCATCGATGGCGACGGAAAGTTTGGGCGCGAGCCGCTCCGCCAGGGACGTGTGCGCCAGCGTCCGGCGCAAATCCGCGGCGATGGAGCCGGCGTCGAGAATTTCCTCGGCATCCAGTCCGGCGAGCGCATCGGTATGGACCGGAACTCCATCGTCGGCTGCGATAGCGAGCGCGGTTATTGAGTCGGCAAAAAGCGGGGCAGACGCCGCGGTCAGGCCGCGAATCTGGATACTGCCGCGGCCGGTGATCTCGATGACGCCGTTACCAAATTCGCGCGCGGCCGCGCAAAGCGCGGCGAATGCCAGTAACGAGATCGTACCGCTAGGCCGCAGCCGCGCGAGCAATCCATCGCCGGATGGCATTGGGACCGACAAGCCCGGACAGGCGCCGCGACGCTGCGGAAGATATGTGGCGGCGCTGGTCATGCCGCGGGCTCCAAGGACAGCGCGGCCAAGACGGTATCGACGTCGTTGCGCCGTGGATGCCAGTGGCCGCGCCGCAAGGCGCGCTCGAATCGCGCGGCGATCGATGCGGCGGCTTGCGGGTTCTCGCGCAGCAAAAACGCGCGGACGGTTGCATCGGCCACGTACGCGTCGAACAACAAGTCAAACAAGTTGCTAGCGACTGCATCCGTGATGTCGGCAAAATCAGCGAGCCGGTCGAGGGTTTCCGCCAACTCGGCGGCGCCCCGCGGGCCGTGACGCATTTGCCCGGCGATAAAGCGCGGATTGATGGCGCGTGCCCGCACGATGCGCGCCAGCGCCGCTGATAGCGTTCGCGCCCGCGGCCGCTGCGGGTCCGTTAGATCGAGCATGACCAGATCGGCGGAGCGACCGAACATTTTCGCCGCCGCGGCAAAGCCACCGACAAACGCGACATCTTCGGCGCCTTCGAGCAAATCGCGAGACGGGTCGTCGCTCGGATGGATGAGAATTTCGGCCGCCGCGATCCGTCGTGCAAAAGCGCCGGGTGCTACAGAGCCAGCACCTTCAGCGCCGCCATAACTGTGCGAAGCGGCAGCGAGATACGCGGCCGCGATGTCCTCGTTATTTGCGTCGCGGGCGAGCAAATCCTCGACGCCGGATCCATAGACACCCGGCGCGTTGCTAAAAATACGATCAAGCCGCGCCGCGGGTGTATCGCGGCGCGCTGCCGCCAATGGGTTCTCCTCATCGCTCTCCTCGCGCGCGGCCACCGCCTGTGTCGCGGCGTCGATCAGAGCGATTTGCGCGGGAAACAGATCACGAAACAGTCCCGAAATGCGCCACGTCACGTCGACCCGCGGCCGGCCGATTGCCGCGGGCGGCAACACCTCAATGCCGGTGACGCGCCCGCTCGCGGGATCCCAAATCGGGCGGCACCCCATCAGCGCAAAACCCTGGGCGATTTCTTCGCCGCCGGTGCGCAAGGTCGCGCTGCCCCAAAGATCGATGACTGCACTGCGCAACGACTCGCCGTGAGCTTGCAAATGTGCGCGGATGATTTCCTCGCAAGCAAGTCGGCCGAAATCCATGGCGGTGGGAGTCGGCAGGGTGCGCGGATCGGCGGTGAAAAGGTTGCGGCCGGTCGGTAGCACGTCGCGTCGCCCGCGCTCGGGAGAGCCCGCGGGCCCTGGCGCGACGCGGCGTCCGTCGAGTGCGGCGAGCAAAGCGGCGCGCTCGGCCTCGACGCTGACCAGCCATTGCGCATCGGCCGTCGCAACTGGCGCGCGGCCGTAAATATGCAGGCCGTCTTTGATGGAGAGGTCTTTCAGGTCGCATAGCCAGGCATCGATGCGGCGCAACGCATCGTTGGGCGCTGCCGCAGGATCGGCGCCGGCTTCGCGCGCCAATCCGGTTCGTTGCGCTTCCTCGATAATGAGTTTCGCGAGGCGCTCGCGCCGCCGCCGGTCGAGGCCGTCGGCTTGGGCATATTCGTCGACCAGGCGTTCGAGCTCGCGCGCATCGCCGGAAAGCCCGGCCGTCACCAGTGGTGGCGGCAGGTGGCCGATAGTGACGCCGGCAATGCGGCGCTTGGCCTGCGCCGCCTCGCCGGGATTGCTGACAATGAACGGATAGATCACCGGCAGCGTCCCGGCGACGATTTCCGGGAAACATTCCGCGGTGAGCGCGACCGCTTTTCCCGGCAGCCATTCCAATGTGCCGTGCGCGCCCATGTGGACGAGCGCATCGACTTTCATCACGCGCTGGAGCCATAACCCGAAAGCGACCAACGCATGGCGCGGCGGCAAATCCGGATCGTGGTAATCGGCGCGCCGCTCGTCAGAGCGCCCGCGATCGGGCGGCAGCGCGACCCAAACGTTGCCGAATTTTCGCGCGCGGAAACAAAATACGCCGCGGCGGACATCCGGGTCGGTCTCCGGCTCGCCCCAAGCGTCGTGCAGCCGCGCCACCGCGGCCGCGGGTAAAGCCGCGAGCAATGCCTGGTATTGCACCAATGTAAGTGAAGCATCGGCGGCGCCCGGCGCGAGCAAAGCGAGCAACTCGCGCGCCGCTGGCGGCGCGTCGCGTATCCCGTATCCGGCGGCCGCGAAATCGTCGAGCAGGGCGACTACGCTCGCTGGTACGTCGAGGCCCACTGCGTAGCCGGTTCGCCCCGGCGCGCCGGGATAGTCGGGCATGAGCACGGCGACTTGTCGTTCACTGCGCGGCTTTGCGCGCAAGCGCACCATCGCCGCGATGCGCTCCGCAACGACCGCGACCCGATCGCTTTCAGGGCGGCTTGCCAGCGCCGTGAAGCAAAGTTCGCTTTGTGCCGGCAGCGGGTCTTTGAAGGCGACGACGCCGGCGAGTACACGGCCGTCAAGCTCCGGTAAAACGATATGCATCGCGAGATCTGCAGCACCGAGGCCGCGCGCGCTTTCGCGCCACGCGGTGCGACGGGTGGTGGCGGCGACAACTTGCAAAACCGGAGCGCCCGCCGCGTCCAACGGAGTCGGTTCGCCGATTTCACCGCTGGCGGCAAAGGCGGTCATGGTGACGATGACGATGGGGTCAAGCCGCGCGAACGCCGTGGCGAGGAACGAAGCAACTTCAGTGTCCTTGAGGCTCGTGACCATCAGTGGTGCAGGAGCAAGCCCGCGCGACGACAGCGCATCGCAAAGCGCATCGACTGCGGCCGTGTCGTCAGCAAGCAATAGCGCACGGTAAAACAGAATCGGGATGACGGATTTTCCGGGCGGCATCGAGCTAACAAGCCGGTCCAGATCGATCGCACCCGTTCCTGGAATATAGCCGGCGAAACGCGGCAGCGGTTTCGGCTCGGCGGCTTCGAATTGGTAACCGGCGTGGCGCGCGAGTTCCCGCAGCAATCCGCGCAGATTGTCGCGGCCGCCTTCACGGAAAAACCGCAGCAACGCGTCGAGGTCGTACGGCGGCAGCGTCGATGCTGCGGCGAGCCGGTCATCGTTGCGGTCTTCTCCCGGCAGGACCGCAAGCGCAATGCCGCGGGTACGCGCCAGCGCCGACAGGCGTTCGATGCCGTACTTCCACCACTCGGCTCCGCCGAGCAGGCGAACGAGTATCACCTTGGCGTGAGCGGCGACGCGATCGACCCAGAGATCGACCGACATCGGGTGCCGGAGATCGCGCAGGTGGGCCAGCCGGATGCTGGGCAACTGCGCGCGATCCATCTCCCAGGCGGCGGCAAGAGCGGCGAGATCGCTGTCGGCGAATGACAGGACAACAATGTCGCCCGGGGTTTGCCCAAGGTCGACGGCCTCGACAATCTCGTCGAGGCTGGTGGAACTGGTCGTGAGCAGATGCATCGCTGCCTGACTAGCTTATCGATGGAGCATGATCTTTTCCGAAAACCGGTGTCCACCCTCGGATCAAGTCCAAGGGCAAGCTTTCGGGATCATGCTCTAGCCCAAAATCGCGCGCGTCACCGCCGCGCGGTCTAACCCTTTCAGACCGATCACCACGAGGCGGCCGTCGCGCGCCTCCGCGGCGCTCCACGGCCGATCGTATTGGTGGGTCACGCGTGCTCCGACCGCTTGCACCAAGAGCCGCAGTGGCTTGTTGGTGACGGCGGCAAAACCCTTGACCCGCAGCACGTCGAATTTTTCGGCCACAGCGGCGATCCGTGCGTTCAACGCCGATGGATCGGCAATCTCATCAAGCGAGACGACGAATGAATCGAAATCGTCGTGGTCGTGGCCTTCTTCCGCGTCGTGCCGGGTGCGCCGATTGGCGATGTCGGCTTCGGTGCCGACGCCAAGCCCGAGCAACAGCGATTGATCGACTTTGCCGTCGGCGACGGCGAGCACTTTGACGCTGCGCGGCAATACTTTCGCGACCGCGGCCCGCGCCTTTACAAGCCCGGCTTCGTCTATCAAGTCGCGTTTGTTGAGGACGACGAGATCGGCACACGCGATTTGATCGTCGAAGACTTCTTCAATCGGGTCATCGTGCGTCAGCGAAGCGTCGGCCGTGCGCTGTTGGGCAAGAGCTTCAAGATCGTTTGCCACCCGGCCTTCGGCGAGCGCGGCCCCGTCGACGACGACAACGACGCCATCGACGGTGACGCGGCTCTTGATCGCCGGCCAGTGAAACGCTTGCACCAGCGGTTTCGGCAACGCGAGCCCTGACGTTTCGATGACGATGTGCTCGACACCGTCGCGGGCAAGGATGGCGTCGAGTGCGGGCACGAATTCATCGGCGACGGTGCAGCACAAACAGCCGTTGGCCAATTCGACGATGTTTTCCTCGGGACAAGCGGCATTGCCGCAACCTTTCAGGATCTCGCCATCAATGCCGACATCGCCGAACTCGTTGACAATGACGGCAAGCCGCCGGCCGGCCGCGTTGGCGATGATATGGCGAATGAGCGTTGTCTTGCCGGCGCCGAGAAAGCCGGTGACGATGGTGCAGGGAATGCGCGCGAGTGGCGTGTTCATAAATCGGTCTCCTGAAATCCAAGCGGCGGGACGCGCGCGATGAGACCGCGTTTGAGAATCGCCGGCCGTTCGCGCCACGGCAGAATGCCGTCGGCGGCGCCGGCGAGAAGCCGCGCGCCTTCGACCAGAGCCGCGGCGGAACTCACGTCGAGCCCGCCGAAAACGTAAGTCCACGCCCGTTCGCAACGCAGCGCCGCAGTCGGGCCGCGCGAACAATTACCCAGGCAGCGCATCGGGCGGACTTCGACTTCGGTCCCCGCCGCGGCGTCCGCCGTCGCGGCGGCGAGAACAGCACCCGGCCGCAACACACTGTCGGTTTCGCCAGGCGGACGGCAGGTGACGCAGACATAAATAATTGGCCGGACGGACGATGCCGCGCCGTTCGGGATAGTTTGCTCGCGCGAGGCCATCATGGCCGGCCTACGCGCGAACCGGCAGCGGCCGGTCGAGACCGCGCCAGCGGTAGATCAAATAGGAGAGCGCCCAGCACAGAAGGAAAACGCCGAGGATCAGGTAGCCGAAATTGGCGAGGCCATTATTGAGGTCGCCGATCGCGCCCCAAAACGTACCCTCAAGTCCGAGCTTGTCGCCGACCAGTCCGAGAGCCTCGACCCCGCCGATGACAAGCGCCACGACCACGGACATCGCCGTGATCGTCAGATTGTACCAAATCTTGCGGACCGGATTGAGGAATGCCCAGTCGTAAGCGCCGACCATGAAAACGCTGTCAGTGGTATCGACGAGCGTCATGCCGGCGGTGAAAAGCGCCGGGAAAATCATAACGGTGCCGAAATTAACACCGCCCGACGCTTGGCCGGCGGCGAGCGCGAACAGGCTGATCTCGGTCGCGGTGTCGAAGCCGAGCCCGAACAAGAAACCAACGGGAAACATCTGCCAGCTCCGCGTAATCAGGCGGAACAACGGCCGGAAAATCCGGGCGAGCAAGCCGCGCCCGGACAGGAGCAGGTTTAATTCGTGTTCGGCGAGCGGCTCGCCGCGGCGGACGCGGCGGAAGCTTGTCCAAACCCCGCGCAGAACGACGAGATTGATGATCGCGATCGCCAGTAGAAATCCCGCGGAAGCCGCGGTGCCGATCACGCTGCCGACAGACTTGAACGCGAGAAACCGATCCTGCAGCGCGAACGCGGTCGCAGCGATTGCGCCAACTGCAAGGACGACGACGAGCGAATGGCCGAGCGAGAAAAACAGACCGGCGGCGAGCGGCCGCTTGCCCTCCTGCATCAATTTGCGCACGACGTTGTCGATGGCGGCGATGTGGTCGGCGTCGACGGCGTGACGGATGCCCAGCACGTAAGCCAACACCGCCGTGCCCAGAAGCGTCGGCCGCCCGGCTAAAGCAATCACTGCCCAAGCCCACACCAGCGCGTTCGCCGTCAATAATAGAGCGTAGATCGCGCCAATCCTGCCTCGCCGATCGGCCGATCCATCATCGACCGCCGCTTTCAAGAATGTGAGCACGACTTAGAGTCCTCGCGTGACCAACCGCCGGCGCGAGCGAGGACCAAAAGACTTTACGTCTTTCGGATCATCCACCGATGCACCCCGACCGGTGTTTGTCGCGTCGACACAGCCGACGGCAGGTCTCCTGGCTCGCGGATCGGCGCCTCGCCCAACCTTCCCGGTGGCAACCGCCGCCAGTGGCTTATGCGGACGAGACTTCCCGCTTACAGTTGCGGGGGCAGCTGCGGATTGAGAGCCTTAAGCTCCGCACCGCATTCCCTGTTCGCTCTCTTACGAAAGACCGTCGATAGGGGTACTTAACGGTCGCTGGTGTCGTTTTGTCAATGGCGGCAAATTTCGGCATTCTCGGAATGCGAACCGCCAATTTTGCGACGAAATGAGTAAGGTGATCGCTTCTTGCATAATCCGCTGACCCTTGTCCTCGGCGGTGCGCGCTCCGGCAAAAGCCGCTATGCCGAGAGCTTGATTACGGCCGCTCAGCCGCCTTGGGCCTACATCGCGACCGCTGAAGCGGGCGACGAAGAAATGCTGGCGCGGATCAACATGCATCGCGAGCGCCGCGACGCTTCGTGGCATACCATCGAGGCGCCACGCGAAATTGCGGCCGCACTGGTGGAATGCGCGACAAGGCCTGTGCTGGTCGATTGCCTTACGTTGTGGCTTTCAAATCTCATGCTCGCGCATGCAGACATCGATCGCGAAATCGGCCTTCTGGAAAAAGCGTTGCAGGCGATGAAAATGCCGGTCGTTCTGGTGGCTAATGAAGTGGGCCTCGGCATCGTCCCTGACCACCCGCTGGGACGGCAGTTCCGCGATTGGCAAGGCGTCCTCAATCAGCGCATGGCCGCGCGTGCCGATCACGTCATTCTCATGGTTGCGGGCTTGCCGCTCGTCATCAAAGGCAATTCGGAGGCGCGACAATGACGCGGCCGACCGGCAACGCCGAGGCGGAACGCCATCGCAACAAGATGGCAAAGCGCAAAGCCGTTCAGGACGCGGAGATCGCGAGCAAGACCGTCGAAAAAGGTCTACTGATCGTCCACACCGGCACGGGCAAAGGCAAATCGACCGCAGCATTCGGCCTGGCGCTGCGCGTACTCGGCCGCGGCGGGCGTGTAGGCGTGGTGCAATTCATCAAGGGCGCCTGGCACACCGCCGAGCGCGATGCGCTCGCAAAGTTCGAGGCGCAAGTCGCCTGGCACACAATGGGCGAAGGTTTTACCTGGGAAACTCAGGACCGCGCCCGCGATGTCGCCGCGGCGCAGCGCGCCTGGAACAAGGCCCGCGAGCTCCTGGACGATCCTAGCTTCGCGCTCGTCGTTCTCGACGAGCTCAATATCGCGCTGCGTTACGACTACCTCGATCTCGCCGATGTCCTCGCCGTCCTCGCGGCGCGGCGCGAGGATTTGCACGTCGTTGTCACCGGCCGCAACGCCAAACCCGAACTCGTCGCTGCGGCCGATCTCGTCACCGAAATGACTCTGGTGAAGCACCATTTTGCCGCTGGCGTAAAAGCCCAGCCGGGAATCGAATTTTAGATGCCGGTGCGCGCGCTGATGTTTCAGGGCACCGGCTCGGACGTCGGCAAGTCCTTGATTGTCGCCGGACTGGCGCGCGCTTATGCGCGGCGCGGTCTCGCCGTGCGCCCGTTCAAACCGCAGAACATGTCGAACAACGCCGCGGTGACCGCGGACGGCGGTGAAATCGGACGAGCGCAGGCGCTGCAAGCGCGCGCGGCAAGCACGCCGCCCAGCGTTCACATGAATCCGGTGCTGCTTAAGCCGCAGAGCGAGTGTGGTGCGCAAGTCGTGGTTCGCGGCCGGGTCCACGGCAACGCCAAGGCGGCTGCTTATCAGGATTTGAAACCCGATTTATTACCCATCGTCCTCGACAGCTACGCGCGCCTCCAGCGCGAAGCCGATCTCGTCCTTGTCGAAGGCGCCGGCAGCGCCAGCGAAGTCAACCTCCGCGCCAACGACATCGCCAATATGGGATTCGCGCGCGCCGCCGATGTCCCGGTGGTGTTGATCGGCGACATCGAACGCGGCGGCGTGATCGCAAGCTTAGTGGGCACGCAAGCGGTGCTGGACGCCGCCGATGCGGCGCTGGTTTGCGGGTTCATGATCAACAAATTTCGTGGCGACCCGGTGTTGTTCAAGACCGGAATGCAGCGGATTGCGCAAGCGACTGGATGGCCGGCGCTGGGATTGATTCCGTATTTCGCCGACGTGCGCCTGTTGCCGGCAGAGGACGCGCTCGGGCTCGAACAAAAACGCCCGCAAAAGGCGCAAGCGCGGATCCGCGTCGCCGTGCTGATCCTGCCGCATATCGCGAATTTCGACGATCTCGATCCGCTGGAGGCCGAGCCCGGTGTCGAAGTCGTGCGCGTGCAACCAGGTGCCGCGCTGCCCGGCGACGCCGATCTCGTCATACTGCCCGGTTCGAAAGCGACGGTCGCCGGGCTTGGCACCTTGCGTGCGGCCGGCTTTGACGTCGACATCATGGCGCATCGACGGCGTGGCGGAATGATCCTCGGTCTTTGCGGCGGCTTTCAAATGCTGGGGCGCACGATTTCCGATCCCGGCGGGATCGAAGGCACGCCGGGTGTCATCGACGGCCTCGGTCTTCTCGACGTCGACACGACGCTCTCGGACGAGAAACGTCTTGAGCCGGTCACGGGGCAAACAAGCGACGGCGCCTCGGTCACCGGCTACGAAATGCATATGGGCGTGACCGAAGGCGCCGATCGCGCGCGGCCTTTTGCGCGGCTCGCCGAAGGATTATCGGACGGCGCCGTGTCAGCGGACGGCCGGGTCATCGGGACCTATATCCACGGGCTTTTCTCCGATGATCGGCAGCGTGCCGCTTGGCTCAAGCGACTTGGCGGCGCGACAGCCGGCGTTGCCTATGATGATTCGATAGAACAAACACTCGACGCGCTCGCCGCGCACCTTGCCGCCCACATCGATCTCGATCTGCTCCTTACGTTAGCCCGATAGCAAGGACGGTCGCCGCGGCCAGAATTTCTATCAACAGCGCGTCCGCCCAACGAAAAAGCGCAAGCGCACGGCGAATGTCGGCCGCATTGGCCTTAATGCGCCCGTCACCCATGAACGCGTCGGCAACAAGCCGGGTGCGGTAAATGCGCGGACCGGCAAGTGACAGATCAAGCGCTCCCGCCATGGCCGCCTCGGGATAGCCGGCGTTGGGCGAGCGATGGCGCGAGGCATCGCGGCGCACGGTGCGCCATGCCGCAGCAGCAGATCCTTCTCGGCTCAACGCCGCTGCCGCGATCAGAAGCGGCGCGGACAAACGCGATGCCGGCAAGTTGACAAGATCGTCGAGGCGCGCCGCGGCCCAGCCGAAGGCTTCGTGGCGTGCAGTGCGATGGCCGATCATACTGTCGGCGGTGTTGATCGCCTTATAGAGTGCGATACCGGGCAATCCGCCAATGATCAGCCAGATGACAGGCGCAACGACCGCATCGGAGAAATTCTCCGCCAGACTCTCGATAGCGGCACGCGCGACGCCGGCGGTATCAAGCGAGTCGGGATCGCGGCCGACGATTCGCGCGACCGCGGCTCGGCCCGCAGCGAGGCCGCCTTTGTCGAGCGCGTCGGCAACGTCGGCGACGTGCCGATACAGGCTTCGCTGCGCGATCAAGCTCGCGGCGATGAGGGCGACGAGCAAAAATCCGAAGCGCAGCCGCAGCAATTCGTGTTGCACGACAAGGGTAATTGCCGCAACGATCAAAAGAATGAGCAGAAGCGCAATCGCTCCGGCAACACGCCGCGTCTTTGGCCCGGCGGTCTCGCTGTTGAGCAAGCGATCAAGCCCGTCGACCAGCCACCCCATCCAGCTCGCCGGATGGCCGATGGTGCGAAACAGCCATTCCGGATAACCGAAACAGAGTTCGATCAACATGGCGATGAGGGCAAGGGCGATCGGCATAAGGTTCACCGCCGCCGGGGAAGAGACGGTCGCGCACGGCGGCGATCTCGGCGTCGCCCGCCGCTTATTTCCCGACGCGCCCGAACCTTTCATCGACTTGTCGACGGGGATCAATCCCTGGTCTTACCGATTGGGGCAGTTTTCGGCCGCAGCTTTCGCTCGCTTGCCGGAACAAGACGCTTTGACCGGCATCGCGGCCGCCGCCGCCAAGGCCTACGGCGTACCGTCGGCGGGGCACGTTGTGGTCGCGCCAGGATCGCAGATTTTATTGCCCTTGGTGGCGAGTTTGATGCCCCCTGCGCGAGCGACCGTGGTGTCGCCGACCTATCCCGGGCTCGCGCGCGCCGCTTCACTCGCCGGCCACGACGTCAGGACCGTTGAAAGTATTGAACGAGCCGGCGACGCCAAGCTCGTGATCCTCGCCAATCCTAACAATCCCGACGGCAGGTGTTTTACGCGCACGGCTCTGCTCAAACACGCGCACGATTTGCGCCGGCGGGGCGGTCTTCTCGTCGTCGACGAGGCATTCATGGAGGTTGCGCCGCCGGGTCAAAGTCTCGCTACCGAGCTCGCGTGCGGCAACATTGTCGTTCTGCGCTCCTTCGGCAAATTCTTTGGTCTTCCGGGACTGCGATTGGGATTTGCGCTGGCCGCGCTGCCGCTGGCGCGCCGGCTGGCCGCGGTAATTGGCCCCTGGCCGGTCTCGGGGCTCGCGCTCGCCATTGGAACGAAGGCGTTATCAGATAAGGCCTGGATCGAATGCACGCGGAAAAACCTGGCGAAAGCGGCGATGTCCCTTGATGCGATCTTGGCAGAGGCGGGTTTGGAGATTACCGGCGGCACCGACTTGTTCCGTCTGGTTCGAAGCGAGGCGGCGCCGGCCTTGTTCGAGCATTTGGGTCGCGCCGGTATTTATGCGCGGACTTTTCCCGATAACCGCACTTGGCTTCGCTTTGGGCTCCCGGCCCTTGCCTCCGCCCGGAAGCGCTTGAAAGAGGCCCTCGTGTCCTTCCGCCCGACCAAATAGGGTGCTGTGCCAAAACGGGGCAATCCCCGTGGCATTGGGCTTGCTCCGTTCTGGCTCGAAGGTGGCCTTGTGCCGGAACGAACGCGGCGCATCAGCCGCACAAGTGAGAGGACGCCCGGCTTGAGCCGGGAAAATCTATGGGGAGAGTCTCTGTGTCAGTCAGCCGTCGCGCCGAAGCGGCAACCAGGGCGACCGTGCGCATCGGCGCCGCACTCGTTCTATCGATCCTGGCCCAAACCTCAGCCAGCGCTGGAAGCGCTACTGATCCCAGCTGCGCCGGCCGGTGGACCGGCTTCAATTGCGCAGCGCTATCGGGAGAAGCAAACAATCCCTACATCCGGCTCATTCCGGAACCGCTCGGTGACAACGAACGGGCGCAGTTTGCGCAACGCGATCGCAAGTGGGTGGACCACTGCCATCCGGTGGTCCAATACGACCGCTATGGGGTCGCTCACTATCGCTATTCGGCAACGGGTTGCGAATTCGGCGTTGGCGCCGAGTAGAAACGCCGGCGCTAACGAATGGTATCCGCCGCCTTGGTATTGCGCTGAGGCGGATGTGCGGCGGATTTCGGCGTCGCGCCCCCTTGGTTCGGCAGATATTTGGCAATGATCACCGGGTCGAGTTGCTTGGCGGAATCGTCTGGCAGGCGATACCAAGTCTCGTTTCGTCCCAGAAATTCGAAGCCAAGATAGCCGCGTACGGTCAGCGTTTGGCCGTCGGGACTAAGCGTCATCGTGGCGTTGTAGATATTGCCATCGCGTGGATCGAGAATATTGCCGTTTTCGTAGCGCAGGCCTGCGCGTTTCATGTCGCGGATGATTGGCAAGCCGAGCAGCGGCGCGCCCTTGCGGTCGTCCTTGCAGCTTGAACAAACCGCCGGGCCCGGCGGGTCGCTCGGCCGGGGAAACAGCTTCGCTGCAACGCCGTCATAGGCGGGTCCGTTCTCAAGAAAGAGAAACCAGATTACCGTCTTGCCGGTCTCATCATCGATCTTCTGCCAAAGTCCGGCGACCGAAGGCTCGGCGGCCAGCACCGGTCCACCGGCAGCGAGGAGCGCGATCAGCCCGGCCGTCGCAACTCTCGTCAATCGCAGTCCCAATGCCGCCTCCATCCATTGACTTCCATCAAAATAGGCCATTCGCCCAGGATCGCGAAGACCATTTCATGCGACAATGCGGTGATTTAAAGGAAGCCGTCGGCGCCAACGGACGATTTCCGCAAAACCCGCCGCGTTACCGCCTTTTTCCTTGCACGCGCGCGGTCGGCGCGGTCCAATAATTTTCCCATCGCCGGGATCAAATCGGCCGATTTGGGGTTAGTATTTGCTGGGGGGTAATCCGTCATGGCGTTCGTTCCGTGATGTCGCGCTCGAGCTTGGCTCTCGACAATCTTCGGGGCGTGGTCATCCTCATTGTCTTGGCCTTTCATTCGGTCCTGGCCTACGTGAATTGGATTCCGGCACGGACCGTCGGCTTTGACAGTCCCCCTTACGTGTGGCGCGCATTCCCTATTTTGGACGGTCACCGATGGCTGGGTTTCGACCTGTTTTGCGCCTGGCAAGACGTCTACTTGATGTCGCTGATGTTTTTGCTGTCGGGCCTGTTCGTGTATCCGAGCTTGGTGCGGAAGCAAAGTTGGGGTTTTGTCCGCGATCGCCTGTTGAGACTTGGACTTCCCTTCGTGTTTGGCGTGATTTTTCTCGTGCCGATCGCGGAGTATCCGGCCTATAGCGTGACCGCGCCGGATCCGAGCCTCGCCGACTATTTCCGCAGCTACCTGGCGTTGCCTTTTGTGCCCAACGGACAGCTTTGGTTCTTGTGGCAGCTGCTGGCGCTGAACTTCATTGTGACCGGCCTGAACTTTGTTGCGCCGAACGCGCTGAAGTCGCTCGGCCGCTGGTCGACGCATTTCGGGCGGCAGCCGCTTGTTTACCTGGCAGTGCTTATCGCGATCTCGACCGTGGCCTATGTGCCGTTGGCGCTCGCATTCACACCGTGGCAATGGTCCGATTCCGGACCTCTGGCGCTGCAATTTAGCCGAACGCTGCTGTACGGCGTGTACTTCTTTGCCGGGGTGGGAATCGGCGCTGGCGGGATAGACGAAGGTCTTGTCGCCGCCGATGGTCAATTGTCCAAACGCTGGTGGCTT
>DAIUEQ010000047.1:0-18991 GCA_036845025.1 Xanthobacteraceae bacterium | reverse complement strand
CCGGCGGCGCTGCTCGATTATGACCGAAAGCGGTTGCGCGGACTGGTGCTCGAGGAAGGCGGACCGCATTCGCACGTCGCGATCGTGGCGCGCGCTCTCGGTATCGCGGCGGTCGGCGACATCGACAACGCAACCGGCATCGCCGACCCGGGTGACGCCATCATTGTCGATGGCGGGGCGGGCGACGTGCAGCTGCGGCCGCTGCCCGACATGGAGGCGGCCTATGCCGAGCGGGTGCGCCTGGGGGCGCGGCGTCAACAACAATATCAGGCATTACGCGACTTACCGTGCGTAACCAAAGACGGCCAGCAAATCGCACTGCTGATCAATGCAGGCCTGAATGTCGACCTGCCGCATATTGCCGACACCGGCGCTGCCGGAATCGGGCTGTTCCGGACCGAATTGCAGTTCATGGTGGCGCCGAACTTCCCGCGCGCCACCGAGCAGTTCGCGCTCTATCGCGCTGTCCTCGACGCCGCCGGCGAAAGACCAGTGACTTTCCGCACGCTCGATATCGGCGGCGATAAAGTGCTGCCGTACATGCGCAACATCGAAGAGGAAAATCCGGCGCTCGGCTGGCGCGCGATCCGGCTCGGACTCGACCGGCCAGCGCTGTTGCGCACCCAATTAAGGGCGCTGTTGCGCGCCGGCGGCGGACGGGCGTTGAAAATAATGTTCCCGATGATCGCGACTGTTGCCGAGTTCGACCAGGCCAAGGAACTGGTTGAACTCGAACTGACGCACTTGCGCCGCCATGGTCACAAGCTGCCCGATGAAGTCGAAGTCGGCAGCATGGTCGAAGTCCCCTCGCTGCTGTATCAGCTCGACGAATTGCTCAGCCGCGTCGACTTCCTCTCGGTCGGCTCCAACGATCTTGTTCAATTCCTCTACGCCGTCGATCGCGGCAACCCCCGCGTTGCCGGCCGCTTCGACCCGCTATCGTCGCCGGTTTTGCGCGCGCTCAAAGATGTCGCCGACAAATGCCTAGAGCACGGCAAGCCAGTGACGGTGTGCGGTGAGCTTGCCTCGCAACCGCTGGGGGCGCTGGCTCTGATTGCGCTTGGCTATCGCTCGCTTTCGCTTACCCCATCGGCCATGGGCCCTATCAAGGCGATGCTGCTCGAACTCGACAGCAGCAAAGCCGCCGGCTTCCTGTCCCCGCTGATCGGGAAACCGACCGGCGCGGTTCCTATTCGCGAGCAATTGGAAAAGTTCGCCGCGGCTGAATCGCTACAGATTTAGCAGGGCGTTCTAAACGGCGGCGACCTGTCGGACTTGTCGCTGCCATCGGCGTCATCTACTTAACCCAACACCATGTTGCCGGAACAAAAACTCGACGCGCTTATCGCCCGCCACGCCACGCTTGAGCGCGACCTTGCTGCCGCGATGCCGGCCGAAACCTACGTCAAGCTTTCGCGCGAATTTGCCGAACTCGACCCGGTCGTGGAAGCGGTAAAATCCTATCGGGCGGCACAACACGAGCTCGAAGGCGTCGAGAGCATGATCGAAGATCCTTCGATCGACGCGGAAATGCGCGCCATCGCTGCGGCGGAACGGCCGGAACTTGAAGCCCGCCGCGCATCGCTCGAACATCAACTACGGCTCGCGCTCATTCCCAAGGACGCCATGGATGAACGCAACGTCATTCTCGAAATTCGCGCCGGTACCGGCGGCGACGAAGCCTCGTTATTCGCCGGCAATCTGTTTCGCATGTACGAGCGCTACGCGGCCGGCCAGGGATGGAAGGTCGAAATCATGACCGCGAGCGAAGGCTCGATGGGCGGTTACAAGGAAATCATCGCCGAGATCCGCGGCCGCGGCGCCTTTGCCAAATTGAAATTCGAATCCGGGGTGCATCGCGTCCAGCGCGTGCCCGATACCGAGGGGTCGGGGCGTATCCACACCTCGACCGCGACCGTTGCCGTATTGCCGGAGGCGCAGGACCTCGACCTCGCTATCAACGAGTCGGACCTCCGCATTGACACGTTGCGCTCGGGCGGCGCCGGCGGGCAACACGTGAACAAGACGGAATCGGCGGTGCGAGTCACTCACATCCCCACGGGAATCGTCGTCATGATGCAGGAGGACCGTTCCCAGCACCGCAATCGCGCCAAGGCGATGGCCGTGCTGCGCACGCGCCTCTACGATTTCGAGCGCCAGAAACAGGACGCCGCGCGAGCCGCGGAACGCCGCGGCCAGGTCGGCACGGGAGATCGATCCGAGCGCATCCGCACCTATAATTATCCGCAAGGCCGCGTATCGGATCATCGCATCAATCTGACGCTTTATAAGCTGCCGCAGATCTTGGAGGGTGAGGCACTGGATGAAATCGTTGACGCTCTGGTTGCCGAGCATCAGGCAGCTCTGCTTGGTTCCGAGGATGCCTGATGTCGATCACCGAAATGCTTGCGTCCGCCGAGCGCGGTGCGCCGACTTTCACAGCCGACGGGATGCGGCGAGCGCTAGCGCAGCTCTTCCGCGATGCCGATCTCGAATCACCGAGCGCCGACGCCCGCATTCTTGTCGGTCACGCACTCGGTCTCGATCACACGGCATTGGCGGCTGCCGGCGACCATCTCGTTAGCGAAGAAGAAAGCGACGCGATTGCCGCCCTCGCGCGCCGTCGGCTGGCACGAGAACCGGTAGCGCGCATTGTCGGCCTCAAGGAATTTTGGAGTCTGCCGCTCTCGATTAACTCGTCGACACTGGCGCCTCGTCCGGAAACGGAAACCGTCGTCGAGGTGGCGCTCGCGGCCATTGACGCGAATGGTCCGCGCACGCAAGGGCTCAGCATTGCGGACCTTGGCACCGGGTCTGGTGCGCTTCTCCTTGCGTTGCTCAGTGAACTGCCCAACGCCCACGGCATTGCCACCGACATCAGCATCGAAGCGTTGATGGTGGCCCGGGCGAACGCCCGCCGGCTCGGCATCACCAGAGCCGAGTTCGTTGCTTGCGATCTTGCGTCCGCGCTGCGCTCCGCATTCGACTTGATTGTATCCAATCCGCCTTACATCGCTTCTGGGGAATTCGCCGCGCTCGCCCCGGAAGTGCGCGCGTTCGACCCACGGTCGGCGCTTGACGGCGGACTGGACGGACTTGATTTCTACCGCGCGTTGACCGCGTCGGTGCCGGCGCTACTAAGGACCGGTGGCACTCTCGTGGTCGAAATCGGTGCCGGCCAATCGGACGATGTCGCCCAATTGTTCGCGGCCGCAGGGCTTGCGGTCGCCACACCGCATCCCGACCTTAACGGGATACCGCGGGCGCTGCTGGCTCGGAAGGCCGGTGGCGGGCTATGACCAACGCGCATTGACCTTCGGCAAAAAGTCGGCAAAAAACCGCTTGGAATATCGCTCTGAACCGACTAGTTTGCGGCTACGGAATCGGCCCGAGATAAAGTGCCGCGCCGCCTCAAATGCTCAGAGCATCGCTTTTTAGAGGCTTGGCCGCGCAGGCCAGTTGAAACGAAAGCCGGAACAGCGAAGCCGGATCGGACGGCAAACGGGATCGCCAAGATTTCAGACCGAAAGCTAAGTCGGTTCGGCGCGCATTTGCGAGATGTCGCGCTTGCTGGAGGTTCGCAACGCCACAGTCGGGGCTGGGGTTGCGCACGTGCGTGACGTCAGCGGCTATAGGCCGCCGATGCCGCATGAACGATTGTTTACAAGATGCGCCCTATTTGACGTGACGATAGTTGAGTGAAATGACGGCGGAGTAGCCGTTGCAACCGAGGGGGTTGGCGAACAGCGAACCATGAGAAACGGTCAGAACAAGCGCATGCGGGGTCGTAATCGTAAAGGCGGCGGCCACCATCACCATCAGAATCCATTGTCCCGGGTTTTTGAGTCCAACGGACCGGACGTGAAAATTCGCGGTCCGGCGTCGCATGTCGCCGAAAAGTATCTTCAGCTCGCTCGCGATGCGCAGAGTTCGGGTGATCCGGTTGCAGCGGAAAATTATTATCAGCACGCAGAGCATTACTTTCGTCTGATCGCAGCGGCTCAAGAGCAGTTCCGTCAGAGCCAGCCGTATTATCAGCAGCAACCCGGCGGCGACGCCCGCGTCAATGCTTCCGAAGAGGGTTACGACGACGGCGACAACGAGCAAAATATTGGCGAGGGCGAGCCGTTCGCCCCGCGCGATACTCAGCAGCCGTTTTACCCGCGCGACCAACACCAACAGGGCCAGCCGCAACATTCTCAACCACGGCCGCAATTTCAGTCCCCGAATAATTCCGGAAACAATAATCCCGGGAACAATGAAGACGACGTCGATCGATTACCGTCGTTCATCACCGGTGGCGGGCAGCCGCAGGGCTCGCCCCCGCAACAGGGCCACGGATCGAACAATTCCAACGGCCAAAATGGCTATGACGGGTCGGCCGATCGCTTTCCGTTGCACCGGCGGCGGCGGCGGCATCGGGGCGGTGGCCCGCGCGACCATTCCGTCAGCGGTGAAGGCGGCGACACGTCTTCGGGTCCACGCCAAAGCGACGACTGACCGCCAGGCCGGCGCGGCAGCATCAAAGCTGGATATTCGAGTTATGGTCATTCTCTGAGCGGCCCGACCGGGCGCGCCGAAGTGACCGTTGCCTCCGCTTCGCAAGTGGCGTTAAGTTGCGCCGCGCCCGCGATTATCCGGGCCTTCAAAAGGATTTTCCATGTCCACGATCGAGGACCGCGCACCCGCCGCCAAGGCAACCCTCAACGATGATATCGGCGAGGACACGCGGCTCGCGATGTACCGCACACAGTTCGTTATCCGCGAAGCCGAACAGCGCGCCTATGATCTGTTCCTGCAGAACCTGGTGAAGGGCACGAGCCATCTTTCACTGGGCCAGGAAGCAGTCGCCGCCGGGTTTGCCGTGGCGATGCGCAAAGGCGACCTTTCATTTTGCACCTACCGTGGTCACGCGCACACGCTCGCGCGTGGCGTTCCGATCGACAAGGTGCTTGGCGAGTTGATGGGGCGCGACAACGGCCTCATGCGCGGCAAGGGCGGCTCGATGCATCTGACTTCGGTCGATCACGGCGTTATGGGTTCGTACGCCATCATCGGCGCGCATCTGCCGATCGCTTGCGGCGCGGCGTGGCGCGCCCAGTATAAAGGCGAGAAGGACGTGTCTGTCTGCTTCTTTGGCGACGGCACCACCAACATCGGCGCGTTTCACGAGGCATTGAACTTCGCCGTAGTGTGGAAGCTTCCGGTGGTCTTCGTCTGTGAAAACAATCTTTACATGGAATACACGCCGATCGGAGACGTCACCGCGGTAGAGCATCCGGCGGCCGATCGCGCCGCGGCCTACGGGCTGCCGCGCATCATCGTCGACGGCAACGACGCCGATGCGGTTTATCGCGCCGCCTCGACCGCTTACGACAAAGCGCGCGCCGGCGAGGGCCCCTCGCTGATCGAATGCATGACCTACCGTTACAGCGGGCATTCACGGGCCGACCCGGCCAAATATCGGCCCGAGGGCGAGCTGGAAAAGTGGAAAGAACGCGATCCGATCAAACTCTATCGCGAGCGGCTCAAACAATTTGGCGTCAGTGATGAAGCGATCGCCCGCATCGAGAACGACGTCAAACGCGAAGTGAACGAGGCGACCGAAACTTGCAAGGCGGCACCGCCACCGGCGCTCGATCTCCTGACCACCGACGTCTATGCCGATGGAGGGTTCGCATGGCGGAACTGACCTACCGCGATGCCGTCATCCGCGGCATCGCGCAGGAGATGGCGCGCGATCCCGACGTGGTGTTTCTCGGCGAAGATATCGGCAAGGCTGGCGGCGTGTTCAAGGCGACGGTCGGGCTATACGATCAGTTCGGGCCGTTACGCGTGCGCGACACGCCGATTTCCGAACAAGCGATCCTCGGCGCCGCTATGGGTGCGGCGATGACGGGACTCAAGCCAATCGCCGAGATCATGTTCTCGGACTTCATCGCGGTGTGTTTCGACTATATCGCCAATGAATTTTCCAAGAGCCGCTACATGACCAACGGCCAAGTGAAAATTCCGTTGGTGGTGCGCACCGGCAATGGTGGCGGCGCGCGGTTCGGCGCCCAGCATTCGCAGAGCGTCGAGAACTGGTGCATGATGATCCCGGGGTTGAAAGTGGTGGCACCGTCATCACCGACCGACGTGATCGGATTGTTGGCGGCCTCCGTGCGCGATCCCGATCCGGTGATCTTCCTCGAGCACAAATCGCTCTACGCGACCAAAGGCGAAGTGCGCGACGGCGAAATTGTCGACACGCTTGGCACTGCGAAGATTGTACGGCCCGGCAAAGACGCCACCATCCTCGCGCTCGCCTTGATGGTGCCGCGCGCCGTTGCCGCGGCGGAAAAGCTCAAGAACGAACACGGCATCGATTGCGAAGTGATCGACGTCCGCTCGCTTGTGCCGCTCGACACCCAGACGATCCTCAGCTCGGTCGCCCGCACGCATCGCCTGTTCACGGTCGAAGAAAATCCGCGGCTATGCGGCTGGGGGGCGGAGCTGGTGTCGATCGCCGCCGACGAAGCATTCTACGATCTCGACGGACCGCCGGTGCGGATCACGACGCCGCACATCCCGCTGCCGTCCGCGGACATTCTCGAAGACCTGGCGCTACCCAGCGTCGACCGCATCGCCGAACGCGTGCAGCGCAGCCTCAATTCCTGATGGAGACTAGTCATGGCGGAACAAGACCTTAAAGAACGCGCGACGACGACCGAGCCCACGCGCGAAAATCCAAGCGGTCCGATCGGCACTGAGGTGATTTTTGAGAACGACCAGGTAAGGGTCTGGGATATGAAGGTGGCGGCCGGCGGCAAGAAAGCCTGGCACCACCACACCATGGATTACGTGATTATCAATGTCACCGGCGGCCGGATCGAGCTCGAGAATGTCGACGGTAAGACCATTATCGCCGACGACAAGGTCGGTGGCGTGATCTGGAACGACGCCGGCCAGAAACATGAGCTGCGCAATCTCTCAGGCGGCCTCTACCAGAACATTTTAGTCGAGCTGAAGAACGGCAAACACAATATCAAGTGAGCGTTCACAATGACTGCCAGATACGACAACCTCCTGGCCAACGTCCCGACCGATCTTTGGATCGGCGGCAAGTGGCGCAAGTCCTCAGACGGTGGGCGTTTCGACGTCATTGATCCGGCAACCGAAAATAAGGTCGCCTCCGTTGCCAGCGCGACCGTCGAGGATGCGAAAGCTGCGTTGGACGCCGCCAGCGCCGCATTTCCGGCCTGGGCAGCGAAGAAGCCGCGCGAGCGCGGCGAGATTTTGCGCAAGGCCTTCGAACTGATCATGCGCGACGCCGAACGGCTGGCGAAGCTGATCACCATCGAGAACGGCAAAGCACTATCGGACTCGCGAGGCGAAGTCGCCTACTCCGCGGAGTTCTTCCGCTGGTTCGCCGAGGAGGCGGTCCGCAATATCGGACAGAATTCGGTGGCGCCGTCGACCGGTGCACGCATCCTTGTGCATCACAAGCCGGCCGGCATTGCCGTGCTGGTAACGCCGTGGAATTTTCCCGCGGCGATGGCAACGCGCAAAATCGGCCCGGCGCTCGCCGCCGGTTGTTCGGTCGTGCTCAAGCCTGCCTCCGATACGCCGCTGACCATGCTCGCGCTGATGCCGATACTCGAGGAAGCCGGTGTCCCGGCGGGTGTCGTCAATGTCATTCCTTCGCGCTCCTCCGGCAAAGTCGTCGGCGCAATGCTTCATGACCCGCGGGTGCGGGTAGTGTCGTTCACCGGCTCGACCGAAGTCGGAAGGAAGTTGTTGCACGAAGCTGCCGACAACATCATCCGCCCGGCGATGGAGCTTGGCGGCAATGCGCCGTTCATTGTGTTTGACGATGCCGACGTCGATGCGGCCATCGACGGCGCCATGATCGCCAAGATGCGCAACATGGGCGAAGCCTGCACCGCGGCGAACCGCTTCTACGTGCATGAAAAGGTGCACGACGAATTTGCCAAGAAACTCACCGCCAAGATGTCCGGCTTGAAGATGGGTAATGGCCTCGACGACGGCGTGGCGCTGGGCCCGCTCGTCAACAAGGAAGGCCTCGACAAAGTGGTTGAGCTGGTCGACGACGCCGTGAAGAAAGGCGCCAAAATATTGACCGGCGGCAAGGCGCCGGGAGGACCCGGATTTTTCTATCCGGCAACGGTGCTGTCGAACGTGTCGAACGACTCCAAAATGCTCAACGAGGAGATTTTCGGCCCGGTCGCGTCGCTGCAAACTTTCAAATCCGACGACGAAGTCGTGACCCGCGCCAACGACACCGAATATGGCCTCGTTGCCTACCTCTACACGAACGATTTGAAACGCGGCCTGCGGGTCTCGGAAAAACTCGATTTCGGCATGGTCGGATTAAACCGCGGCATCGTCTCCGATCCAGCAGCACCGTTCGGCGGCATGAAGCAATCGGGTCTCGGCCGCGAAGGCGGCCACGAAGGACTGATGGAGTTCCTGGATACCCAATACATATCGGTAGCGTGGTGACGCCGGCAGTCATGGCGGGCGGGGAAGCGGCAAAACAGTTGATCGGCGCCTGGCGCTATGCCGGCACGCGGGTCGATGGCGAGAAATTCGATCGCGGCCCTCATCCGAAGGGCATGATCTATTATGGCCCTCACGGCGAAATGTCGGTGCAGGTTGCGCCCGATGTTAAACGCCCACGGGCCGGAGCGGTGATGACGCCGGAAGAAGCTAAGACCGCAGTCACCGATTACATCGCTTATTTCGGCACCTATACCGTCGACGAAGCAGCCGGCACGGTGACCCATCGTCGCCAGGATACGATTCAACCGGGCGACACCGGCGACTTGGTGCGCCGCTACGAATTCAACGGTGACCGTCTCATCCTGCGCGCGCTCAACGCGCCGCTCGAAGTCACCTGGGAACGCATCAAATGAGCCGGCCGCGCGCGAGCTAATGCAATGGACATCTTAATGCCGCAGCTCGGCGAGACCGTCGCCGAGGGCAAAATCACAAAATGGTTCAAGTCGGCCGGCGATACGGTCAAGCCAGGCGACAATCTGTTTGAGATCGAGACCGATAAGGTTTCGATGGAAGTACCGGCGATCGAAGCCGGCGTGCTTAGCGAAATCCGCGTCGTGGAGGGCGAGGTTGCGCCAGTCGGCGCAGTTGTTGGTGTCATCGGCGCTGCAGGAAGCGCGCAGCCGGCGCCTGCGAACGCGGCGCCGGCGGCAGCTCACACTGCGAAGGCCCCGGTTCAAGCCGCTCCTGCAGCGGCCCCCAAAGCGCCCGGACCACCAACCGGATATGAAAACGTTCCCGACGCCTCGGCGCCAACTGCAGCCGAACCCGTCAAGCTCGATCCGTTCTTCGAAGTCCGCACCCCTCCCCGCAATTTTGGGCCGGCGCGGATTTCCGGCGGCACCTCGGTCACGCCGCTGGCGCGCCGGCTGGCAAGCGAAGCCGGCATCGATCTGTCCCGCCTGCGCGGCTCCGGCCCGCACGGCCGCATCGTCGCACGTGACATCGAAGCCGCGCCCCGGCCGGCCGCGCACGCGCCGCTCGCACAAGGCTTGGGCGCCGAACAGATCAAAGCGCTGTTCGATCCCGCAGGCTACGAGGAAGTGCCGCTTGATAGTATGCGCAAGACTATCGCCGCGCGGCTACAGCACGCCAAGCAAACCATCCCGCATTTCTATCTGACCTCCGACATCGCGATCGATCGCTTAATCGCGCTGCGCGAAGAAGCCAACGCCGGCGCCCCGAAGGATCGCGACGGCAAAGCAGCATTCAAGCTCTCGCTCAACGATTTCATCATCCGCGCGCTGGCGCAGGCGCTGCAACAGGTGCCGGCGGCAAACGCGGCTTGGGCCGGCGACCGCATCTTGCGTTTCAAACATTCCGACATCGGCGTCGCGGTGGCGCTTGAGGGCGGACTGATCGCCCCAATCATCCGCAACGCCGAGGCAAAATCGCTGTCCGCGCTCTCCGCCGAAATGAAAGACCTGGTGGCACGTGCGCGGGACAAAAAGTTGAAGCCCGCGGAATATCAAGGGGGCTCATCGGCAATTTCCAATCTCGGCATGTACGGCGTCCGCGAGTTTGCCGCCATCATCAACCCGCCGCAGGCGACCATCCTCGCCGTTGGCGCGTCGCGGCGGCAGGCGATTGAGCGCCCGGATGGCGGCGTTGCCTTTGCGAGCATGCTCACCGCGACACTGTCCTGCGATCACCGCGTCGTCGATGGCGCGCTCGGCGCCCAGCTTTTGGCTGCGATCAAGGCGCTGTTAGAAACGCCCGTCACCATGCTGGTGTAGCATTCGGAGCTCGCGTGCTCTCTTCGGTCTTTGGCGTGCCATTCGCCATTCTGTGGCTGGGGTGGCTCGCCTATTGGTTTTTTGCAGCGCTCAACGTCAAAAGAACGCAACGCCGGGAGCCCGTCGGTTCGCTGCTCCTCAACCGTGGCCTGCTCGCGATCGGTGCGCTTTTGCTGGCGTTCGAGCGGCAACCGCTGCCGTGGCTCTCTGAACGCTTTCTGCCGTTATCGATGGCGTTTTACTGGATCGGTCTTGTCATGCTCGCCGCCGGGCTGACCCTGGCCGTTTGGGCGCGCCGCCATCTCGGCCGCAATTGGAGCGGCATTGTCACCGTTAAGCAGGATCACGAACTCATCCGTTCCGGCCCTTATGCTCTTGTCCGCCACCCGATTTACAGCGGGCTGCTGCTGGCAATCCTCGGTACGGCGGTTGCCATTGGCGAATGGCGCGGCCTTATTGCCTTTGCTTTGATTACGGTAGGCTTCGTGCTGAAGTTCAAAACGGAAGAACGGTTCATGAGCGAAGCATTTGGCGAGCAATACGCCCGCTATCGCGCCGAGGTGCGGTCGCTCATTCCGTTTGTTATCTGAAGCAGGTGAACGCGTTTAAGGAGCCGCTGTGTCGCCAAGGCCAATGAACCTCCTGTTGATCGGGCCGCTCCGTCCGGTCCTCGCCAAAGGTTTGGCGGACTTCACCGTGCATCAGCTCGGAGCGGCGACTGATCGCGAGGCGTTCTGGAAGTCGGTCGCCGACGTGCCCGCAATGGCCGTCAGTGCCCCGGTAGAACCGATCAACGCGGCCTTGTACGCGCGCCTGCCCAATCTCGAAATCATCGCCAGCTTCGGCGTCGGCTACGACCACATCGACGCCGCAGCAGCAGCGCAGCACGGCGCGGTCGTTACCAACACGCCCGATGTACTAACCGAGGAGGTCGCCGATACTGCCGTCGGCCTTCTTCTTTGCACCGTGCGTGAACTGCCCCAGGCCGAGCGGTATTTGCGCGCCGGCAAATGGCCGAAGGCCAACTATCCGTTGAGCCGAGCGACGTTGCGCAATCGGACCGTCGGCTTGGTGGGCATGGGACGCATCGGACAAGCCATTGCGCGCCGGCTCGAAGCTTTCGGCGTACCGATCGTCTATCACACCCGCCAGCCGCGAGCCGACCTCCCCTACCCGCACTATCCGCAGCTGATCGACATGGCGAAGGCGGTCGATACCTTGGTCGTCATCGTGCCCGGAGGGGCGGCGACGCGAAATATGATCGACGCCAAAGTACTTGAAGCGCTCGGCCCCGACGGGATTTTGGTCAACGTCGCACGCGGTTCGGTCGTCGATGAGGCCGCTTTGATCGAAGCGCTCAAGCAGCGCAAGATTTTTGCTGCCGGCCTCGATGTGTTCGTCAATGAGCCGGAGGTGCCGGCAGAATTGCTGGCGCTCGAAAACGCGGTGTTGTTGCCGCATCTCGGCTCGGCATCAGTTTATACCCGCGAGAAAATGGACCAACTCCTGGTCGATAATCTACTCGCTTGGTCACGCGGAGAAGCGCCGCTGACGCCGGTGCCGGAAACGCCGTGGCAAGCCTGGCGCTAGTTCCTATTCGGCGGCGAGGCGCACTTCCGGCGCGGCGGCGCGCACGTCGGCTTCGACGTAATCTTCGAACTGCACGAAGTTCTTCTGGAACATGGCGACCAGCTTGCGCGCGGTCTGGTCGAATTCGAGTTTGTTCTGCCAGGTCTTTTGCGGATAGAGCAAATGCGGTTCCACTCCCGGCAGCTGCGTCGGCACAGAGAACCCGAAATACGGATCGGTCCGGAATTTCACATTCTTGAGCGAGCCATCAAGGGCCGCAGTCAAGAGCGTGCGGGTGACTTTAATCGGCATGCGCCGCCCGACGCCGTAAATGCCGCCGGTCCAGCCAGTATTGACCAGCCAGCAATCGACATCGTGGGCGCTGATGAGCTCGCGCAAGAGATTGCCGTAAACTGAGGGATGCCGAGGCAGGAACGGCGCGCCGAAACAGGTAGAGAATTCGGGCTGTACGCCGACCAGGCCTTTTTCAGTGCCCGCGACCTTGGCGGTATAGCCGGAGAGGAAATGATACATCGCCTGCGCGGGCGTTAACTTGGCGATTGGCGGCATGACACCGAAGGCGTCGGCCGTCAGCAGCACAATGTTCTTTGGCATTCCGGCGCGGCCGGTGCGCGAAGCGTTGGGGATAAAGTCGAGCGGATAAGCGGCGCGGGTGTTTTCCGTCTTCGATTCGTCGTCGAAATCGCAAATGCGGGTGTCCGAATCGAACACCACATTTTCCAGAACCGTGCCGAAGCGCTTGGTGGTGGCATAAATTTCCGGCTCGGCTTCCGCGGAAAGCCGGATGCATTTGGCGTAGCAGCCGCCCTCGAAATTGAATACGCCCTGCGGACCCCAACCGTGTTCGTCGTCGCCGATGAGAGTGCGGTTGGAATCCGCCGATAACGTCGTCTTGCCGGTGCCGGAAAGGCCGAAGAACAGAGCAACGTCGCCGCCGGATCCCACATTGGCGGAGCAGTGCATCGGCATCACGCTCTCGGCCGGCAAATAGTAGTTGAGCGTGGTGAATACGGATTTCTTCATTTCGCCGGCATACGACGTGCCGCCGATCAGGATAATGCGCCTGCTGAAGTCCAGTGCGATGATGGTTTCGCTGCGCACACCGTGGCGCTTCGGATCGGCCTTGAATGACGGCAACGACAGGATGGTGAAGTCGGGCACGTAATGCGACAGCTCGGCGCGCTCCGGCCGGATCAAAAGCGCGCGAATAAACATGGAATGCCAAGCGAGCTCGTTATAGACGCGCGTCTTGATCCGATAGCGAGGGTCGGCGCCGCCATAAAGATCTTGGGCGAATAATGTCTTGCCTTTGGCGTGAGCGATGAAGTCGTCAAACAGCAGCTGAAATTTCTCGGCGGAAAGCCGGCCGTTTTTTTCCCACCACACCGACTTCTCGGTCTGAGCGTCGGCAACGACGAACTTGTCTTTCGGGCTACGGCCGGTGTGCACCCCGGTCTCGGCACAAAACGCGCCGCCTTCGACCAGAAAGCCTTCGCCATTGGCGATGGCGTGTTCGACGAGGGCGGTGTCGGGTAAATTCCAATGAACGGCTGCGAGATCTTTGAGGCCGAATTTTTCGACCCCGTGAGCGCGATTGCGCAGACCGATTTCCTTCACGCTTACCTCCGCAATCCGTCCAGCTCGCCGAAAGCTAATTGTATCCGGCTGCCCACCCGGAGCATCCGGCGCGCTTTCTATATCACCATCTTAGCATGTGCCAAGGCAGAGCCCATCGCAACCCTAACTGGCGAGTTAAGCCCCTCTGTTCCGCGCTGCAATGCGAAAGGATTGCACAGTTAAAACTTTTCGCTGCGGGCTTGGCGGCTTAAGCCGACCGCGCGGTCGCGGCCAGCGCGACGACCGTTTTCCGCAACGACTCCGCGCTGGTGACACGCTCCGAGAACGGCAAGCGCAAAGTCGCATCGCCGAGCGCAAGGTCAAGCCCATCGGGATCAAGTCCGGTCAGCCGCCACGAACCCTCCTCGGCGCCGAGAAGCTTCGTCGCATAAAGCCGGATGGCGTCGCCATGGTCATCGTTCATGTGCGCGACCGCTCCCGCTTCAGCCGCGAGCAGTCCTTCCGCACCGGAAAGATCCGTTGTGATGTCCTCTCCTTTGAGGTCGACGGCGCGAGCAAAGCCGGCGTTGAGATGCGCGGAGACGAGGTGCATTCGCCAGAACGAAAAATCGGCGAAGCCTGCGTAAAGCTCGGACTTGGGATGACGCGCGAGAAAGCGCCTGCGGATCCGCGGCTCGGCTTCCGCCGAACGGGCAATCGGCGCGAATGTCCCGAGCACGGTCAACCGTGGATGAGCGAGCGGGTCGCCGCGACCGTTGGTTACCAGAAGAAGCGAAGCGCGGCCGTCGTGTTCGAGGTTCGCTGTATGAGTCGAAAGCCGAGAAACCAAAATTAAGGGCGAGCCGTCGGCGTCGGTCGCGACGTTAACCAATGATGCGAAGGGATGACCGGTATTGCGGTCGATTGTCGCGAGCGTTCCCGCCCGCGTCGCGCGTAACAGTGTTTTGGCAATGGATTTCGCGTCGAATTCGACTGCGGGAGCTCGTTCCGGCAAGCGATCGGGCATAACGCCGGGTAACGCCGGAGCCTTTGGCGATTGGTCCATGTCACCTCTTCCGTTCCGCGCTCGCTCCAGCAATTGCCCCGATTTCGCCTTGTCTCGTCACACTTCCGCCCCTACATGAGTCTTCAAAGGCTTACGGGGCCGGGGCTGTTAACGCTTGCGGCCGACTGATTGTAGAAGGCCGCCATGCCGACCATCGCCCTCGTCGATGACGACCGCAACATCCTGACCTCGGTATCAATCGCGCTTGAGGCCGAGGGATACCGTATCACCACCTACACGGACGGTGCTTCGGCACTGGACGGCTTCAAGTCCGCGCCACCCGATCTTGCCATTCTCGATATCAAAATGCCGCGCATGGACGGTATGGAAACGCTGCGCCGGCTGCGACAAAAATCCGACGTGCCGGTGATTTTCCTCACCTCCAAAGACGAAGAAATCGACGAATTGTTCGGCCTGAAGATGGGGGCCGATGATTTTATCCGCAAACCATTTTCGCAGCGACTTCTGGTCGAGCGGGTCAAAGCGGTGCTGCGACGCGCATCACCGAAGGATGGGACGGCGCCGAAAGAAACCGACAGCAAGGTATTAGAGCGCGGCCTTCTGCGCATGGATCCCGAACGTCACACCTGTACTTGGAAGAACGAGCCGGTCACCCTCACGGTAACCGAGTTTCTCATCCTGCAGGCCCTGGCGAGCCGCCCCGGCGTGGTGAAAAGCCGCAACGCGTTAATGGACGCGGCCTACGATGACCAAGTGTATGTCGACGACCGCACGATCGACAGTCACATCAAGCGCTTGCGCAAGAAATTCAAGGCAAGCGACGTCGAATTCGATATGATCGAGACGCTTTATGGCGTCGGCTATCGTTTCAAAGAAGATTAACGCTCCAGGACGCCGGGTCGCCGTTTGTGCGCGACCGGAATTTGCGCCCGGAATGGCCCTGACGGCGGCCACCGACGTGCGCTATTAATGGCGTTTGCGCACCCCGCCGATCGGCGGGATGCAGGCTGATCGAAACCCCGGCAGACGACGTGCTCGATCGAACCGTAGAAAGCGCAGGGGCCGGTAACGACACCAACGCACCGACCCCGGCTGACGCTCAAATAGAGGCGGCGCTCGACGAGCGCGACGCCACTCGCGGCCGTTATGGCTTTGCCCGGATTGGCAGCTTGCTGCTGCGTGTCTGGCAATTCTTTATCGTTCAGAGCTTCTCGAGCCTCACGCGGCGCATCGTATTTCTCAACGTTGCCGGCTTGCTCGCGCTGTCGATCGGCATCACGTTTCTTTCCCAATTTCGCGCCGGTTTGATCGATGCGCGGGTGCAGAGCCTTTTGGTGCAAGGTCAGATCATCGCCGGCGCCATCGCTGCCTCGGCGACAGTCGAGACAGACTCGTCGATTACGATCGACCCGGACAAATTGCTCGAACTGCATCCCGGCGAAAGCTACGGTCCTTCAGAGGACGCGCTTTACGGTTTTGATTTTCCGATCAATCCCGAGCGGGTGGCGCCCGTGCTGCGCCGATTGGTCTCACCGACCAAGACGCGGGCGCGGATTTACGATCGTGACGGCGTTCTTTTGGTTGACAGTCGCAGTTTGTTTGGCCGTGGCGATGTCTTGCGCTTCGATTTGCCGGCACCCAACGCTGAAAAGCCGGGTTTCTTCGAACGCATTTTCATTGCCGCGCGCCGCTGGTTGGGGCGTGGCGACCTACCGCTCTATCGAGAACTCGGGCCCGCGAACGGCCGTGGCTACCCTGAAGTAGGCCAGGCCTTGAACGGCCAGAATGCGAGCATGGTCCGCATCGACGATCGCGGCGATGTCATCGTTTCCGTAGCGGTGCCAGTGCAGCGCTTCCGCGCCGTACGCGGCGCGCTGATGCTTTCCACCCAGGGCGCGGACATCGACGACATGGTCGAAGCCGAAAGGCTTGCGATCCTGAAAGTCTTTTTGGTCGCCACCGGAGTGATGGTCGTGCTGTCGATCCTTTTGGCGGGTACTATCGCCGAACCGGTCCGCCGGCTCGCCGACGCCGCGGAAAGTGTGCGGCGCCGCATCCGGTCGCGCGTGGAAATCCCCGATTTTACCCGCCGTCGCGACGAAATCGGACATCTGTCCGGCGCGCTGCGCGACATGACCAATGCGATGTATAGCCGGATCGAAGCCATCGAGAGCTTTGCCGCCGACGTCGCCCACGAACTGAAAAACCCGCTCACCTCGCTGCGCTCGGCGGTGGAGACATTGCCGCTGGCCAGAAACGATGACAGCCGCGGGCGCCTTCTCAGTATCATCCAGCACGACGTTATGCGGCTCGATCGATTGATCTCCGACATTTCCGACGCCAGCCGTTTGGACGCAGAATTACAGCGGCAGGAAGCGGCGCCGGTCGATTTCGCGAAACTGTTGAGCACGCTCGTTGCCGTCGCCAATGAAGTGAAGCGCGACGATGGCGTCAGCGTCAAACTCCGGTTCGAGGGCGTCGGCTCTCGCGCCTTCATGGTGCCAGGGCACGATTCTCGTCTTGGCCAAGTAATCGACAACCTCATCGAGAACGCCCGCTCATTCTCGCCGCCTGGAGGTACGGTGCGCGTCACCTGCCGCCGCCTAAAGAACACCGTCGAGATCATCGTCGACGATGACGGGCCGGGCGTGCGGCCCGATGCGCTCGATAAAGTATTCGAGCGTTTCTACACGGACCGGCCGCACCAGGGATTCGGCCAGAATTCCGGCCTCGGATTGTCCATCTCGAAACAAATTGTCGAGGCCCACGGCGGCGCCATTTGGGTGGAGAACCGCGCGGGCCCGCTTGACGCCGACGGAGCACTGACCGTCGCTGGCGCCCGCTTCGTCGTGCGTTTGCCCGCGTCGTGACAGAGAAGCCATCGGCGAGTGTGCACGCTTCGTGTGTGCTTGTCGGTGCCCGTGGCCTGCTCATCCGTGGACCGTCCGGCTCCGGCAAGTCACGGCTTGCGTTCGAGCTCATCAACACCGGCGACACCGGTGGTCTGCGCTTTGCGCGACTTGTTGCCGACGATCGTGTTCATCTCACAGCCACCAGCGGCCGCCTGCTGGCGCGGCCGGACGTTTCGCTGGCAGGTCTCATTGAAGTTCGCGGAACGGGGCTCTTGCGCCTTCCCTACGAACCGTGCGCCGTCATCGGCTTGGTCGTCGACCTAAGCGCCGCGGATAGCAGCCGCCTTCCTGCTCGGGCGCAGTGTGAGACACTTATCGATGGTATTTCGCTACCGCGACTTGCCGTCGCATCGGGCGTCACGCCCTTGCCCGCGGTGATGGCGCTCCTCAATTCCCCGAAAGACGGCTGGCTTTGACCCGCTCCGATGGCGAATTGGCGATTGTTTAACCATACGGCTTATAGACTTCATAGAGAGGCACAGACGGCGTCATCCGGTCTTCGATCTGCGGATTTTCGCTTGCCCTATTGCGATGCAGCAGCGCTCGGATTTAGCCAAAAATGCCTCTTGCGCTGGGGCTTCGGATAGTCATGATGAGCGCCCTTTCGTGCGGTGCAAACGGGACGCGCCGACGAGGAGTTCCATGATTGGTCTTGTGCTGGTGACCCACGGGCGGCTGGCTGTTGAGTTCCGCGCGGCCCTTGAACATGTCGTGGGGCCGCAGAACCAAATCGAAGCCGTCACCATTGGTCCGGACGATGATGTCGAGATACGTCGCAAAGACATTATCGAAGCCGTCAAGCGCGTCGACAGCGGCGATGGCGTGGCTATCCTGACCGATATGTTCGGAGGCACACCGTCTAATCTAGCGATTTCGGTGATGAGCCGGCCCAAAGTCGAGGTTCTCGCCGGAATAAATTTGCCGATGCTGGTCAAGCTCGCCAAAGTCCGCGACGAGTGTCCGTTGGCGGATGCCGTCGCCGCCGCGCAGGACGCCGGACGCAAATACGTGACAATTGCGAGCCGCGTGCTGAGCGGAAAATAAGCGTGGCGGAGGAGCGCGGCAGCGAATCCGTGCCGGAAGGCCAATCCTCATCCGAAGGCGCAGTCGTCCGCAAGCTTGTCATCTGCAATCGGAAGGGGCTGCACGCGCGTGCCTCGGCCAAGTTTGTGCAAACCGTCGAAAAATTCGAGGCCGACGTACGCGTCACGCGCGGCGCTGAAACCGTGGGCGGCACATCGATCATGGGTCTGATGATGCTTGCGGCATCATCGGGCTGTGCGATTATGGTCGAAGCTACGGGCAAAGAAGCGGCCGAAGTGATCGACGCGCTGAGCGAGCTGATCAATTCGCGTTTCGGCGAAGACGACTGACGTCGTCACAACTGCGGAGAAACACCTATGGCCACAGAGAAAACGCCGCCGGAAGCTTCGGCGCCACATCGCGAGCGGCAGCCGGCGACCATCCGTCTTGTTGATCGTCCCGACCTGGCCGAAACATTTGCGGATTCAGTGAGCGGCCTCGTTTTTGACGGGCAAACGCTGCGCATTGATTTTGCGGTCACGCGGCTCGATGAAATCAAGCCGAATGCACCCATCACCGGCCGC
>DAIUEQ010000046.1:0-19026 GCA_036845025.1 Xanthobacteraceae bacterium | reverse complement strand
CGCCCACCGCGCACAATTTTTTCAACGCCGCGAAATCGCGCTTTGCCACCAAATCGAGACGAAGAATCAAAGCTTGCATCGCCGGATCGAAACGGTCGCGCTCCTTGAGCTGCAAAGCCAGGCACTCGCCCAAGTCGCGCGCGCATATTCCGGTCGGATCGAAGGTCTGCAGAATGCCGAGCACAGCTTCGACTTCCTTCACGCTGGTGCCGAGCTTTTCCGCCGCCGCCGCCAAATCGGCGCCGAGGTACCCGGCTTCATCGACCAGATCGATCAGATATTGACCGATCATGCGCCGCGACGGCTGGGTGACGGCGATGACAAGCTGTTGCCGCAGCCAATCCGCGAGCGTGGTTTCGGCGGGAACGTAAGCCTCGAGATTGTAGTCGCCGTCGGCACGGCCGGCACCGACCGAAGCCCATTGCGAATAAGCGGCCGGCCCCTCGGCGACGCGCATGCCTTCCGAATGCCCTTCATCGGGAAAAGCGTCGTCGAGGCTCGCTTCGGCGCGATGCTCGGCGCCGTTCTCAACCGACGCGCTTTCGCTTTCACCCCATTCTTGGCCGTTCGACCGATCGCCATCCGCAGGCGGCGTCGCTTCGGGTTCCGCTAAAGGTTCATTGTCGTCCGCGCTTTGGTCGAGCAGCGGGTTGCGCTCGAGTTCACCTTCGACGTAGGCGACGAGATCGAGGTTCGAGAGCTGCAAAAGCTTGATCGCCTGCATGAGCTGCGGCGTCATGACCAACGCCTGGCTCTGGCGGATCAGCAGTCTTTGTGTAAGCGCCATGGATACCCGGGGCTTGAATTGGTCCAATTCTTGCTTGTAGCAAGATGTACCGCAAGCTACCCGCGGCGTCGTCAACCGTTTTCAAATATTATTAAAGCTCGAATTGCTCGCCAAGGTAGAGGCGACGCACGTCCGGGTTGTTGACGATATCGTTGGTGCGGCCCTCCATCAGGACCTCCCCGGAATAGATGATGTAGGCGCGATCGGTAAGCCCGAGCGTTTCGCGGACATTGTGGTCGGTAATCAGCACGCCGATGCCCCGGTTGGTCAGATGGCGCACCAGCGCTTGAATGTCGCCGACCGCGATCGGATCGATGCCGGCAAATGGCTCATCGAGCAGCATGTAATTGGGCCGGGTGGCCAGCGAACGGGCAATCTCGCAGCGGCGGCGCTCGCCGCCAGAGAGAGCGATGGCCGGCGTTTTGCGCAAGTGCGTGATGTTGAACTCTTCCAGCAGGCCATCGAGATCGCGCTGCCGCCGCTTCGGGTCGCGCTCCACCACTTCAAGCACGGCGCGAATGTTCTGTTCGACGCTCAGCCCGCGGAAGATCGAAGCCTCCTGCGGCAGATAGCCGATGCCAAGCCGGGCCCGCTGATACATCGGCAGCGCCGTCACGTCGTAACCGTCAAGTTCGATGCGCCCTTTGTCGGCGGGGATCAGCCCGGTCATCATGTAGAAGACCGTGGTCTTGCCGGCACCGTTCGGCCCAAGGAGGCCCACCGCCTCACCTCGACGCAAATATAAGCTTACGCCTTTGACCACCTTGCGGCCGACAAAGCTCTTCTCGACGCCGTGAACCGAGATCACACCCTTGCGCTCGGCGGGCGCATTTCGATTGCCGCCGCTGCGCCGGCGCGGACGAGCCGGCTGCGGCCGCTCCTGCAAGGCAATTTGCTGCTCCGCCGCTGGAGCGCGGCGCTGTGGCGGCGGTTCAGGGAGGCGCAATTCGGCCGGCAGCGGTTCCGGCGCCCACGCCTGCGGTGGAGGCGGCTCGGGCGCAGGTTCCAGAGCCCATGTCTGCGGCGCTGGTTCGGGCACCCATACCTCAGCCGGTGCCGGCTCAGGCGCGCGCAATTCGGGCGGCGATTTGCGGGACCGACGCGCGCGCTGGGCGTCACGCGGCGCGCGGGCCGGCGCCGGCAAACTCGCAATATCGACGTAGCTAACGCTGATCGCGCCGCCCATGCTGCCGAGGTCCATGACCTCACCCGCATCGGCGGTGTCGCGGCGCGAAGCCGGATTACGGCGCCGGCGGAAGTAGGAAAGGAAATCCAGCACGCGGTCCTCGCAAAATCGGGCTCGAATCGCGGAATGTTCCGCGTCAACACGCCGATCGCGTCAACAAATCGACTTTAGCGGTTTTTTCCTCGGAATGCTTCAGCGTCGCCCCTTAGTTCGCTTTCGGGCCAATCGACATGAAGCTCGGCGCGCCGTTGTCGCCCTTATTCGGCAGAATAAGAGCGCGGACCCGATTTTGGCTCGCGACCCCTGAATCGAGGTGGGCGTTTCCGGTCACCGTATCGACAACGACGCGATCGCCGTGCAGCACATTCTTTCCCTGACTGACGACCACGTTGCCGGTAAGTGTGATGGTCTTCTTTTTCAGATCATAGACGCCGAGATCGCCGCTGGCGTTCTGGTCCTTGGAAATGACCGTCACACCGCCGCGGGCTTCGATCCGGCGGATGTCCTGTTGGCCTTGCGGCATAACGCTGGCCCGCTGCACTGGTGGATGCGAACCATTCGCTCCTCCCGCCGTCGCAGAGGCAACGGTGGGGCCGCCGTTGCGTCCGCCGCCGTAGAAAACGACGAGCGTCTGGCATTTTATGGTCATGTCGCCCTGAACTACCTGCACGTCGCCGGAGAATGTCGCAATTTTCTCTTTGTCGCGAACTTCAAGCGTCGCCGACTCGATCTGAATCGGCTGCTCCTGATTTTCGGCAGCGGCGTCGGCGACCGGCGCGGTCGCAGCCGCCGGACCCGCGGCGGCATGACGGTCCTGTGCCGCCGCCCATGCAGGCGCGAGCAATAGCAACAAGGCCGCAAGTGCAAACCGGTATCTCATTCTTCGTTCGCCTGCGAGGAATCGTGAACCGGCACAAACGTCGTTGACACGCCTCCGGAGAAGCGGATGACGGCGCCGCCCTCGGTTACCTCGAGCCGTTTGGCGTCAATCTCGCCGTTGGTCAATTTCACCGAAACCGGCTGGTCCGAAACGACATTGCCTTTTTGGACATCGATAACGGCCTGGTTCAGGCGCACGTCATAGCCGCCGCTGGAGACGAGATGAACAGCCTCGTTAAGCGTGAGCATCTGGCTCTTGACGTTATACGTACCTGAGTTCGACACGACGTTGACGGTGCTGTCGTCCTGCATCTTTACGTTCGCTTCGATCTGATGCAGCTCCATCAGATCTGGCTTGGTGATGTCCTGATCCGCCGTTTTGGCAGTGAATTGATAAGGACGGGAATCCGCGGTGAAGCCGGAGAGCTTGGGCTGCTGCATGGTCACCTTGGTGCCTCTAATCACCAGACTGCCCAGTTCCCCCGGCAGCCGGAACGTCCCAAGCGTCGGCATATAATTAACCGCGACGACCACGAACAGCGCCGCCGCTATGATCGCCGGCAGGCCGATGCGAAGCAAACGAACGTGCCGGCTGTGACGCCGCGCGGCCCGATAAATACGATCAGCATCGCGCCGGGACACCGTGAAGCCGGCCCGCCGCGCGGTGCCTTCAGGAAAGGCCGTGGTCAGCTTCTTCCCCTCGATTGGCTTTGCCCGTGTAAGCTTTTACCCCGTCCGGCCGCCGATTGTCGCCTGCGAATATGGCTGATGCCGGGCGGGAACCGCACTGCATCGCCGCACCGGATATAGGCAAAACCTTCCGAATCCGCGATGTCCCGCAGCCAGACGCCTTTCGCCTTAAGAATGGGCAAAAATGTCCTCGGCGGCGAAACCGGCAAGGTCGAGCCGCACCCGCTCGGGCAGGAAGCGAAAACACGCCGCGGCCAACTTCTCCCGCCCCTCGCGCGACAGCATGGCGTCCAGCCGTTCCTTGAGCGCGTGCAAATAAATGACGTCGGAGGCGGCGTAGGAGATTTGCGCGTCGGTCAGCTCGCTGGCGCCCCAATCCGACGATTGTTGTTGCTTGGACAGGTCTTGCCCCAGCACCTCGCGCACAAGATCCTTTAGTCCGTGTTTATCGGTATAGGTCCGCGCCAACCGCGAAGCGATCTTGGTGCAGTAGATCGGCTCGGGCATGACGCCGAAGGCATCATAAAGCACGGCTGCGTCGAAACGCGCGAAGTGAAAGATCTTGAGGACGCTGCGATCGGCGAACAACCTGAGGAGATTGGGCGTCGAACCGGACGATGGCCGCTCGGGAATTTGCACCACGTCCGCGGAGCCATCGCCGGGCGATAGCTGAATGAGACAGAGCCGGTCGCGGCCGAGATTGAGGCCCATGGTCTCGGTGTCAATCGCTACAGCCCCCGTATAGCGCGACAGGTCCGGCAGATCGCCGCGATGCAGGCGGATGGTCATGCGAAAATGCGCTGCGACTCTTGGTATGACGCCGGCCGCCGCGTCGTCGCGGCGGCATGGCTCTGAATATCGCAACCGAAACGGCGCGTCAAAATCACTTGGTAAATCACTGGCAAATCACTTGGCGTTCGCTTTTTTGAGGCCGGAGAGTTCGAGACTTAACGCTTTCAGCTTTTGCCGGGCCCCAGCGTCATAGGCCTGCGGGTCGGCCTTGGCTTCCCGCTGGCCGTTGAAATAGAGGCCGGTCATTCCGTCCACGTCGCCTGACACCGCGAGCCGCATAATTGCATCGGCGCCTTCCTCGACGGTGCTCATTGGCGTACCGAACTGGCGCACCATGGCGGTGTTCATGAAGGTCGCGGGATGCAAGGCAGTGACCGTGACTCCGGTACCCTTGAGATCGTGTGCGAGGTCGAGAGTGAACAAAATCTGCGCCAGCTTGCTTTGGCGATAGGCGCGCATGCCGCTGTAGTCATGCGTCAACATCACGTCATCAAAATCGATCGCCTGCTGACCGAGCGACGAGACGTTGATAATGCGCGCCGGCGCGCTTTTCTCGATAAGCGGCAGCAACAAATGGGCGAGCAAAAAACCGGAAAGGTAATTCACCGCGAAGCGTAATTCATAACCATCGGCACTCTCCTGCCGCACACCCTGTGGTCCGCCGCTGCCGATACCGGCATTGTTGATCAGAAGATCGAGCCGCTGCGTCGTCTTCTGGACTGCGTCAGCGAGGCGCCGCACCTCGGCGAGTGTGGAGAGGTCCGCGGCGATGAACTCCGCGGTGCCGCCGGCTTTCTCAATTGCCGCAACAACCGCCTTACCGCGTTCGCGGTCGCGACCGTGTATCAAAACGCGCCAGCCGTCGCCGCCAAGCCGTAGCGCCACCTCCCGCCCGACCCCATCGGTCGAGCCGGTGACGAGCGTGGTTTTCGCGTTTGACTTCGCCATTTCACAACTCCGTTAGCCGAGCAGCATGGAAGAAGATTTGCGCGTGGGCAACATCGTCTGTGGGTTGTCGAAAAACCGAACAAAGGGGCGTGGAACGAACGTGGGCTTTTCCCGTTGGCATAAGGACAGCTCGCCTCAAGCTCCGCTGTCAGACGGCGGCGAGGCGGCAGTACTCACCCCAACCCGACATATCCTTAAAGGAGGAAGCACCATGTTAAAAATGGCTACGGTAGTGGTCGCGGCAGGTCTGTTTTCAGCAGCCGCTTATGCGGCTCAGGACGTACCCAGTGCCGCCATGCAGACGGCCATACCGCAGAGCGCGGTTACCGTTACGGATTGGTATAAGCAGAACGTCTACGACCCGAGCGACACCAAGATCGGCGAGATCATGGATGTGCTCGTCGACAAATCCGGCCAGATCAATACGTTGATCGTCGGCGTCGGCGGTTTTCTCGGCGCTGGAGAAAAGGATGTCGCTGTTCCGTTCACCGCGGTTCACGCGACCATGAAGGACAACAACAAGATGTACCTGGTCATGAACGCGACCAAGGACAGCCTGAAGAACGCGCCGGGCTTCAAATACGACAGCAACACCACGACCTGGGTGCCGGAGAACAAGAAATAATCTCAAGCCCCTGAAAAAGCCCGGCCTTGTGCCGGGCTTTTATTTGGCCTGTCAGCCGCGGTTGCCGGCGTGCGGCGTTAGCGCGCGTCAATGGAACCAAAGGCAATTCCTGCGCTTACCACTCCCGGAACCGCCGGTCCCGGAACCACCGGATCGGTGAACAAGAGGCCTTCAATGTCATTGCTGAAATGGGCTCTAATATTCTTTCTCATTTCGCTTGTGGCAGCGCTGTTCGGCTTTACCGGGCTTTCGGCGGCGACCGCCGACATCGCCCGTATCTTGTTCTATATTTTCCTCGTCATCTTCCTGGTGCTTTTGATCCTGGGGCTCGTGGTCTTCCGCCGGGTTTAGCCGGCCGGCAGCGACGCGCGGTCTTCCCAGCCGGCTTCCGACGCCTCCCGACCTTGGCCTAGCCTCAATCGGCAAGCTTTGGGAGCCGCAGGGATCGTTTCCTTTCGTCGCCGCCGCACGCTACGATTGACCCGATTCGGGGGCTTTGAGCGCCCGCGTTTGTGCCTGCGCAAGGCCCTTCATCGCGTAACAAGACCGAGTTAGCGATATCCGTGCCGCGGCTTAGCCCCGGCCAGAGCGGAGGGGGAATGATGAAAACGCTGGTACTGGCTTTCGGCTTCGCCATCATCACCGGGCCTGCTTTCGCGCAGGCGATTGCGCCGGCCGACGCTAAGGCGCAAGTCGGCAAGACCGTGACCGTGGAGGGGATGGTCGACAACGTGCACACGACCGCGGCAGGAAATACCTATATCGACATGGGCGGTCACTATCCGAACAACACATTCGCGGCGGTGATCTTCTCCGCAGACACGAGCAAATTTGCCAACGTGACCGCGCTTAAGGGCAAGACCGTCGACATCACCGGCCCGATCAAGCTCTACAAGGACAAACCCGAAATTGTCCTGAAAAGCGCCGATCAGATCAAACCTAAATAACGGCGGCTGAAGCCCAGACGGCGCCGATCGCCTGGATTTATTTTGCTTCTTAAATTCCAGGACCGCGATCGTAGGCGTCGACCAGCTGATTGTAGTCGCGCAGCAAACGCTGCGGCGATCCTTCAACCATCCAGCCGCTGCCCGAGTTCATAATCATCCGATCGCCGGCGCTGTACGGCTCGCGATCGCGGAAGCGGCGCATCAATTGCTTGCCCGTAACCAAATACGACTTGGCATTACTCATAAATATCGAGCCGATCTTGGCGTCGCCGCCGGGCCCTGACGACTGCTCGGCGCCCTTGATCGCTTCTTCGTAGTCGTTCAGCCCTTGCGTGATCGCGGCAACATCGGGCGTGGCCGCCTTTTCCGCGAGCAGCACATGCTTGGCGTGGATCATCAGCACTTCGACGTAATAATGCACCTTCCGGCCTTCGCTCTGCTCGATAGCCGCGAGCTTTTCCAGCGCGCGCCTGTCGTTGATGACTTCGACCGCCTCGCGCAGATTGTGATCGGCGCCAGCGAACGCATCCCAGGCGGCGACGAGGCGCGGATGAAGCTCTTTGCCTTTCGCCATTTTGTCGTCTTTGTAGTTCTCCGCGGTGTAATAGTCGTCGGCCTCTTTGAGCAACGGCTCGAGCTTGCTCACCGCGTCGACATAAGCTGTCGCAGCGGCCTCAAGTGGGGCGTCGTGCGGCTCCATGGCGTTGGCCATCCCGACATTCTTGCGGCACCCCGAAGTGTCGTAGATGGTGTAGGTGCCGTAGATGATATGTTCATGGCCGGTCGGGCCGCTCTGAGCCGCCCAGCTGAAATAACGCTTGCGTGAATCGTAGGCGCGTTCGGAGAGACGATTGACGCACTCGACATAGGCATTCATTTTTGCCGCCGGCGGTAGTGGCGCAGCACCGGCGTGGTCGGTGAATAGAAGCGCAAGAAGAAGCCCAAATAGCGGTGCCGACATAACGCTCGCGCAAGTCAACGCTCGCGCAGAAACCGACTTCATGGTGTGCCCCCAATCGCAGCCAGACTAACTGGAACATGGCGCAGTGAAAGCTTGCGGACCGTGATATGTATCACGTTTGTTGTGCTGGCGCCGATAAACGGGAATGAGCAACCGGCGCGAGTGGAGCAATGCGCTGCATCCGGTTATGCTCGCCGAAATAAATAGGAGCAACGCGTGAGCAGGGTTGCGATTGTTACCGGCGGCGGCAGCGGCATTGGCGAGGCGACGGCGCGGGCGCTCGCGCGCGATGGCCACAGCGTGGCCGTCGCCGACATCAATGTTGCCGCGGCGCAGCGTGTCGCCCAATCGCTCCCGGGAAGCGGTCATATCGCCGTCCATACCGATGTCACCGAGGAACGCTCAGTCGAGGCGCTGTTCGACGAGACCGAAAAAAAGCTCGGTCCGGTGGCTACGCTCGCCTGCGTCGCCGGCGCCGTGTTCATGACGCCCGGCCACAAGCCCAGCATTGTCAACATGACGACGGAAAACTGGATCAAGACCGAAGCCCTGAATGCGCGCGGTCCGTTCCTCTGCATCCGCGCCATGCTCCAGCGCCGGACCAAGACGCCAGTCGCCGATGGGCGCATTGTCACGGTCGCGTCAATGTCCGGAGTGGTGCCGGAGAGTCCGACGGGTCCCGCTTATTCTGCGGCGAAGGCGGCCAACATCCATCTGGTGCGGGTTGCGGCGCTTGAAGCGGCGCCGCTGGGCGTCACCGTCAACACCGTCGCACCAGGGCTGACTGATACGCCGGCGGTGCGCGGTGATCTTACGGCCGAGCAGATCGAGGCGGCGCGCAAAAACATTCCCATCGGCCGGCTCGGCAAGCCCGAGGAGATCGCCGAAGTCATCGCTTTTCTTGCTTCACCGCGCGCGAGCTACATTACCGGCGCGGTCATCCAAGCGCATGGCGGCCGCCAGCCGCCGTGAGCTGGACGTTTCTGTCCCGGGGCATGACGCTCAGCTTTTCGTCTTTCCGACCGCCTCTGGGAACACCCACATCGCCCCAACCATCAGCACCGCCACAATTATGATGAAGGCCGAAAATCCGTGGCGGATCGGCGAACCGCTCCAAAAAGCGAGCACGCCGGCGACAATCAGCACAATCACCGAGAGAGCCGCTTTTACGTCATTGGGCACGGCGGACCGGGAAATTTTTAGTGGGCGCCGACCGGCACGGCGGCGGCCTCATCGGGCAATCGCGGCTTGCCGCGCAGGTCTTTCTTCAAAAAGCGCGTTTCGTAACCGTTGAGCAGGGTGCCAACGAGTCCGCGATCGAGATCCGACGTGCCGAACAGCCAATCGGCCATGGGAAAGGTCAAGTTCATGTTGACCTCCATCATCAGTCGCGCGTTGTGATGCGCGGTATGGTGCCGGCGCAGCGTGTTGACGAACGGACAATAACGCACGAAGGCGTTTTCATCGACGTGGCAGCAAAAGTGCATGAATTCATAAATCAGATACATGCCGGTGGTCGTCGACATGAACAGCCAGCCGACATTGGCCGAGAACAGCGTGCCGAGTATCGCGGCCAGTGGAATCGACATCAGGATGAAAACCACCAGCGCGTAGGGCGGGAACAGAGTCACGCGCCAGTCCTTGTGATCGCGAAAGCGCATCTCATCATCGGAGAAAAACTGATGGTGATTGAGGGTGTGCCGCTCGTAGATCGCGCGTAAGCCTTTGATGTTCACCGGCCGGTGCATCACATATTTATGCACCGCCCACTCGAACAGATTGGTGAAGACGAAGGTAAACGGCACGGTGATCCACTCGAACCAGCGCACGTCGTGAATATGCTCGACGTAGATGTAGAAGGCGGCGGCCCCCATAGCGTAAATGATTAGCACGTGGATATAGCCGTCATACCAGCCGAGGATGCGGGAGCGATATTCCCGGCGAAATTCGATTTGCCGCTCGCTGATCATGTGCTTCTCCCTGGCGCGAACGTCACCCGTTTTCGCCGCGCCCCCATGCCTGCGACATGGATGACTTCGGCTGCCAACCTATAGCACATCCTCGCCCTTCGGTCCCGCGATCAACTGATCGGCGTCGCGGTAGCGCAGGTAATCGTTGACCTCATCGCTGGTTAGTTGCCAATCGTTGTCGAGGTTGGCGATGACGTCTTTCATGAACGGTTCGGACATGGCGGCGGCGCATTCTTTGTCGCCCAGGTAATCGAACAGGATGGCCAGCGCCAGCTGCCGCGGGCTAGTGCCATTGTAGGTCCACTCGAAGCCACGTTTGGTGAATTGCTTGACTTCGTAATGTTCTGGCAGCGGCTCGCCGTCGACGGTAACGACGAGGCCGTCCATGGTGCGCCGCCCTTGATAGACTTTCATTTCAAACACCGACACAACGCTACAGCCGCGGAAACCCAGAGTGCTCCTATTACGGAGCCTTGATTTTCACCCGTCAAGCGCCGTGGAATGCAAGCTATGCCACCACTCGGCCAAGTGACCCCATTGTTGTTGTTTGTACTGCTCATTTTCGCCGCAACCTTGCAAGGTCTAGCGGCGAGCGGTCACTTTCCCCTACAACGCGAAGGCGCAAAATCTCGGCCGGAACGCATGACATTGTTCGGCTCGATTGGCTTAACCTTTCTTGCTCTCGTCGCCGGAACCGTTGCTGCATCGCGGCTGACATCCTGGGCAGCGTTGATTATCGCCGGCGGATTATCGCTCCTCTTTGCTCCGCTGGCGCTGCGCGCCTTTCCTGACCGGTTTGTCGATGGCACCGGAGCGCTGACCGGCTTTGCCGCCGCCACAGTCGCGGCGGGCATTGCGCTGATTTCGCTCGCCGCCTAGCCAAGCCTAGCCGGCGTCGCGCGCCGCTGCGCGACCGGCCGCGCGTCCCGAAAAAATGCAACCGCCGAGAAAAGTTCCTTCGAGCGCTGCATAGCCGTGAACGCCACCGCCGCCGAAGCCCGCCACCTCGCCCGCGGCGTACAAGCCCGGAACGGGGCGGCCATCGGCACCAATAACGCGGCTCCCAAGATCGGTTTGCAATCCGCCCAGCGTTTTCCGGGTCAGAATGTGCAAGCGGACAGCGATCAGTGGTCCAGCGGCGGGATCGAGGAGTTTGTGCGGACGCACGACGCGGGTGAGCTTGTCCCCGATATAAGCGCGCGCTGCGCGAATGGCGGCGATCTGCGCGTCCTTTCCGAACGCGTTGTCGAGTTGCCGATCGCGTGCCGTGATTTCGCTCTCGACTTGCGCAAGGCTGAGCAACCCTTCGCCAGTCAACGCATTCATGCGCTCCACCAGCCGGCCGAGGTCGTCCTCGACAATGAAATCCACGCCCTTGTCCATGAACGCCTGCACCGGGCCGGGAATCCCTTTGATGACGCGGCGCAAAACCTGCCGCCAACTCTTGCTGGTGAAATCTGGATTTTGTTCGGAGCCTGACAGCGCGAACTCTTTCTTGATGATGGCGCGCGTTAGGATGAACCAGGAATAATCGTAGCCGGTCTCCATAATGTGTTTGAGCGTGGCGAGCGTATCGAAGCCCGGATAAAGCGGCGCCGGCAGGCGCCTACCCCGCGCATCGAGCCAGAGCGAGGACGGCCCCGGCAGAATACGGATGCCGTGATCGCTCCAAATGGACGCGTAGTTCTTGATGCCCTCGACGTAATGCCACATCCGGTCGCGATTGATGACCGTGCCACCGGCGCTTTCCGTAATCGCCAGCATCCGGCCGTCGACGTAATCCGGCACGCCGGCGATCATTCGCCGCGGCGCCCGGCCAAGCCGCCGGGGCCAGTTTTGGCGTACTAGCTCGTGATTGGCGCCAATGCCGCCCGAGGCGACAATCACCGCGCCCGCTTTCAACTCGAACGTCCCGACCGTCTCGCGCGAACTCATTTCGCCGCGTTCGCCGTGGCTCGGAGCGAGCACGTCGCCGCGAATAATTGCGGCCGAGGAGGCCGATGTCGCGAGCTCGTTCACGCGATGGCGAAATCTGAAAGTCAGCAGGCCTTCTTTCTCGCCTTCCCGCGCGCGCCGCACGAATGGCGCGAGCACGCCCGGTCCGGTGCCCCAGCTGAGATGAAAGCGCGGCACGGAATTGCCGTGGCCGCTCGCGTTGCCGCCGCCCCGCTCTGCCCAGCCGACGACAGGGAAGAAGCGGATGCCGCGCTGGCGCAACCATGAGCGTTTTTCGCCGGCGGCGAAATCGACATAAGCCTCCGCCCATTGCTGCGGCCAAAAATCCTCCTCGCGATCGAAGGCCGCGGTCCCGAGCCAATCCGCGAGCGCCAGCGCCCGCGAATCGCGAATGCCGAGCCGGCGCTGTTCGGGGGAGTCGACCAAAAACAGGCCACCGAGCGACCAGAAGGCCTGCCCGCCAAGCGATTGCTCCCCCTCCTGATCGACGACGATGACCTTCTTCCGCGCGTCGATGAGTTCAGCGGCGGCGACAAGGCCGGCGATGCCGGCGCCGACAACAATCACGTCCGCATCATCGGCCACGTTTTTCCCCTCGCCCGTAGCTTCCGCCAACGGTTCCGGCAGTTATGAACCGGCGCAGCTTCACGGCCGGCTTAAACGCTTTCGCGCTCCCACCCGAACACGCTGCGACCGCCGTATTGCGCCGACTGCGCGCGCTCCTCGGCTACGACCTGCTCGACGGTCGGACCGGTCGCTGCCTTCTCCAACTTTCGCGATTCGCGATCGAGCCTCTGCAGCGCGGCGAGTTCGTCGTCGCGGCCAAGCTTGGCCTGGTGCACCGCCGATTTGAGTACGCGAATGGTCTCGTCATAGACCTTGATCGGCACCGGGAACGGATGCCGGTCCTTGCCGCCATGCGCGAGCGAAAAGCGCGCCGGGTCACTGAACCTGAAAGGCGCGCCGTGCACGACCTCCGCGACCAGCGCGAGCGCCTGCACCGTGCGGCCGCCGACGCCGGGCGTGAGCAAGAGTTCGGCAAAATCGACCGGCCCGCGCTCGGCGGCGGCAACGAGATTGCCATGTAGACGCCGCAGATGGATGTTTTCCGCGCGGACGTCGTGATGTGCCGGCATGGTGAGAAACGGCAGCCGCGCCTGCGCCGGCGGATTGCGCATAGCGGCGAGCGCGGCTAGCTCACGGGTGATGCGGTCCGGTCCATGCGAAGCGAGAAGTTCGAGCTGTTTTCCCCGCGACGGCGCGGCGCGCCGATCGGTGAGATTGATGATTTCGCCCTGCGCCTGTCCTTCGATCGCGGTGTGCGGTTCTTCGACAAAACTTTTCAAGCCGTGCGAGAGCCAATGATAGCGTCGCGCGGTTCTGCTTTCGCCGTTCATGCCTTGCTGCACGACGACCCATTCGCCGTTATCGGCAACGACAAAGCCGTGCAGGTAAAGCTCGAAACCATCCTGCACGGCGGCGCTGTCGACCTTGGCGACAAGCCGGCTTGCGGTCGCGAGGCCGTCACCATCAAGGCCGACGCGCTCGCCGATGGCGCGCAATTCATCCGGCGTGCGGCGCGAATGTTTGCCGCGGCCGCCGCACACATGCAGGCCAAGTTCGCCTTCGAGCGGAGTAAGACCGCGTTTGAGCGCGCCGAGCACGCTCGTGGTGATGCCCGAGGAGTGCCAATCCATCCCCATGACGGCGCCAAACGATTGAAACCAGAAGGGATGCGCCAACCGTCGCAGGAATTCTTCGCGCCCGTAATGATGGATGACGGCCTGCGCGATGATCGCGCCAAGCCGCGCCATTCGCTCGGCCAGCCATTTCGGCACCTGGCCGTTGTGCAAAGGCAGGTCGGCGCTTCCGGCGCGTCGCATCTTTCCTGGTACTCCCGGACGTGGCGTCTAAGCGCCTCGTTCCTATTTCGTTCCGGAAGCAGCCGATGTCAACGGCGATATGCGCGCACCATGCGCCCGGTGCACGGACGCGCGTCGCTATTGAGGGAAATTGCCCTACGCGGCCGGAGAAAAGTCGGCGCAGCTCGATCGCGCTCCGACAAATCGGTCATGGCGTACGCAGATGCCGTCGTCGGATCGGACCGAAGCGTATGCCGAACTTAAGCTCGTCAAACCCGGCAACAGGGCTTCAAGGTCCTTGGCACTTCCGCGGAAACTGGCGCACTGCGCGCATTGCGGACGAACTTGCGCTTCGCTGGATCCCATTGTCATCCGCGTCATCTCAACGAACGAGATTCTCCCAGTGCGCCGCGAACACGACCGCCGACAAGACAAAGCCGATGATCACGTTGACAATGGCGCCGGCGCTGAAGGCGAGGAACGGCTTGGTACCGGCGCTCGCCAGTTCGCGAAACCGCGTGGTCAGCCCGATGCTGAGAAAACAAAAGATGAAGGCCCAGGTGCGCAGGTCTTTGACCGGCGCCACCAGTGCCGGCACGACGGTCTTGTTGTAGTCGGCAAGACTGTAACGCGTGGTCACGAATGTCAGGAATAGCGACGCGATCAAGAAGCCGATGACAAACTTCGGAAACCGCCGCCAGATTTCCACCGCCTCCGGCTTGCGGCCGCTTTCCACCCGATCCCATTGCGTCGTCGCGACGATCGCCAGCACAAAGGCCCAAATTCCGATCCAGACGTCGCGGCCGACCACTTTGATCAGCGTATAAGCAAACACCGCTTGGTTGCCGCCTGCGGCGTCTCCGTTCAATCTGCTGAACGTCTCGGCGGCCGCGAATCCCGCCGCGTCGGCAAATTCCGAGGTGCCGATCCATGCGCCGCCGACGCCGGCCGGCAAGTGCAGATAATAAGCAACCTGCGGCAGCACGAAGATCATCGCCACCGCCCAGATGATCACGGTGGTGATCGCAATCGGCGCGTGCTCCTTCTTGGCGCCGACGGCGCCCGCGATCGCAATGGCAGCGGACACGCCGCAGACGGCGCCACCGGCGCCCAACGTGGCCGCGAGGCGTTTGTCGAGGCCGAGGCGGGTGGCGACCCAGTAGATCACTGAAAACGTCACGATGGAGACAATCGACGCCTGCAGGATCGCAACCGGACCGGCCCAAATAATAAGCGTGAACGGCAACGTGGCGCCGAGCAGCACGATGCCGGTCTTGATGTAGAACTCGACGCGGAAGCCGGCGTCCAGCCAGCGCGGCAAACCGCCGAAGTTCGCCAGAAGGAGTCCGATGACAAGCGCGACCAGCGGCGGCTCGAGGTTGTACGTGCTCGCCTTGTCCCATTGGCCAAGGGCGAAGATTGCGACCGACAACAAATAAAGGATTGTGAACGAAGGGACGAAATCCCGCGCCTTATGCCCAAGTGCAGTGAGTGCGAAAGTGAACACGCCAAGGAAGACGAGAAACTGCGCGATGTAGCGAAGGTAATTGGCTTGAAAATGGGCACCGAGAGCAGACAAATCCGACCACTTCGCCGGCGTCACCGCCAACCAGCGGATGCTCGAACCGTTGGCAAAAAACAGATAGGCGATAATGACGGTGCCGAGCCCGATCCAAATCGCCCAGTAGTCTTCCTTCAGCCATATCTCGCGCCAAGCGCCCGGTTCGCGCGTGGCTCGTAATGTTCTCGTCGTTTCCAACGAGTTCGAGACGCTGCTCATTTATTTCTCCAGGGCGGGATCGGCACGCGCGCGCGACGAAGTGAGAACACTCATCAGATAAAGCATGGCTTGCTTCGGCGGCAATACGAGCGCCACAAAATGCAATATTCGATCCGCCGCGACCGCATTTGATAAAACGATCTTTCGCGAAATACGCTTCGAACGAATTGATTGTTCGGTGCCGATTAGGAGACGTTTGCTCCATAGGGCGGCAGGCGGCGGATTCACCGAGCTCGTTGCCACCAATCGTAACCGCACAGCTTTAATGCTCCGGCCAAGCCGGCGAGGTCGAAGGGAGCTTCGCGGCGAAAAGATCTGCCGCCTTTGCGCCCTCTGCGATCACCGCCTTCCAATTCCCTCGGCAAAAAGGGTGGAAAATTCTTCTGTTTGAAAGGCTTGCTTTGTTCCTGTAGGGACTTACGTCTCCAGAAGGAGAATTTTCTCTTCATGCGTTTCTTACCGGTTTTTCTCGACGTCACCCAAGGCACGGTGGGCCTTATCGGCTCCGGACCGGCCGCATTGGCGAAACTCAGACTGCTGCAATCCGCGGGCGGTCGAGTGCGCTGGTACGTCGAGGAACTCGATACCGGTGAGCTCGCCGGCGATGTGGAGTCCGGCCTGCTGAAAATCTGCACTGACGATCCGCGCAGCGCGGACTTCTCCGACCTCATCGCAGTCGTGTCCGCTGCCGGCGAGCCACGGGACGCCGAAATCGCTGCACGGGCGCGCGCATGCCGCGTGCCGATCAACGTCGTCGACCGTCCGGAACTCTCGACTTTCATCTTCCCCGCCATCATCGATCGCGGCGACGTGGTCGTCGCGGTCGGCACCGGCGGCGCATCACCCGTTTTGGCCCGACGTCTGCGCGAACGCATCGAGGCATTGCTGCCGGCGCGTATCGGCGATTTCGCGGCGTTGATGGGACGCTTCCGCGCGCGGGTGGCGCAAAGGCAGTCCGGCAAACTTTCGCTACGCCGCTTCTGGGAAACGGTGATCGACGGTCCGATTGGAGTTGCGGCGCTCGCTGGCCGCTGGCACTGGGCTGAGGCGGCACTCTCCCGCGCGAGCGAACATCCGAGCCGTACAAATCGGCAATCCGGATTGGTCGTTCTCGTCGGCGCAGGACCGGGGGACGCAGATCTTCTAACCTTGCGCGCCCTGCAAGCGCTACAAGCCGCCGACATTGTCTTCTACGACGAACTCGTCAGCTCCGAGATTCTCGATCGCGCCCGGCGTGATGCCAAGCGCATCTTCGTCGGCAAACGTTCCGGCCAACCCGGAATGGCCCAAGACGTCATCAACCACCGCCTCGCCGAGGCCGCCCGTCAGGGATTGAATGTGGTGCGGTTGAAGAGCGGCGATCCGTTCGTCTTTGGCCGGGGCGGCGAAGAAATTGAATATTTGCGTGGAGCTGACGTTGCCGTTGTGGTCGTGCCCGGAATTACCGCGGCGCTGGGATGTGCCGCCGAAGCCGGATTGCCGCTGTCGTTCCGCGACGAAGCTTCTGCAATTGCCTTTGTCACCGCGCACCATGCCGGAAACCAAATCCGCACCGATTGGTCGAAGTTCGCCGATCCGACCATGACGGTCGTCATTTACATGGGCCTTCGTCACGCCGCCGAGATTGGCAACGGCTTGATCGCCGCCGGCCGCGACGCCGCCACACCCGCGGCGGTGTTGGTCCGCGGTACGCGCCCGGATGCGCTTTGCCGGGCGGGCCGGCTCGACGGATTGGCGGAACTGGCAGCCCGAGCTGGCGAAGGTCCGGGCCTGTTGGTGGTCGGACCGACGGTCGCGCGCTCCGACGCGTGGCGCGCGTTGATCAATGCCGGCGCGCGAGCGGAGGTCGCCGCATGACTTCACCACTTCAACAAAAGCTCAAGATCAACGGACCCGTTGTGGTGACTGCCAATCGGCTGGCCGACGGCGCCGTCGTGTATCGCGGCGAAGGCGGCTGGACCACCAAACTCGACAGCGCCGCGGTCTCGACGTCGGCGGCGGTGGTGCAGGATCTCTTGGCCGCGGCCAAGGCCGACGGACTGCACGCCGTCGATGCGTATGTGGCGCCAGTCCAGATGACCGAAGACGGCCGGGTGCGGCCGGGCAACCTGCGCGAGCGCATCCGTTCCAGCGGCCCGACGATCGACTTGCCGCTGCAGGCACTGAGGGCCAAGGCCGATCATGTACCTGTACGATGAATTGGACCGGACCCTGGTCGGCGAGCGCGTCGCCGAATTCCGCGGTCAGGTCGCGCGACGGCTTTCCGGAGAGCTAACCGAAGAAGAGTTTCGGCCGCTTCGGCTGATGAATGGCGTGTATCTCCAGCTCCACGCCTACATGCTTCGCACCTCAATCCCCTACGGCACGTTGTCGTCGGCGCAGTTGCGGATGCTCGCTAACGTAGCGCGGCGTTACGACCGCGGTTACGGCCACTTCACCACCCGGCAGAATATTCAGTACCACTGGATCAAACTCGAAGAGTTGCCGGACGCCATGGCCGACCTTGCCAGCGTCGGCATGCACGGCATGCAGACGAGCGGCAATGTCGTGCGCAACATCACCACCGATCAGTGGGCCGGCGTCGCGCCCGACGAGATCGAGGATCCGCGCATCTGGGCGGAAGTGATCCGCCAGCATGTGACGCTGCATCCCGAATTTTCATTCATGCCGCGGAAATTCAAGATCGCGGTCGGCTCCTCGCGCCACGACCGCGCGGCTTTGCGTATCCACGACATGGCGTTGCAGATGCATCGCAATGGCGCCGGCGAAACCGGCTTCGAGGTCATGGTCGGCGGCGGCCTCGGTCGCACCGCGTTTATTGCCAAAACGATCAAGCCGTTCCTGCACAAGCGCGACGTGCTCAGCTACGTCGAGGCGGTGCTGCGCACCTACAACCAGTTCGGCCGGCGCGACAACATCTACAAAGCGCGCATCAAGATATTGGTCCACGAGCTCGGCGCCGAGGCCTTCGCCAAGGAAGTCGAGACCGAGTGGCAGAGCATCAAGGACGGTCCTCTTGCCCTTGATGAAGATGTCATCGCCGACATCGCCGGCCGCTTCCGCTATCCGGCCTATGCGCGACTCGACAATAGTGCGCCGGAACTTGCCGAGGCGCGCGGCAGCGACCGCCGTTTCGATGCTTGGCTCGGCAACTCGGTGGCCAAACATAAAGTGCCCGGCTACGCCATCGTCACGCTGTCGCTCAAGCCGGAAGGCGGCACGCCGGGCGACGCCACCGCCGAGCAGATGGACGCGATCGCCGATCTGGCCGACCGCTATTCGTTCGGCGAGATCCGCGTCGGCCACGAGCAGAATCTCGTTCTGCCGCATGTCGCGCAGCGCGACCTGCCGGAACTTTACCGCGCGCTCGATGCGATCGGCCTTGCCATCCCGAATGTCGGGCTGATCACCGACATTATCGCGTGTCCCGGTCTCGACTATTGCAGTCTCGCCAATGCGCGCTCGATCCCGATCGCGCAGGAAATCACCCGGCGCTTCAACAAGCTCGAGCTGGCGCGCAATCTTGGCCGCCTGCACATCAACATTTCCGGCTGCATCAATGCCTGCGGGCATCACCATGTCGGCCACATCGGCATTCTCGGCGTCGAGAAGAACGGCGAGGAGTTTTATCAGATCACGCTCG
>DAIUEQ010000045.1:0-19030 GCA_036845025.1 Xanthobacteraceae bacterium | reverse complement strand
GGCGGCGCGCTCGAACGCCGCACGGGCGGCCGCGGTCACGACGCCGTCGGCGGCCGCTGCCTCCGCCTCGCCGAGATCGGCTTGACGCGTCGCGCTTTCGCCGTTGAGCACCAGCGATCGCTTGCGCGCTTGCACCGCGTCATCGAAGCGACCAAGCCGTAGATAAACCGGCGCGATCACTTCCCAGCCGCTGCCATCGTTCGGATTGCGCGCCAAATTTGCTTCGACTTGGCCAACCAGACCCGCAATTGATTGTTGCTTTTCCGGGGCGTGCACTCGCGCGAACGCGGGCTCTCCGGGGAGATTCGGCGACCCGAGTGCGACATAAAGTCCGGGGACGCCGAGCGCCAGCATGATTGCTGCAGTCAAAATCGCGGCGCGCCGCCGCTTTGCGACGCGTGAACCGCTCTCCGCTGCAGTTTCAACCGCCGAAGCATTCGCGGCGGCGAGAAGCCGACGCGACACCTCGAGCCGGGCAGCTTCGGCTTCGCTCTCACCAATCAACCCGCCGGTGCGATCGCGGTCGATTTCCCGCAATTGATCCTTGTAAACGAGCAGGTCGCTGCCGCCGGCGAAATTTCGGGCCCCGCGGAAGAACGGCCAGCACGCGGCGAAAATCGCCGCAGCCGTCATGAAAGCAAAGACGATCCACAGAACCATGAGTCCAACAACACACCCGTAGAGAAGCGCAGATGCGCCACCCATTTGGCCAGCCGCGGTTACATCATCACGGCCCCATTGCGGCCGCAATGAGAGCAACGGCGCGGCAATTGCGCGCTGGTCGTTCGTTCAAAAGGGCGCCGAATTGCACTCGTGGTTCGAACCAGGATGACCCTGCCGGTCCGCTCCGGGCATTCGGAGCGCGCAGGATCACCGCCGCAGAGGCTAGGCGCGGGCCCGTTGGGCCTCGCCTCCCTTTTGCGTCGCCATTTCGGCCGCCTTGGCCAGGAGGCCGGCATAATCCGCTCCGAAAATGATTCGGCAAAATCTGACGGCTGCCTGCATTTGTGATTGGCGGAATGACCGATCGGCCTCATTCGCGTGACCTAGCGAATCGAGCAGTACTTTAGCGCCGCCCTCGAGATAATTTTGCACGTCCGAATAGCCCCGCGTGCTGGCGTCGCCGAGACCGAGATCGTTCGCATACTCCCCGCAGGCCATGACGAGGTCGAGCTGCATCTCGGCGTCGCTCACCTCGTTCGCTTCGAGCACGGAGCCGGGGGCGACATCGTTTCCCGCACGCGGGCGCAGGACGCGGCGAACGCGCCCCGGTGCCTGTTCAATTGCCATCTTCAGCGCATCAGTCAATTCGCCACGGATCGCGGCGAACCGGCGGCTCCAGTGTGAATCCATTGCAAAGCTCAGCTCTGCGTTTATACCGCGCACCGCCGCGCAAATCGCCCGCGCTAATGGGGCCATTTGACGTCGCACTTTGAGGCCGGACTGCAAGTCGCTCAACATGCATTCCAGGTCGCCAAGCACGATGTTGACGGCAACGGCAAAGGGCGTGCCGGCGACGCGAATCTCATCACTGCTCGCGGCTGCGCGCGTGGCAATACGGACAAGCTGCCACGATTCAGCCAGACGGCCCACCACCAGAACAAGACCATAAAGAAAAATATCGTTCTTGCTGGCTATTGCTCCTTCCGCCCTTTGCGCGGTCGCACCGGTGAGCAATGCCTTGACCAAATCAACTTGCTCGCGCTCGAACGCCGGCATTATTGCCGGCAAGCGCTGAGCGACCGTGGGAAGCACATCGCGGCAGGCGAGAATCTTGGCAAGCGTAGCTATGGTTTCTATCGCGCGCGGCACGCCGATTTGCGCGGCGAGATAGCGCTGCACGCTCTCATCTTTCTGGCTACCAACGACAACGTCGGTGATGCGGAGCATTACACGATCATGCAAAGTCCGCATCAGCTGTTCGGCCTTCAGCCGGTCGTCTTCGAACAACGCACGATTGATGTCGGTGACGAGTGCCTTGGCCTCGGCGGGCATCAGATCGCGCCCTATCCAATCCCACGCCGGCGCGAGCGACGAACGCGCGATGCGTCCGACGCGCTTGTGATCGGCGGCATCGTTGATCAGGAACGGTTCGAGCGGCGCGAAGAAAAGGCGGGCGGCATCGCCAATCCGCGGCACCTTCTGCCCCGCGGCGCGAATTGTCCGCCGTAATTCCTGGAGGATTAATTGGCTGCCTGCGACGTCCTCGCCGCGAAGCAGATCACGCTCCAACTCGACAATGAGCATGGCGCGAGCTTCCGGCTTCAACGTCCGCAGGTACTCGCGCAGTTGCTCGACGGCTTGCCCCTCGCTCGCCATAACACCCCAAACGCCTGGACGGTATTACCGTTGTTGTAGTCGTTTGGCGCTTAAGAAGGAGTTACGCGAAAACCGTGGGAATGGGCCCAATTCGGGCACTGAAAAACGGCGGCGACGGCCTCCGATGATGCGGATTGGGGTGTAATCAGCTTACGCTGGCCCAGGTCCCATCGGACCTGCGGCAGGCGGTGCCATGCTCGGTCTGGGGGTTGCCGTCGACGTACACGGTGTGCGTGTATTCACGGCAAGCGACCCCGTTTTCCTGGTAAACCGGGCCGGGCACGACATTACCGTAGCGGCCGCTCTCGGGATTGCGCCAGGCGACCGGCGCCCCGGAAGGCCCCGTTTCCAACGCTTGGAGTTCGGCGACGACAGCGCGCTTCCTGTCCTCGTCATCAAGCGCTGCGCCGGCGCGATCGCCCAACAGGCCGCTTGACCCTATCGACGCCCCAGCCCCGCGATTGTCGATGGCTCCCGCGGCGGCGCTCATCGAAGTCCCGCGAGCTTCCTTTCGTCCCGGATCGGAAGAGCAAGCGGCGAGCCACAACACCGCCGTGATGGCCGCCAAGAACCTCAGCGCCGGCATACGGCTTTACCCAGGCAACAAAGCGGCATTGATGAGTGCAACATCCGCTCGTTAGAGCACGCCCGCGTATGCCGCAGAACTCACCGGTAAAATTCTTTCGCGCTTAAGCTTACCGACAATTCGCTGCGGCCGTGCGACGGTTTGTGCTCAGCCTCCCGGGAGCGCGAGCTCGGCACGCACTCCGCCGATCGGCGACGTATCGAGCGTCAAGACGCCTTTATAAAGGCTTGCAAGTTCGACCACGATAGAGAGGCCAAGTCCGGAGCCCGGTTTACTCTCGTCGAATCTTTGGCCGCGACGCGCCACGCTCTCGCGTTCCGCGGGCGAAAGCCCAGGCCCGTCGTCATCGACAATGACACGCACTTTCGACTTGCCGTTCGCTGCCGCGTCCTCCGCCACCACCTCGATGGCAACGCGTGAGCGCGCCCACTTGCACGCATTATCGACGAGGTTGCCGATCATTTCCTCCAGGTCCTGCTGCTCGCCGCGAAAACGCGCCTGCGGCGGTACGTCGACGGCGATGGCGATTTCGCGATCGCGATGAAGCTTCTCCATTGTGCGCGCGAGCGCGGTCACCACCGGGGGGACGTCGATCAGCGTACCGAGCACAATCGGCCGCGCCGCAAGCCGCGCCCGTTCTAGCTGACGCACCATCTGGTCCCGCATGAGGTCGGCTTGTTCCATGACCTTTTGCGCCAATGGATCGTTCGCGCGAGCTGCCGCCTCATTGACGATGACCGACAACGGCGTCTTTAGCGCATGCGCGAGGTTGCCCGCATGCGTGCGCGCGCGCTCGACGATCTCGTGATTGGCTTCGATCAAGGCATTGGTCTCGCGCGCGAGCGGTGCGATTTCCAGGGGAAATTCTCCCTCCAATCGTTCCGCGCGGCCGGAGCGGATGGCGGCAAGACTTTCCGAAATGCGTTTTAGAGGCGCGAGACCCAGACGGACCTGCAGCGCGGTCGTCAAAATAAGCGCCAGCGTGAGCCCAGCGAAAATGGCGCCGATGGTGCGGTCGAAGCTCTTCATATCTTCGTCGATGTCGGTGGCTTCGCCCGCTACCGAGATCAGATACCGGCCGTCGTCGCCAAGATCTACGGTGCGTTGGACGACACGTAACCGAGCCTCCTCAGGGCCTGATGCATAACCCTTGAGGTATCCGCCCGAGGAAACCGCCGGCGCATCATTCTCGGGCAATCGCGGCAGATTTGAATCCCACAACGAACGTGAGGAATGTACCTCCGGCTTGGCAGCGTCGAGGCGCGTGACCTGCCAGTACCAGCCGGACAGCGGCAGCTCGAACAACGGCTCGCCAATTGACTGCGGGAATTTTTCGGTACCCTCCTCGGGCGAGGCCACATCCGCGACCAAGGTACGCAGATAGACGTCGAGGCGGCGGTCGAACGCGCGCTCGACGGCGTTACGATAGAGCGACGACAACACCACGCCGGTGATTATGAGAATGGCTACCGTCAAGCCGGCCGCCCAGAAGAAAAGGCGAAAGGCGAGAGAGTTAGTGCGCATCGGGCGGCGTCAGAAGATACCCAAGGCCACGCACCGTTTGGATCACGTCAACGCCGAGCTTTTTACGAATGCGGCCGACAAAGACTTCGATGGTATTGGAATCGCGGTCGAAGTCCTGATCGTAAAGGTGCTCAACGAGTTCGGTGCGCGAAACCACGCGGCCGGTATGATGCATCAAATAAGAAAGCAGCCGATACTCGTGTGATGTAAGCTTCACCGGATTGCCTTCCACGGCAACGCGGCCGGTACGGGTATCGAGACGCACCGGTCCGCACGTGAACTCGCTCTTGGCGTGACCTGCAGAACGGCGCAACAACGCCCGAACCCGAGCAAGCACTTCTTCAAGATGGAACGGCTTGGAGACGTAATCGTCGGCACCCGCGTCAAAGCCCTGCACCTTGTCGCTCCAGCGATCGCGCGCGGTCAGGATCAAGACGGGCATTGCGCGGCCGGCCCGGCGCCAAGATTCGAGCACCGAAATACCGTCCATTTTCGGTAAGCCGATATCGAGAATGACGGCATCGTAGGGTTCGCTGTCACCGAGGTAATGGCCTTCCTCGCCGTCGAATGCGCGGTCCACCACGTAGCCGGCGTCAGTCAAGGCGGTGGCAAGCTGCCGATTAAGATCGGGATCGTCTTCGACGACAAGAAGGCGCAAAGTTGACTCCGCTTTAGCGCTCGCCGAGCGTGCCCTTAACGGCGTCCACCGCTACGTGCGTTACTTTGCCGTCGTGCGCAAGTAGCGTCAGCACGTAGACCAGCCCCTCGGGGCGACGGCAAAGTCGCGCGCGCAGCAAGGTCCCCGGCGCAGTATTGTGTACGGCATGCATCGCGGCGGCGAGCCGAATGACGGAACCGCCCTCGACCAGCGCGTGCCGCTCTTTCTGGTTAAGACAACCGTGCTCAATTTCGGCACCGATATGTATCGGCCGCAACGCCTCCTCGGCGCGCACCGGCGTCAGCGTCATCGTAAGGATCAGCAGAACCGCTGAAATCGGACGGATCATCTCGGCCTCCCGAGCGCCAAGCGCCAGGTAAATCCGATATTCGCTGTAAACACTCGCGAGGCTCGGTCGTCTAATCCGCCTCACACCGCCTTACTAGCACGATCTAGGCGGATTGCTGTGAACGAGGCCTGAACGGCCAGCACCCTAATCTATCCCGCTTTCGACAAGACGCGCCGGCCCGTGGAGGGGGCGCTCCTCAACCGCAAACAGGCAAGCGAGCGCGATGGCAAGAAAAGCGGCCGCCGCCAAGAACACAAACCGAAACGCAATCGCAAATTCCGCGGGCTGGGTGCCGAGGCCTGCCAAGCTCGGAGAACCGAACTGCTCGCCTGAACTGCCCAGCACGATCGCACCAAACACCGCCACGACAAGCGCGCCGCCAAGCAATCTGAAGAAATTCAACGTACCGGTCGCCGTCCCCAACTGATGCGGCTTAACCGCGTTCTGCATGACGATAGTGCTAGTCTGATACATCGGCCCGATGGCGGCCCCAAGTACCATGAGAAGCAAAGTAAACGCGCCCAGAGATAGCTGTCCGGAATAGACCGCCAGTACGACAAGCGTGCCGATCGCCACGACCAGCCCCACGATCGGTACGCGCATATAATGGTTGAGACGGGTAAGAAGCCGCCCGGTCAACAACGAACCAAGGGTCGCGCCCACCATGAAGCCGATCAACGCAATGCCCGACACGCTGGCGGAAGCGCCGATCGTCATCTGGCAATAAAGCGGCGAGTAAATCGTAATGCCGATGATGGTGCCGATGCTGAAAAATCCTGCGCAGGTGATGGCGCTCGTCAGCCGGCCGCCGAGAATGCTCAGTGGGATGAACGGCTCGCGCGCGGTCAGAAGCCGGCCGGCGAACGATGCCCACAACACGATGGAGACGGCAAAAAGCGCGACGATCTGCCAAGACGTCCACGGGTAGTGAACCCCTCCCCAATCGAGCGCCAACAACAAGGAAATCGCTGCGCTGACCATCAGGGATACGCCAAGCACGTCGAGGCGATGGGGCCGGTCGTGCCGCGGCAGTTGGCGCAATGCGCGAGAGGTCATTACCATCGCGATTCCGCCGAGCGGGAGGTTGATCCAAAAAATGAAAGACCAATGCAAATGGTCTGTCAGAACTCCGCCGAGGACCGGTCCGAGAATACTGGCGATCATGAACATGACCGAGGTGTAACTCTGCGCCATCGGCCGCTCGCGCGGCGAAAGAAGATCGGCAATGATGGTCTGCGCCAACGGTATAATGCCGCCGCCGCCGAAACCCTGAAGACCGCGTCCGACAACCAGAAGCCAAAGGGTCGGCGCCACCGCGCAGGCCAGCGATCCGACAATGAATATCCCGATCGCTGCAAGGAGTATGGCGCGGCGCCCGTGAATATCGGAAAGTTTGCCGAACAGCGGCGTGGCTACGGTGGCGGCCAAAAGGTATGCGGTCACGACCCAAGGCAGATCGTCCACATCCGCCAAGCTTTTGCCGATCGCGGGTAAAGCGGGCGCAACGATGGTCTGCTCGAGGGCGGAGAGAAACATCGCCAGAATGATGCCGGCGAGGATGCTGTGAACGACCGCACGATCGGGCTGATGAAAGCGTTCTTCCGAGAGCGGCGCCACCGCGATATCGCGAGACATAGGTCCCCTTAACCTTAGAGCAGGCGCGGATTTAGCCGGTTGGTGGCTGGTGACAACTGCCTTATCCGCAGACCTGGGCTGCTCGCGATCGGAGGTTTCATGTCATGCCGAGGACGCGGCCCCTAAGTCCGCCGTCTGGCTTTCTTCGGAAGTTTCAGCGGCCAGCTGACGATGTAATCTTCGAGTTCATCGTCAGACACCCGCGTCTCGCTGGCCCGCACACGACCGCGCACGGAGACGCCTGCGGCATGTACCGACCGCGGATCGCCGGAAACGAGCGGATGCCACCAATAGAGATCTTTGCCTTCGGCCAAGAGGACATAGGCGCATGAAGGCGGCAGCCAGGTGATGGTCTTGAGGCTTTGCGGGGTTAGCCGCACGCAATCGTCAACCTTTTCCTGCCGGTTGGGGTAGTCCCGGCACCGGCACGTCTTATTGTCGAGGAGACGGCAACCGACGTCGGTATAAAAGGTACGATCGGTCCCCTCTTCCTCGAGCTTGTTCAAACAGCACCGGCCGCAACCGTCGCAGAGACTCTCCCATTCTGAATTCGTCATTTGCTCCAATGACTTGGACTGCCAAAAGGGAATTTCACCCGAGCGGGGATCCGCCGTCATTTGTCGCTGTCCAGGCGAGTCGCCGTCATCTGCACGGATGTTAGGCCCAATTTGTCCCAAAATGCCATTCACACTGAGGTTGACACATCATTGGCGGACACAACCCGCTCAGCTAAATCCTGCTTAAGAGGCAACGTGAGAGAACATACCCCAATTCCCGGGAGTGACTTAAGGTGAGCGAACGGGCTCCTGCTCCAAATGGCGACTGGCGCCGCAGAATCAAACGGCTGCTGCTCGACCTCGACGCCAGGCTCGATTTCACCGTTTTCAGAACGGGGAAATGGGCGCGGGAACTCTACGAACGCTTCACGGCCATTATGGACAAGTTCCACGTCGCCGGTTGGCGCCGCTGGATTTTGATCGAACCGCTGTCGGAGGCCGCCACCTGGGGCGCCGGCGGCATGCTGCTCATGCTGGCGCTTGCCATTCCGGCGTTCCGCGAGACATCGGACGAAAACTGGCTCAAGCGTTCGGAACTGGCGGTCACCTTTCTAGACCGTTACGGCAATGAGATCGGCAACCGCGGCATCAAGCACAATGATTCGGTTCCGCTCGAAGAGATGCCCGACCATCTCATTAAGGCGGCGCTGGCCACCGAGGATCGGCGTTTCTACGAGCATTACGGCATCGACTTTTACGGTACCGCGCGGGCGCTCGCGACCAACGCCAGGGCCGGCGGCGTGGTGCAGGGCGGCTCGACGATTACGCAGCAGCTTGCCAAGAACTTGTTCCTTTCGAACGAGCGGACCATCGAACGCAAGATCAACGAAGCATTCCTCGCCCTGTGGCTGGAAAGCCGCCTCTCCAAAAAAGAGATTCTCAAACTCTATTTGGACCGCGCCTACCTTGGCGGCGGCGCTTTCGGCGTCAGTGGCGCCGCACAATACTATTTCGGCAAATCGATCCGCGACGTGACGTTGCCGGAAGCCGCGATGTTGGCGGGCTTGTTTAAAGCGCCGAGCAAATTCTCGCCGCTCGCCAACCTGCCGGCTGCGCGCGCGCGAGCCAACGTCGTACTCGACAATCTGGTGGACGCCGGATTCATGACGGCCGGTCAAGTTTACGGCGCTCGCCGCAATCCGGCGACCCCCGTTGATCGCAAGCAAGAAAATGCGCCGAACTATTACCTCGACTGGGCCTTCGACGAGATGCGTAAGCTCGCCGACACATTTCCCAAATCGGTGAACGAAAGCTTCTTTGTGGTCCGGACCGCGCTTGATCCCAATTTGCAGCATTTCGCCGAGCGGGAAATCGAAGCGGATTTACGTCAATACGGCCACGATTACGGCATCAGCCAGTCCGCGGTCGTGATCGCCGATTTGGACGGCGGAGTCCGCGCCATGATCGGCGGGCGCGACTATGGGGCGAGCCAGTTCAACCGTGCAGTGGACGCGCTACGCCAGCCCGGCTCCTCGTTCAAACCGTACGTCTATGCCACCGCGCTGGCCAACGGCTTCACACCAAACTCCATCGTGGTCGACTCGCCGGTCTGCATCGGCAATTGGTGCCCGCACAATTATTCCGGAGGCTATTCCGGTTCGCTGACGCTCACCCAGGCCATCACCAACTCGATCAACATCATTCCGGTCAAACTTTCGATCGCGCTCGGCGACGGCAATCCGAAGCTTGGGCGGGCGAAGATCATTCAGACCGCGCGAAATTTCGGCATTTGGACGCCGCTGCCCGACACGCCGTCGCTGCCGATCGGCGCCGACGAGGTCAATGTTCTCGAGCACGCCGTGGCCTATGCCACCTTCCCCAATCTAGGCAAAGCGGTGGCACCGCACGCCGCGCTCGAGGTGCGTACCGGCAGCGGCCAACTGGTGTGGCGCTACGACCGCGACGGCAAGCGGCCGGAGCAAGTCATCTCGCCGCAAGTTGCGCTGGAAATGATCGGCATGATGAACTCCGTCGTGCAAAACGGCACCGGACGGCGCGCGCAACTTGACGGCATTCAGGTCGCGGGTAAGACCGGAACGACCAATGGTTATCGTGACGCCTGGTTCGTCGGCTACACGGGAAATTTTGCCGGCGCGGTTTGGATGGGCAACGATGATTACACCCCGACAAAGCGCATGACAGGCGGAACTATCCCTGCACTCGCCTGGCACAACGTCATGGCGTACGCTCATCAGGGCGTTGAACTTCGTCCCCTGCCGGGCCTGCCTCCCGCACAGCATGTGCCCGCCGTCGCCGACCCCGCCCTCGTCGGCGCGCCGCCGGCACAACAGATCTTGCTAACGCGCAAGGGTACCGATGCCTTGGTGCACGTCGAACGTCTGCTTGACGAAGCAAGCCGCGCGATGCCGCTGCGGCTCGGCTCCAACACGGATGACGAGGGTCGCCATTCCGGAACACTGACGGCGGCAAGCGAGCTTAGGACGAACGGCCTCTCACATGGCGACTGACGGCCACTGCCCGCGGATGTCGTGAACGGACATGCGGCTGTTCTTCGGGTCCTGCTTCACCTTATTGCTCGCCGCGGCCATCGGCCTTGGCGCGACTTGGTTCACGCTCACACGCGGCGTCGCGTTCGGACCGCTGACCATCGGCGCGTGGACGGCTTGGCCAAAAAGCGGATCGGTCGATATCGATCCATATGCCCGGGCCGCCATCGCGCGCACCGGCGAACTGCCCATCGGAACCGGCGACGGTGTCGCGTTCTACGCCCACACCGATGATACCGGTAACCCGCTTGATGGGCGTTGCATGTTTTCCGTCGCCGGCGTTACTCCGGCAGCGCGGTATTGGACCCTCACCCTTTATGATCCGCAAGGCAGGCTCGTGGCCAATGTGATCCGACGCCATGGGTTTACCAGCGCAGAGATTCTCCGGGAGCAGAGCGGTCGCTTCGTCATCAATGTCGGCCCTCGGGCGCGGCCGGGAAATTGGCTGCCCAGCGGCGGAGTAGAGCAATTCATCCTGGTCTGGCGGCTCTACGATACGCCGATCGGCGTAGCGTCGCGAACCGCCAATGAGGGCCCGATGCCATCCATCGAGCGAAAGGGCTGCTGATGGTTCGCCTCGCTTTATGGATCTTTGGCGCGCTTCTGCTCGGCGGCATTGTGCATCTGTCGACCGTGCTGGCCATGCCACGAACCGCGAAACAAGATGCCTATTCGCGGCTGGCGCCGCTTGCACCCGTCAACGTCCTGACGCCGCTTGCGGCTCCGACCGCGGCCGACGCAGTCATGCCCTTCATGGATCCGGCTTTTGCAGTTGCTGTCTGCCGGTACGATTTGACGGCGGGAACGCTTAAGTTCACTGCGCCGGTCAGTCAGGCCTATACATCGGTTACGTTCTACACCCGCAACAGCATGGCTTATTACGCCATCAACGACCACGCGGCCGGCCGCCGCGCAATCGAACTCTATCTCATGACTGCGCAGCAGCATGCGCAACTGCCCGAGGAAGAAGGCGTGACGGCCGCCGACCGGCTGATTATCGATTCTCCCAGCGCGACAGGATTAATCGTGCTGCGTGCTCTCGCGCCGGAGATGGGAATGTTGCCGACGGCGCAGGCGACACTTGCTCAAGCGCAGTGCCGCGTGGCGCCGCTAACGCAATAAGCGATCTAACGACGCCTTATGCGTCTGCGGCCGCCGTTTTCCGCCGGCGGCGGTATCAGCGGCTCGACGTCGTCGGCCGCGATCACCTCGTCATGTCGCTCAATGCGAACGACCGGAAGGATGATGACCGTCGCGGATTCGTCCGCTGCTTCCGCGCGGCCAAAACGCACGATCCGACCGTCATCCGGGAATTTGACAATGATACCCATGTGGTGGTCCAGCCGATGTCCGCTGCCTGACGGCGGCGGTCCCCTACCCCGATGCGCACGCACCGGCTCCTCGCAATAGGAACGCATGCAGGGTTAACGCTCCGCTAACGCGCACGGTCTAACATTCAGCGAATGGCGCACTTCATGCGCCAGTCCGATGGTGTGTTTGAGTCCCGGACATGGAAGCCCGCGACATTTTCGGCCTGGAAGCCTTGACTGCGCTCAGCTCGCGCAGCGGCCTGGATATGCGGCCGACGCTGTTGCGGGTACTCACCGATCTTTACGTGCAGCGCGTCGCGCACACCGTCGCCGAAGAACGGCACTATACGGAACTCGCGTTGCGGCTCCTTGACGCGGTGGACGTGCCGACCAGGATCGCGGTGGCGAAGCGGTTTGCGCGTTACGCCTCGCCTCCGCTGCGCGTCGTGCAGGCGCTTGCCCGCGATTTGCCGAAAGTCGCCGCTGAAATCGGTGCACATCCGCTATTGCAGCCGCAGACCGCGGCCAGCATGCCGCCGAGCACCCCTCGCAAAAACCCTACAACTCAGGATGCTGCGGACAAAAGCTCGGCGCTTGTTACTGGGGCCGACAAAATCGATTTCGTTACCGCCGGTAAACTCAACGAAGCATTTTTTGCCGCCAGCGCCGTGGAGCGAGCGCTAATCTTGCGTAACCTTCATATCGTGGCGCCTTTGGCCTCGCGCCCGATCCTGGGTGCGCAGCAACCCGCCGTCGGGCAGGAGCTGGAGAGAGCGGCGCTGGCGAGACGGCGCCAGGACTTTACCCAGCATCTCGCGGGCGCATTGCGCATTCCTCGGGATATCGCTCAGCGCATTGCCGACGACCAACTGGGCGAACCGGTCGTGGTCGCCGTTAAGGCCTTCGATATCTCGCGCGAAGTGCTTTACCGAATTCTGATGTTTCTCAATCCGGCGGTGGGACATTCGGTCGAACGCGTCCATGCTCTTGCGGCGTTATTCGACGAAATCACCAGCGCGTCCGCCGAGAGCATGGTCGCGATCTGGCAAGCGCTCCGGCGCGACGAGCACGCCGCAGCCAAGCACCAGCCGCTACTTTGGGACGATGAAACGCGGCGGCGTGCGCGCCCGGAAAGGTCGGCGCAACGCCTGCCCGCCCTACCCATCAAGACCCGCCGCAGCGCCTCGTAAGCATCTTCACGCCGTAAGAACGTCGAGGAAATTGCGTCCGGCGCGATCCTCGACTTCGATAATCCACAAGTCGGAATCGAACTTGGTCTGGCGCGCGAGGTAAGCCTCGACCTGCTCATCGGGCGCCGGCGCCATGGCCAAGCTCGGCGAAAATGCGCGCGCCGCGCCTTCCGCAGCCTCGAACGCGCTCTGCGGCGCCGGGCCGAAAAGATCGGAACTGCCGTCGAGCCGATTCACGCGAACGAAAACGGCGCCCGCGTCTTCCGCGCCGCGCCGGCGTACGACGGCCGATAAGCCCTCAACGTCACAGCGCCGCAAATAAGCGGCGACCCAAAGAGCGGTTTTAAGGCGCATGCTGGGTTGATGGTCGTATCTTCGTGGCGGGGTTTGCGCAACCGCGCGTCGCTCAAGCGCGAGCCGGAACTCGCGAAGAGGCAGCTACTCGACTGTTCGGCTTCGGCGCAACGATCCAACTGATGATCCGATCAGGTCGGCAATCGGATCGTCACGGCGAGCCGTTGGCGGCGCCGGCATTCGCTGGCTGATCGGCGCGCGTGCGGTGTCGTTTTGTGCCGAAGCTGAGGTCGGCGCCTCGGGTCGGCTCTCCGCTAATTGCGGCGACGCCGTCGGATTAGCGACGAATGGCGCGCGCTGCGAACCCGATTGCAGAAAGACCGCATTGACGATGATGATGAGGCTCGCCGCTGCGGCGCCAATGATTGCGACCGAGTCGACGGGGCGACGTGCCAGTCTTCCCCATAGCCGCCCGGCCAGCATCGCCATGACGCCGACGAAGGCGGCGCCGCGTCCTGCGCCGCGGTTTGCGCGACTGCGCTTACGCACCATTCGCTCCTCGGATCTCTGACGTCGGCTCAAAATTCCCGGTGACGCGGAACTGGCTCGACCTGCCAGGCAGCGCATTCAGCCGCACCGATGACTTTTTCCAATCTGCGAAGTTCCGTGTCGACGCGCGGCGGCCCACGATCCCATGCACGTCCAATTACGCAGACGCGCTCCCCTTTTTCTGCGATCGATGGTGTCAGATGGCGCCTAAACGAACCCTAAACGCTCGGGCACGTTCAACGCCGGAATAGCGCGGCAAGCCTTCCGCCTCGCTCGAAGCGCGAGGAATCAACCGTCATGGTGAACGAGAGATTGCCGGATCCACGCGCTCGCCGTACTCGCGACGGGCACCGACAGCGTAGATGCACGTCGTCCGACGAGATGACACAGTCGCGTTTGCAGTTTGCGCAAATTTTACACAAATTGAATTTTGTCGAGTTGTCCGAAAATTTTGCGCTTATTCTGTTCGATTATGGGCAAAAACGTCCTCGAAGCGCCAACCGGAACTTCAAGCCACCCTGCTACGTTGTGCGCAGATACGGCGGCAGGGACCGTCGGGGACGTGCGTATCATGTTCTTTCTACTGCGCCTCGCGTTTTGGCTCGGTCTCGTGCTGTTGCTGCTGCCCAGCGGCGGCGGGCAACACGATGCCACCGCCAACAGCCTCAGCACATCACAAGCCATTTCCGCTGCATCGGCGACCGTCGGCGATTTACGCGGGTTCTGTGCCCGCCAACCCGACGCATGCACAGTTGGCTCGCAAGTGGCGACAACGCTTGGTTACAGGGCGCAAGCGGGCGCCAAGATGCTCTATGATGTCCTGAGCGACGCGTTGGCTCCGAAGCAGAGCGCGACCACCCACGGCGACGGTGCAAAACAGTCGGTCGAAAACCCTGCGACCGACCATGCGGCGACGGGCACTCTGACACCCGCCGACTTGGCGCCGGCTTGGCGTGGGCCTCCCGGCCGCAAAGACAAGCACGCGGCATAAGACCGGGTACCGGTCGAGTTCAGTTCCCAATTTTGAAACTTTTACGACGCCGCGCGGGCGGCGCGCGCGGTTCCGCGTCTCATTGCGGGGAACTTGCAACATCGACCTCGCGGGCCAGGTACCCTATATAACGCGGAAGGGACGGCCCGGTGCGATGAGCGACATTGCCGACATTATCGAAAACTTCGAGAGCCTTGATGATTGGGATGATCGCTACCGTTACCTGATCGAGCTGGGACGTGAATTGCCTGCAATGTCGGTGGCGGCTCACAGCGACGCCAATAAAGTGCAAGGATGCGCGAGCCAGGTCTGGCTGGACACCAGCGTGCGACCGAACGGCGCTGACGGCCCGGTGCTGACTTTCATTGGTGACAGTGACGCACACATCGTTCGCGGATTGATCGCGATTCTGTTCGCAATCTTCTCTGGAAGACGCGCTACGGACATACTTGCCGTAGATGCGGTGGCTCTATTCGAAAAGATGGGGTTGCGCGAGCACCTTACCCCGCAACGCTCCAACGGCTTTCGTTCGATGGTAGAGCGCATACGTGCTGATGCGCGTTCGGCCCTCGCCGCCTGAATCGGCCGGAGCACATGCACAAAAGAATAAGTGCAGCACTCACGGACGTGTTTGCCGGAGTGGTTTGCAGCATTCTCTCGATCGCCTACTGCCTGTCCTACGCCGCACTCATTTTCACCGGCCCACTCGGGCACTTTCTTTCATACGGCGTGGCGGTGACGTTCTTGTCGGCCGCCGTCGCGGGCACTGTCGTGGCGCTGCGCAGCTCGTTGTTTTTCGCCGTCGCTGGTCCTGACAGCTCGACTTCGGTCATCATCGCCGCGATGGTCGCGACGCTGGTGCGGCGCATGGCCGCCAGCGGTCAAGGCGATTTACTGCAAGCGACCCTCGTTGTCGTGGCGCTTGCGACAGCAGTCACGGGAATCGCGTTGTGTTTCATCGGCGTCACCCGCGCCGGCCGCGCCATCCGGTTCGTGCCCTTTCCGGTCATCGGCGGATTTCTCGGGGCGACCGGCTGGTTGATGATTACCGGCGCGGTGCAAGTGGTGACCGACCGCGCGCCGACCATCGCGACTATCGGTTCGTATGCCGAATTCGGAGCCGTCGGCAAAATCGCGGCTGCTCTGGTCGTCGCGGTGGCGCTTTATTTCATCACCCGGCGGTCGAAAAGCCCCTTCGTTCTGCCAGGGCTGCTGTTAGCGGCATTTGCGGCCGCGTACGTGGTGTTACCGATCATCGGATCATCGCCCGCTGCGGCACGGGCCGCCGGTTGGCTGTTTACGCCGCAACCCGCCGCGGCCGCCCTTACTTTGCCGTGGAAGACAGGCGCCTTCGCCGGTCTTTCCTGGAACCTATTGCCGACGCTCAGCGGCGACCTGCTCGCTATCGTCTTTGTCACGGTCAGCACGCTGTTGTTCAACACGACCGGCATTGAGATCGCGACTAAGAACGAAGCCGACATCGACCGTGACCTCAAAGTTGTGGGCGTTGCCAATATCCTGACTGCCGCTCTAGGCGGCTATGTCAGTTGCACATCCTTGAGCCGATCGGTTCTTGTGCGCACCGCCGGAGCAAGCACGCGGCTAGGTGCGCTCACCGTCGCCGCAATTTGCGCGGCGATGATCGTCCTCGATCCCAATTTCCTTGGCTATGTGCCGAAATACGTGCTTGGCGGATTGCTGATCTTTCTCGGTTGGGGACTGGTCTATCAATGGCTGATTCAGTCATCGCGGCAATTACCACGGCTCGAATATCTCTCGCTTGTCGCCATTGCGATATTGATCATCAACTGGGGTTTCGTCGCCGGGGTCTTGATCGGCGTCGTCATCGGTTGCGCCACCTTTGCGCTCAGCGTGAGCCGGGTTAATGCAATCAAATTTAGTTTCGACAGCACGGAGTATCGTTCCTCGCTCGATCGGGGGATGCGGGAACAAGCGGTACTGCGCGGTCATGGCCGCCAGATTCAGGGCATGGCGTTGCAGAGTTATTTGTTTTTCGGCTCGGCCAATCGCATTTATCAGAATGTCAAATCCATGTTGGCTCAACAACCGGACTGCCGGTTTCTGATTTTTGATTTTCGCCGTGTCACCGGGGTCGATTCCTCGGCGACGCAAAGTTTTGCCCAGATCAAGCAAGCGGCAAGCAACGCCGGCGCCAAAATCGTGCTGGCGGATCTTGCCCCGGAGGTGGAGCGATTATTTCGTGCCGCGAAGTTCATCTCAAATGACATCATCGTTGCACCCGATCTCGACCGGGCATTAGAAATCTGCGAAGAGAAAATCATTGAGTTGCATCGCGCACCCGACGGCGACTCTCGCTCGTTCCGCTCCTGGCTGGCGGAGGCTCTCGGTGATCCACATTTGGGCGACCGCCTCGCGGAACATTGCCGGCATCTGGAAATAAAAGCTGGCGATATCATCGCCCGGCAGGGCGAGCCAGCCGCTTCGATGCATTTCATTCTCGAAGGCCGTGTCGGCATCACTGTCGACCAGCCCGACGGACGAACGACGCGGTTGCGCAGCCTCGGGCGACATACCACGGTTGGCGAAATGGGTTTGTTAAGCCAGCAGCCACGCAGCGCCACCATTCAGGCCGAAACCGCGAGCGTCCTTTACGAGCTTGACACGCAGGCTTTCGAAACCATCAGGCGCGAAGACACGACGCTGAGCCAGGCTTTGCTCGCTTACGTGCTGGCGGTAATGGCGGAACGCCTGAGTTTTGCCAACGGAGTCATCGGGGTGCTGCAGCGCTGATGGACCCGGGATAAATCCGCACCGCAGCGCGACGCGCCCCTAGCGGCGGCCGCGCCGCTGTTGCCCGAGACCCATTTGCTTGGCGAGTTGAGACCGAGCCGCCGCATAGTTGGGAGCGACCATCGGATAATCCGAAGGCAATCCCCACTTCTCGCGGTATTTTTCCGGCGTCATATCGTATTGCGTGCGCAGGTGCCGCTTAAGTGATTTAAACTTTTTGCCGTCCTCAAGACACACAAGGTATTCGGGAGTAATGGACCGTTTGACTGAAACCGCCGGCTTGAGCGGCTCCGCGGTGGCGACGGCTTGGCCGCCCGAAACGCGCATCAGCGCCGAATAGACTTGGCTGATGAGGCCCGGAATCTCTCCGCTAGGAACGGTATTGTTGCTCACGTAGGCGGAGACAATGTGCGCCGTCAGCTGAATGTAAGTTCCGTCCCCGGCACTATCGCTCATGCTCGGCCTGGTCTTGCTCAACCGCCATCTCCCGGCGCCCCCGAAGCATAGCCGCTACCGCATCGCGACTTGCGACACCGCTAAAACATAAAATGCTTCGAGAAATAAAGCAATAAACTTGGGGCAGTCAGCCGAAGACTGTATTTCGAAAGTATATTGAGCCTGCGGGACGGTAAATCTTTCGGCTGGCTTTGACGCGGCCAACGCCACTCAACCGACTGCGGCTCAAGCCTACGACTTGCTTTCGATGTGATCGCGCAAAGCGGCAATCGAACCAAAGCGCAATGTCCCTTGCGGGAGCTGCGCTTCAATCGATCCATCCGAGTAAAGCGTGTAGGCCATTCCTTCGATCACGCCTGACTTGAGGATAGTTACAGTGGATGGTTGATCGCCTGGCACCGCCACTGCATCGGAATAAGGCTGACTGGCCGGCGCCGGGGCGCCAGCAGGCAGCGCCCGCGCCACCGCAGCTGCCGCCTGAGCTGCGGCCGTTGGCGCCTCGCGCCGCTGCCCTCCGGACCAAAACGCATTGAATACTTTTGCCTTCGGCGTCGCCGGCGATCCAGCGAGCCGCGGCCTCGTTTCAAAATCCGTTATGGAACGAGGAGGCGTAGCGCCATTTCCGGTATAGCCTTTGGCGGCGGTATCGCGACGTTCTCTAAAGTCCTCGGAACGAAGCGGCAGCCGCGACACAGGTGCGGCATCGCCTTCGGCGAAAGCCGGCTCCTCGTCGCTTCGGTCGCGGGCCGGAGTTCTTGTTCGCAGATGTTCGGATGTGGTGTCCTCGAGCGCGTGCGCAGCCGCCGCGAAGGTAGCGGCTTGTGTGGTGGTGAGCCCCGGCTTCGCCGGCGATGGCACGCGCAGCTGACTGGGCGCCTCGGCAACGTCGGTGGCTTGATCTTCGTCGACATGGGCGGCGCGGGGCCGCCTCCCGCTCGCGATGACTTGCTCGATACGGCGCAACTCGCGGACCGTCAGGCCGATTCCGATGAGAAGAAGTCCGCCGACGGAGGCGATCGTACCAGCCGTCAACGTTCCGGAATCAAATGCGGCGTCGTGAGGGATCGCACCCGTCGCAACGAGAGCCAAACCGGCGAGCGTTACCACCACACCCGCTACCGATAAAAACGCAAACATCTGTCGTTGTCCCCCCGCCGAAGTCACGGGATCATTAGCCGGCGGCGACAAGGAACGCATTTTGGCCGCCATCTGGCTGACGCGCAAGGTTTAATGAGCAGAGCCAGCATGATGCGATCACCCGCGAGCGCCCTGCGGACATTTCCGCGAGCGACGTTTCTTCACCCAAAGGGCCGTTACGGCGCGAAAAGACGTC
>DAIUEQ010000044.1:0-19185 GCA_036845025.1 Xanthobacteraceae bacterium | reverse complement strand
TTGGTCGTGCGCGCAAAGTGATTGTAGATGATGACGGCCGGGATCGCGGCCACGAGTCCGATGGCGGTCGCGAGGAGTGCTTCGGCGATACCCGGCGCCACGACGGCGAGATTCGTCGTCTGCGCTTTCGAGATACCGATGAAGCTGTTCATGATGCCCCAGACCGTGCCGAACAATCCGACAAACGGTGAGGTCGCTCCGATGGTGGCGAGGACGGCCATGCCTTGGCGGATGGATCGCGCCTCGGCACGCGAGATTTCGGAAAACCGCGACGCCGCGCGCTCCTTGATTCCCTCCTCACCAACGCTATCGCTCGACAGCTTGATTTCACCGATCGCGGCCCGCAGCAGCGAGGCCACAATACTTTCGGCGGAGCCAAGCGTCAGTTGCGCTTCGGCGAGCGTCCGTAGCTCGCTCATTCGCTCGAGCGTGTGTGCAAGCCGCCGGCGGGCGCGCGCAATTTGTACCGTCTTCGCGAAAAAGATCGTCCAGGTCGCGATCGAAGCGAAGCCGAGCGCGATCATTACCGCCTTGACCAAGTTGTCGGCGGCCAAAAACATCGACCACGGCGATAGATCGCGCGGCATGTGGACGCCGAGCGCAATGGGGTCCGCGGTTTGCGCCAATGCCGGCCACGGAGCGACCAGAACCACCACGGTGAGAAACAGGCCGTAAGCGGTTCGCATGGGGACCACGTTCATACCTCGGCCCAATAGCGGATGAGATTGTGATAAACGGCGCTCAATCTCAGCACCTCCGGGTCGTTCCTGCCGATTCGCCCGACCAGCGCCTGTATCGCGGTGTCGAGATCGAAGATCAGGCTTCGCGCATGATCGTCGCGGATCATGCTTTGCAGCCAGAAGAACGACGCAACGCGTACGCCGTCAGTGACGGCGGTGACGGTGTGCAGGCTCGAGGCGGGATAAAGCACGAGATGGCCGGCGGGCAGCTTGACCCGGTGCGAGCCATAATGGTCCTCGATCATCAGCTCTCCGCCCTGGTATTCGTCCGGCTCGGACAGAAAAAGCGTGACCGAGAGGTCGGTGCGTATGCGCATTCCGCTGAGATGATCGCCGCGCACCGCGTTGTCGACATGCACGCCGAAATGGTGACCGACGCCATAGCGATTGAATAGCGGCGGAAAAATCTGCCGCGGAATCGCCGCCGATACGAATAGCGGGCTCGCGGTCAGCGCTTTGATGACGCGCTCCCCCAGTTTGCGCGACGCTTCGCTGTTCGGAGGCAGTTGCTCGTTCTTTTTCACCATGGCCGACTGAGCGCCGGCGGTCGAGCGGCCATCCTCCCATGCCGCCGCATCCATGATCGCGCGGAATTCGGCGACCTCGATTTTGCTCAACACCTCCGGGACGCAGACCAGCATTCTTTAGACCAACGATTAGAGCGGGACGTTTTTTAGAACCGGGCCGTCATCTGCACGCCGATGACACGACCGGGCGCCGGCAGCACGAAGGGCGCGGCACTTTGATAGAACGCGTCATAATACAGCTGGTTGAAGATGTTGTTCACGAACACCTTCCACTCGTAATGCTGCCAGAAGTATCCCTCGATGAACGCATCGAAGCGCCAAAAGTCGGGCAGCACCGTGCCTTGATTGGCGGCGAGTAGAGTGCCGCCGTAGATTTTCGACCGGTACGTCGCCTGGCCGCCGATTTCGAGCCAGTTGTTGACTTTGTATTTGGTCAGGACGTTGAAGGATTGATTGGCAACGAATGCGAGCGGCAATCCGATATTGGTCGGGACGGCGGAGGCATCCACCCGGTTATTCATCAGCACGAGGCCGGTATAAATGCTCCATCTGTCGGTGAACTTGCCGGTTGCACCGAGATCGATGCCTTGGACGTGATAAGCGGCGCCGGCCTGGACGGTGCCGGCATTGGGAAAGCCGGCCGGCACGAGTTCGCGGGCGTTGCTGACGTCGGTGCGGAATAGCGCGGCCGTCGCCAGCAAATGACGATCGAATAGCTCCCACTTGGTGCCGACTTCCGCCGCCTTGCTTTCGATCGGGCTGAAGATCTGGTTGATTGGTGAGGTCGGGTTCAGTCCGCCGTAGTTAGCGGAAGTGCCGTCGAGCTCGGCGCCGACCGGCTCCGATCCCGTTCCGTAGGCCACATAAACACTGGCGAACGGCAGCGGTTTCACGACCGCGCCGAGATTGTAGTTCCACATGCCCGAGTCCGCGGAGATGGTCGCGAAACCGTTCTTGGCGGCGGTGATGTCGTACTGGTCGAAGCGCAGGCCGCCGTTGAGAATGACGAAATCGCGATAGTTTGCGGTTTCCAGCACGTAGGCGCTGTTGTCATTGACGGTAATGACGTTGGGGTTGCCGGTGACCGTCGGATTAGTGCCGAACGGCAAATTGTTCGGCGGAAAAAGAACAGAGACCGGTCCGACCGTACCGTTGGCAAATGCTCCGGCGCCGAGCGCTTCCGAGTTCAGCCCGCTATAGCTATCGATGCTGACGGCTTCGCGCGACAGTTCCGTCCCGGTTACGATGGTGTTGCGCACCGGACCGGTATCAAACTTGATCGTGGCCGAGGTCTGATCGGCGAGTACATCGGTCACCTGATAACGGCTCGTCGGATTGAGGCAGACCAGCCAGTTCGCCGGGTTAGGGTTGGCGAAGTTGCCGCCCATGGAATTGCAGGGATTGTTGGCGCTGCCGGTGCTCTGCTCGGGGATGGTCCCGATGTAGTTCAGGACCGATCGTTCGTCCCTGATCTTGTTGCTGACCGTGACGAAGTCGTTGACCCGCCACTCGGCGTTGATGGTGCCGATGTCTTGCTGAGCGATCTGAAAGTCGCGGTTGACGAAGCCGTAATAAGTATCGCGCGGCACACCCACCGAGGTCACCGGCGCGCCGGCGACGGTATTGTAGGGAACGCCGAAATCAGGCTGCGACCACAGATAGGTGTGGATGTAGTTGGCGGTGACCGTGACCGTGTCGGTCGGCGTCCATTTCACCGCGGCTAGCCCTCCCCAACGGTCGTCGGTGGCGAAGTCCCGTTCCGAGATGTTGGCGTTCTGCCACATGCCGTCGAAGCGGACCGACAGCGTGGGATTGATCACCTGATTGACATCGAAGGTGACGCGTCTGGTGTTGTCGGTGGCGAGGATCGAATCGGCATTGTAGAAGTTCTGATCTGTGGCCTGTTTGGTGACGATGTTGAGAGCGCCGCCGGTGGTGCCGCGGCCATCGATGGTCGCGGACGGGCCTTTCAGGATCTCAATCTGTTCGGTGAAAAAATTCTCGCGGACGCTGACCGACGGGTCGCGGATGCCGTCGACAAATACGTCGTTGCGGGCGTCGAAGCCGCGGATGAAGAAACGGTCGCCGAAAGCGTTGCCGCCTTCTCCGGTGCCGAGGGTTACTCCAGGAGTCGTGCGCGCCACGTCCTTCAGACTGGTGGCGTCCTTGTCATCGAGGATTTCCCGGGTGAGGACGGTGATGCTCTTTGGCGTATTGGCAATCGGCTCGCTGAACTTTGGCGAGGCGAGACGGTCGGCCTTGTAGGGTGCAGCCGGGTCGGCATAGGGATCGCGCGCCAGCGGTTCTGCCGCCGTGTTTGTCGGCACCGCCTTTGCCTTCGCCTCGGCCTCGCGCTTGACCCGCGCGGCGCGGCGCAGCGCCGCGCGCACGCGCAACTGTTCAGCACTGGGTTTGCTCGCCGCCGGGCGCTTGGCCGGCGCTTCGACCGTGACCGGCGGCAGCGTTTGCTCCTGCGCATCGGCGGCGGTCATCGAAGCGACCGCGAGCAGACAACTTGCCGTGGCTTTGCGGGTGCTGCTGTTTCCGTCCCATAGGTCGCCAATAAATCTTGCTCCGATCGCTGCGCGCAGCGATCGCGGTACGCTCATCTCGTTCATTTACGTCGCCCCTTTTCACATCTGCGCCGTTGTTGTTGAACGGGGCCGACGTGGTCGCGGGCGCAATCTGGCAAGAAATACGTTTAGAATCAAACAAATGTACTGTATTTTCGCGATTCAATACTTCGGTTATTCCAAACCGGAAAAGTATTCAGTTTTGAACTTCTCTAATTCAAAACTGCGAACGCAGTTTAGCTGCGTTCGAATATTGCCTCTTCCTCACTGTTTCTAAGGGCGAAATCGTTTTGCAGTAGCTTCGTGCCGCGCGGGCATCCGCACGGAAATCAAGCAGCGCGCGAACTTGCTAATCGGTGCTCGGCGGTTTCATCAGCGAAAATAATTCATCGACGGTCCTTTCCGCGGTCTCCCGCACGCGCTCGACATCGAGCGTGCCGGCAATTCTGACTTGGCGCACCACCGCATGAATTTCGTCGCGAAAGCCGCTCAAGAACGACAACGGATCCTTGGAGTCGTTCGCCACCCTCGCGATCAATCCGGTAATCAATATCTGACAGGCAATCATGCGGCCGTTTAATTCTTCCATTCCGTCGTCCCCCTTGCTCACGTGGGCGGCGATCTCTCACAGCTTGCGAGGTTGCACAAGAGAGCCGCGATAAGACGCGTTTTCCATTTTTCGAAAGGTCGGGCAGATTCTCGCTTGAGAGTGCGCTAATAACGGGCGGCGAAAGGCCCACTGAAGGCATATGTTCTCGGCATGACGATTTCGGCTGCTCTTGATCAAACCGCGGAGCTGCGCGCGCTCGCCGAAGCCTCGCCGGCTTGGCCGTTTGAAGAAGCGCGCAAAATCGTCGCGCGCTTAAAGAAAAAACCGAAGGATGAGGTCATTTTCGAGACCGGCTACGGCCCGTCCGGCCTGCCGCATATCGGCACGTTCGGCGAGGTTGCGCGCACCACCATGGTGCGCCACGCCTTTCGCGTGCTCACCGACGACAGCATCAAGACCCGGCTGATTGCATTCTCCGACGACATGGATGCGCTGCGCAAAGTGCCCGACAACATCCCCAACAAGGAGATGGTGGGGGAGCATCTCGGCAAGCCGCTGACCAAGGTGCCCGATCCGTTCGGCACCTATCCAAGCTTCGCCGCGCACAACAACGCGCGGCTGCGCGCCTTTCTCGATCAGTTCGGCTTCGACTACGAATTTCTCTCGGCGACCGAATGCTACACTTCAGGGCGTTTCGACACCGCGCTTCTGAAAGTGCTGCAGCGCTTCGATGAAGTGATGGCGATCATGCTGCCGTCGCTGCGCGAGGAACGGGCGCAAACCTATTCGCCGTTTCTGCCGATCGATCCGCAAACCGGCATGGTGCTGCAGGTGCCGGTGGTCGCCCATGATGCCGCGGCGGGCACCATTACTTACGAACATCCGGATAGCAAAGAGCGGGTGATCACGCCCGTTACCGGGGGGCGCTGCAAGCTGCAATGGAAGCCGGATTGGGCGATGCGCTGGATTGCGCTCGGCGTCGATTATGAAATGGCCGGCAAGGATTTGATCGACTCGGTCAAGCTCTCGAGCGAAATCTGCCGCGCGCTCGGCGGCCTGCCGCCGGAAGGATTCAACTACGAGCTCTTTCTCGACGAGCAGGGCCAGAAAATCTCCAAGTCGAAAGGTAACGGCCTGACCATCGACGAGTGGCTGCGCTATGCCAGCCCGGAAAGTCTTTCGCTGTTTATGTATCGCGAGCCGAAGGCCGCGAAGCGGCTTTACTTTGACGTCATCCCGCGCCACGTCGACGAATATCAGCAATTTCTCGACGGCTACGCGCGGCAGGACGGCAAGCAGCGGCTGGCCAATCCGGTTTGGCACATCCATGGCGGCAACCCGCCGCAGGCGGACCATCCGGTGACTTTCGCCATGCTATTGTCGCTCGTCACCGCTTCGAACGCCGAGAACGCGGATACGCTGTGGGGCTTCATTGGCCGCTACCGGCCGGGCGTGACCAAGGCAACGCATCCACACCTCGCGGCGCTGGTCGACTACGCCATTCGCTACTTCCACGATTTCGTGCTGCCGGCCAAAAGATTTCGCGAGCCGGGTGCGGCGGAGCGCGCCGCGCTGATCGATTTGCGCGATGCGCTGTCGCAATTACCCGCGGATGCCAACGCGGAAACCATCCAGAACGTGGTCTACGAAGTCGGCCGCCGCGAGCCGTTTCTCGATCAAAAGAAAAAGGCCAAGGACGGCAAGCCCGGCGTTACGCTCGACTGGTTCAACATGCTCTATCAGGTCCTGCTCGGCCAGGAGAGGGGCCCGCGCTTCGGCTCGTTCGCCGCCGCTTACGGCGTCCAAAACACCATCGACATGATCGACGGCGCGCTGGCGCGCTCAGCTTAATGCGTGCCGAGAATTTTCAGGCAGCCGTTACGAGCGTATCGGCGAGCCATTGCGGCTCGTCGAGCATGACGATGTGATAGGCATTTGCTTCGAGCGTCGTCCACGACTTGTCGGCTTTGCACTCCGCCAATGCCTTGTCAAAAGGCGGGCTCGGAAATTTTGTCGCGCGGACGTAGGTCTTTTTTACTACTTTTTCGCGCGCGCCGGAGAGCTTGATGGGCTGGAAATAAGTGCCGATTGGCTGAGGCGTCAGTTTCGAGTCGACATAGTCCCGGTCTTTCTCGTTGACAAAAACCGGAGGCAGTTTCGGCGGCGGTGCGAAGCTTGCCTCGTTCTTCTCCGCCGCGCCGGTGATCAACTTGCGGAATCCTTCGTTGGTGAAATCGACCGGCCGATGCCCGTCTTCGGGTTTGAAGGCGTCGAGCCACACAATCGACGAAAGGCGATTCCCGATCTGCTCGACAACGCCGGAGCCGACCCACCCGCCGTACGAATGCACGACCAGGCAGACATCGGCCAGGTCCTCCCATTTGAACACGTTGACGACATCGGCGATGTGCGTGTCGAGATTGATGTCTTTGCTCATCAGGTGCGAGCGCTCGCCGAGCCCGCTGAGCGTCGGCGAGAACACCTTGTGACCGCCCTTTTCCAGAAGGTCGGATACCCGGCGCCAGTACCAACCGCCGGCGAAGGTGCCGTGGACAAGGACGAATGTCTTTTGCGCGGACCGAGCGGAAGCCTTGCTGATGGCGGACGTGGATGCCGCGAGGGCGGCGCCCGTCGCGATGCCAGCAATCATTCGACGGCGGCTAACGTTAGGTTCGGCCACGACTGCTCTCCTAATTTGTCACCAGCGAAAAACCGTGTCGTAGCCGGACGCGTGCGAACCGGCGTGAGAAATTACTGACTCGCCCACAAGATGCGGGCGATCCACAGCACGTCGACGGCGGCGATGGTGCGGTCGCCATGATCGGTGTTGAGCGAAGACAGCTCGATTGACTTCGCGGTGCGGCGTTTGAGTTCCTTGGCCATCACCTCGCCCGATCGCGTGCGCACCACCACGCGGTCGCCGCGGCGGATCGGCGCCGCCGGCGAGACCAGAATCACGTCGCCGTCGCGATAGGCGGGCTCCATGGAATGGCCGGAGACTTCGAGCGCGTAAGCGTGGGTGTCGCTGACGGCGGGAAAGGCGATTTCGTCCCAACCTTCCCCGACCGGGAAACCGCCGTCGTCGAAATAGCCGCCGGCGCCGGCCTCGGCGAAGCCGATCAGCGGCACTGCCCGCGTCGCCGGCCCGCTGCCGGAATTGATCAACTCGACGAAGATCTCAACCGGGGTTCCTGTGGCGGTGAGCGCCTTCGCAATGGACTCGGTCGACGGCCAGCGGGCGCGGCCGGAAGCGGTGATGCGCTTCGATTTATTGAAAGTGGTGGGATCAAGCCCCGCGCGCCGGGCTAAGCCCGAGGCCGACAGTCCGGCACGCGCCGCCAGGCGATCGACGGCCGACCAGACTTGCGCGTGGGTGAGCATGAAAACCCCTCGGCGCCTGCCGCCGCAGCCGCCACGTCTTAAACCCTCGCCGCCATGATAGGAATATATTGGCGCAGCCCTCAACCCCCGGAGGAGCGCCTTTACCGCCGCACGGAACGATTAGGCGCTGGACGCCTTCTGCTCGTCGAGCGGATCAAACGTGTCCGGCGCGGTATCGACGTCGCTCTGCACCACCGGCAAATCTCTGCGCCCTTGGCGCGGCTGCGGCCGTTCGCGTGGCGGCGTCCGCCGGGCGTTACTGGGCCGGCTCTGCTGGGCGTAGTTGTCGTAATCCGACGGTAAGTCCATGTAGCTCATGCGCGCCTTTTTCAGCGCGCCTTCGGCCACGGTTCGCCCGGCGCGCTCGCTCTCCAATTGCGCCTTCAGCGCGGCAATGGTCTCGCCGGCCTTGGTACGCTGGCGGTCGGCCTCGGCCTCGAGTTGGCCGACGCGGGCGCTGAGCGCCTGGATTTCCTCTTCGGCACGCGACAGTGCCTTGTCGCGCTGGCGGACATTGAGCAGCAAAGTGTTGGCGCGTTCGGCGAGCTTGGTGCGGAACTGCTCGACTTCGTTCAAAAGCTTCTCTTTGCTTTGCAGCGCGGTCGTCGCCAGTTCGAGTTTCTTTTCGGCCATGTTGCGCACCAGCGTCGCCTCGACCACCTTGCGCTCGGCGGCATTGTTGTCCTCGGTGCGGCTGAGCAGGTTTCCCCGCACCTCGGCCAGAAGCTTCTCCGCGGTGACGGCGCGTGACGACATCGCCTCAAGCCGCGTGCTCAACGTGTTGGTTTCGACCTGGCGCTTGTCGTTGGCTTCGGCGAGCGCCGCGGTGATCCGGCCTCGCTCGGTCTCGGCCGCCCTTAACGCCGCTTGCATCTGGCTGAGCTGCGTCAATGCCTTCTCGACCGCCGCCTCGCTGTCGGTCACCCGGCGCTGCAGCCGCGAATTCTCTTCGACCAGTTGATCGACCGATGTCTGCAGCGAGCGGTTCTCATCCGCGCCCATGGTGAGCTTTTCGCTCGCCGCGCCGATAAGGCCTTCGAGTTCGGCGACGCGCTTGTCGGCGGCGGCGCTGTGTTTGCTCAATGCCTGCTTATGCTCGGTGAGCATGCGCACAGAAGTCGTCTCGCGCGCCAATTCGCCTTCGAGGTCCGCGATCCGCGTGCGTGCGGGCTCGAGTTCGCCGGTGATCTCGAGTTTTTCAGCTTCCAGCGTGCCGACGGTCTGCTGCGATAGTCCGAGCTCGTAATTGAGGTGCTCACACTCGCTCTGGCTCGTCGCCAGGCGCTTGCGCACGTCCTTGACCTCGGCGCGCAGCTGCTCGTAGCCGACGCTGGTTTCTTCCAGTGCGTTGCGCAGATTGGCGTTGTCCGCCGCCTCGCGCTCCAGCGTGTTAAGCGCGTGACCGATTGGGACGACCAGCTCACCAAAGATGTCGCGCAGATCGTCGAGCGCGTCGATGCGGCGGCCGACATCGATCAAAAGGTTCCGCAAGCTTTCGTTGTCACCGCCGACCCTGGTCCCTAGATCGGCCCAGGCTTCCGATGCCGGCGGCTGATCGGTTGGCGCTTCCACGGCGCCATCCAGCGACGCTTCGTCGTACTCCTCGTCGGAGGTTTTCGTCTGGAAGTGGTCGAAAATCTTGGACAGTGTACTCATGCACCATTCCCAACGCGCGCTTTAACCGGTTACTTACTATTTTTAGCACAGCGGCTTCAGTGGAAGTTCGCGCCTTCGCGTTAGGGTTAAGTGGCCTAATGACCGTTATCTATAAAATCTGCCAGCGGGAAGAATGGCTCGCGGCCGAACATCATGGTGAATTTCGCGGATCGCCGGCCGACGCGCGCGACGGCTTCATTCATTTCTCGAACGCCGCTCAGCTTGCCGGCACCGCTGCCAAGCATTTCGCCGGCGCCAGTGATTTGTTGCTCGTGGCGGTCGATGCAGCCGCGCTCGGCCAGGCGCTTAAATGGGAAACGTCGCGCGGCGGCGAACTCTTTCCGCATCTCTACGCCGCGTTGCCGCTCAAAGCTGTGCGCTGGACGCGTCCGCTCGCCGACGAGGTAAATGGCGTCAGATCAGTCCCGGAGCTTTCGTCGTGATCGGCGCGTTAGAACATTTAGCGCGGCCGCTGCTGGCGGCGCTCGATCCGGAGGGCGCGCATCGGCTCACCATCGCCGCGCTTAAATTTGCGCCGCTGCCGCGCGCCGGTAAAGACCATCCACGCCTCGCCGTGAGCGCCTTCGGCCTCAATTTCCCCAATCCGGTAGGGATGGCGGCAGGATTCGACAAACACGCCGAGGTGCCTGACGCGCTGTTGCGGCTGGGTTTCGGTTTCGTTGAAGTCGGCACCATCACGCCGCAGCCGCAGCCGGGCAATCCGCGGCCGCGGGTCTTTCGCCTTGACGCCGATGCGGCGGTGATCAATCGCCTGGGCTTTAATTCGCAGGGCGCGGATCGCGCCTTGCGGCGGGTGGCGCGTCGGGCTCGCCGAGGCGGCATCGTCGGCATCAATATCGGCGCTAACAAAGACTCATCCGACCGGATCGGCGATTACGTGCGGCTGATTGAGCGCTTCGCGCCGATCGCAAGCTACATCACCATCAATGTGTCGTCGCCGAACACGCCGGGACTCCGCAATTTGCAGCAAGCGTCCGCGCTCGGCGATCTACTCGCGCGGGTTATCGAAGCGCGCGCGCGCGCAACGCGCGATGCCACACCATCACCGCTGCTGCTCAAGATCGCACCCGATCTCTCGCTCGACGAGCTTGACGATATCGTCGATGTCGCCCGCGCGCTGCGCATCGACGGCATGATCGTCGGCAACACAACGATAGGGCGGCCGCCGAGCTTGCGGGAAAGTGCGCGCGGCAAGGAAGCCGGCGGACTTTCCGGCCGCCCGCTATTTTCGCTCTCAACGCGCATGCTGGCGGAAAGCTACGTGCGAGTAGAAAATGCGTTCCCGCTGATCGGCGTCGGCGGAATCGAGTCCGGCGCCGCTGCGCTTGCCAAGATCCGCGCCGGCGCGACGCTTCTGCAGCTTTATTCCGCTCTGGTATTTCGCGGCCTTGGTCTTGTCGCCGAGATCAAAGGCGCGCTTGTCGATGCTGTTGCGCGCGAACGGCGCGACGGCTTGAGCGACCTTGTCGGCGTCGATGCCGCGGCGGTGGCCGCGCAGCCGTGGCCGCAATGAATTATTTGCTGTCTTCGTCCTTCAGCGCCGCGAAGGAACGGGAAGCGCCGACCGCGCCGGGCGAGGGGATGAGTACCGGCTTGAGCGCCGGCATGAGCCGTCGCCGCTCGCGCCGCGCCGGAATGGCCCGATAGACCTGCTTGGTTGCTTCGACAATGTGCACGCCGGCAAACGGCGCCGAGATGGTCGCGCCGGCGCGTTCCCAGGCTGCCGCGGAGCGCAGGAACAGCCCGAGGGAAACCGGCGGGACATAAAGCGCTTCGCCCCAGCCGGTTGGCGTGAACCAGGTCTCGCGCAACAAATGCGTGATCTGCGAACGCGAATAGGGCCGGCCGGAGCCGAACGGCGTCGTGTCCATGCGCGCCCACAAGCCGCGCCGGTTCGGCACCACGGCGAGGAGCCGGCCGCCTCCGGCAAGCACCCGCCACACTTCGCGCAGCAGCCCGATCGGGTCGGCCGAATTCTCCAGCGCATGCACTAAAAGCACGCGGTCGACCGCCGCGTCGGTGAGCGGCAAATCGTCTTCCTCGACCAGCGCGGCCAGCGCCGGCTTCGACGACGGCCAGCGCACCACGCCTTGCGGCGCCGGCATCAGCGCCAGGCAGCGTTCGGCTTCCTCCCGGAACAGGCCGAGATAAGGCGTGGCATAGCCGATACCGAGAACGCGCAGCGACGTGGTGTTGGTCCAGCGCGCGCGGATGCCGCGGGCAATGAAGCGGCGGGCCACCGTGCCGAGGCGCTGGGCATAGAAATCGCGCAGATCGACAACATCCATGTCCGCAAAATAGCACGGATTTGGTTGTCAATTCGTGCCCGATCCCCACGTTAACCCATGCGTGTTGCGTCCCATCCGGTGAAAGCCGATGATCCAAGAGACGGAAAGAAACCCGGGAATAAACATGTCAGCACAAACTTTTCTGTTTCCTTGCTTATCTGACAATTACGGCGTCTTGCTCCACGATCCGGAGAGTGGCGCGACCGCCTCGATTGACGCACCGGAAGCGGCGCCGGTCGAAGCAGCGCTGAAAAAGACCGGCTGGCGGCTCACCGACATTCTTGTCACCCATCATCACGGCGACCACACCGCCGGCATTCCCGAACTGAAGCGGCAGTACAAATGTCGGGTCGTCGCGCCCCGCCGCGAGGCGCAACGCATTGCCGACGTCGATGAAACGGTTGGGGAAGGTGACACGGTGAGCGTCGGCTCACTGCAAGGACGGGTCATCGACACGCCGGGCCACACTGCAGGCCACATCTCGTATTTCTTTCCGGCGGATAAATTTGCGTTTGTTGGTGACACGCTTTTTTCCATCGGCTGCGGCCGCGTCATCGAAGGTGACGCGCAGATGATGTGGCAATCTTTGCTGAAGCTGCGCGGTCTTCCGGACGACACGCAATTCTTCTGCGGCCATGAATATACCGAGGCCAACGTCCGCTTCGCCAAGACCATCGAGCCGGATAACGCGCGGCTTGCCGCGCGCGCAGCCGAGGTGGCGAAACTCCGCGCTGCCGGCAAGCCGACGATCCCTGCAACCATCGGCGCGGAAAAGGCGGAGAACCCGTTTCTGCGCGCCGATTTGCCGGATGTGGCCAAGATCGTCGGCCTTGCCGGCAGCCCGGCATGGAAAGTCTTTGCCGAAATTCGCGAGCGCAAGAATAAATTCTAGCGTCATTGCGAGGAGCGAAAGCGACGAAGCAATCCAGAACCTCCGCCGGATTGCTTCGCTCCGCTCGCAATGACGCGGTCCTTTAGGCAAGCAAGCCGAAATGCTCGAACCACCGACCGCCGCACTCACCGCCGCCGAAATAATCCGGTCGCTCGATTTGAAACCGCATCCGGAGGGCGGGCATTTCCGCGAAGTGTTTCGCGATACGCGCCAGGTCGACGGCGCTCGTGCCGCGTCGACTGCGATTTATTTTCTGCTGGCGCGCGGCGAGCGCTCGCACTGGCACCGTATCGACGTTGTCGAAGTCTGGCACTTTTACGCCGGCGCGCCGCTCGAACTTGGAATCGCTGCAAACGGGCAGCGTGAGCTCATCACGCTGGGCAACGATCTTGCGGCCGGCCAGCGCCCACAGGCCGTCGTGCCGTCGCAGGCGTGGCAGGCGGCGCAATCGCTCGGTGACTGGACGCTGGTCGGATGTACGGTTGCGCCCGGCTTTGAGTTTGCCAAATTCGAAATGGCGCCGGCGGGTTGGACGCCGCAATAATTTGCCGCCCGATTCGGCGGCTCACCGGTATAATCGCGTCATGGACGAAGCATTCCTCACCGAGACGGCAGCGTGGCTGACCGACGCCGGAATCGCCGGTAGATCCGAAGCCGATATCGTTTCCAGTTTTTGCGGGCGCTGCGTCGCCGCTGGCATGCCGCTTAGCCGGACCGCCATGTTCATCGACACGCTGCATCCCGTTCACGAGGGCCGTCTTTATCAGTGGGACCACGGCGCCGCGGACTTACGCTTGCTCGAATATGGCCGCACCGATCCCGAAGTGCTTGCGGCGTCCGGGTCGCCTCCGGGCGATAACGAGGCCGTCGAGCGTTGGCGGCGGAGCCCGTTCTATCAGATGTTGCAGACCGGCGAGCCAATGTTTCGGCTGCGTCTGAACGCCACGAGCGTCGAGAAATATTCACTGCTCCAGGATTGGCTGGCGGCGGGATTGAACGACTATGTGGCGATGATCTGCCGCTTTGCCCCGGAGGGAATCATCGGCGAGATGGATGGCGTCTACCTGTCATGGGCGACGTCGGCTGCGGAGGGATTCGACGATCAGCACATCGCCGCGCTCGAGCGTCTTGCGCCCTCACTGGCGCTCGCCTTCAAAGCGGCGGCGCTGCAACGCATGACCCGAACGCTGATGGAAACTTATCTCGGCCGCGACGCCGGTCAGCGCGTGCTCAGCGGGCGGATCATGCGGGGCATGAGTGAACGCATCGACGCGGTGGTCTGGTTCAGCGATTTGCGCGGTTTTACACGCATCACTGATGCAACCCCCGAACAGGTGATTCCGCTGTTGAACGACTATGCCGACGTGATTGTCTCGACCATCCACGAGCATGGCGGTGACGTGGTCAAACTGATCGGCGACGGCATACTGGCGATTTTTACTGCTTCGGATCGCGAGCACGCTTGCGATGCGGCCTTGGCCGCTGCCATTTCGGCGCGCAGCGAGGTAGCCGAACTAAAAAAGGGCCGAGCGGCGGCCGGCCGGCCGGTGACGGACATGTATCTCGGCTTGCATGTCGGCGAGGTGTATTACGGCAACATCGGCAGCCATGAACGGCTGGACTTTACCGTCATCGGTCCGGCGGTGAACGAAGCGAGCCGCATCGCGGCGATGTGCCGTTCGGTGGATCAGCCGCTGCTTATCTCGGCGACGTTTGCTGAGGTCGGCGATATCAAGCGCCGGCTGGTTTCGGTCGGGCGATTTGCGCTACGCGGCGTGTTACATCCGCAAGAGCTGTTCACACTCGATCTCGACGCATGAACGGCCAAAGCGGAAGCCGCAGCCAGCGCCGATCAGGTGATGTATTGCGCGCCGTTGACGGTCAGCGTCGAGCCGGTGATCAATCCGGCGTCGTCGGAGGCGAGAAACACCACGCAACGGCCGATTTCTTCCGGTTCGCCTAGCCGCCCGATGGGAATGGTCGGCAGAATGCTTTTTTCCAGCACGTCTTTGGGCACCGCCTGCACCATCTCGGTGTTGATGTATCCCGGTGCGATAGCGTTGACGGTGATGCCGCTCTTGGCGCCTTCCTGCGCCAGCGCCTTGGTGAAGCCGATGTCGCCCGCCTTGGCGGCCGAATAGTTGGTCTGGCCGAACTGGCCCTTCTGGCCGTTGATCGAGGAAATGTTGATGATGCGGCCGAACTTGCGCGCCCGCATTCCCTCGATGACGTTGCGGCTCATGTTGAACAGCGAGCCGAGATTAGTGTTGATCACCGCCTGCCATTGCTCGAGCGTCATGCGATGGAGCTGGGCATCGCGGGTGATGCCGGCATTGTTCACCAACACATCGACCGGACCGATATCGGCCTCGACCTGCTTGATGCCGGCGGCGCACGCGTCAAACGAGGCAACGTCCCACTTGTAGACGGCAATCCCGGTTTCGGTCTTGAATTTTTGCGCGGCTTCGTCGTTGCCGGCGTAAGTGGCCGCGACATTGTAGCCGGCTGCCTTCAGCGCTTTGGAAATCGCCGCGCCGATGCCTCGGGTTCCACCCGTCACCACTGCGACGCGGGCCATTATTGCCTCCCTCTTTTCGTCACGGCCGGGCTTGTCCCAGCCATCTGCTTGTTTGTTCGAAGATTAAAGTCGTGGATGCCCGGCACAAGGCCGAGCATGACAATTTATGGATATTTGCTGCCCGTCTTCTAGCGTTCCACGCACATCGCGATGCCCATGCCGCCGCCGATGCACAGCGTTGCCAAACCTTTTTTGGCGTTTCGCTTTTGCATCTCGTAGAGCAGCGTCACCAGGACACGCGCGCCCGACGCGCCGATCGGATGGCCGATGGCAATGGCGCCGCCGTTGACGTTGACCTTGTTGGTGTCCCAGCCGAGGTCTTTGTTGACCGCGCAGGCTTGTGCCGCGAACGCCTCGTTGGCCTCGACCAAGTCGAGATCGCCGACGCTCCAGCCGGCCTTCTTCAGGGCGGCGCGCGACGCCGGGATCGGTCCGGTGCCCATGATTTTCGGATCGACGCCGGCCTGTGCCCACGAGACGATGCGGGCGAGCGGCGTTTTGCCGAGCTTGGCCGCTTCGCTCGCCTTCATCAGCACCATGGCGGCAGCGCCGTCATTGATTCCGGACGCGCTCGCCGCGGTCACCGTGCCTTCCTTGTCGAAAGCCGGCTTGAGCTTGCTGATGCCGTCCAGCGTGGTGCCATGCTTGGGATACTCGTCGGCATCGACGATGATGTCGCCTTTGCGGCTCTTCACCGTGACCGGCGCTATCTCGTCCTTGAACTTTCCGGCCTTTTGCGCCGCCTCAGCTTTGTTCTGCGATTTGACCGCGAACTCATCCTGCTGCGCGCGTGTGATCTGCCATTGGCGCGCGACGTTCTCGGCAGTGTTGCCCATGTGGTAGCCATTGAAGGCATCCCAGAGCCCGTCCTTGATCATGGTGTCGATCATCTCGAAATTGCCCATTTTCACGCCGTTGCGCAGATGCGCACAATGCGGCGCCATACTCATGGACTCCTGACCGCCGACCACCGCGATTTCGGAATCGCCGTTGACAATGCCCTGATAGCCGAGCGCGACCGCGCGCAAGCCCGAGCCGCAAAGCATGTTGACGCTGTAAGCCGGCACTTCGACCGGAATGCCGGCATTGATCGAAGCTTGCCGTGCCGGACCCTGGCCCTGACCGGCTTGCAGGATCTGGCCCAGGATGACTTCCGATACCTGCGATGGCTCAACGCCGGCGCGCTCGATCGCCGCTTTGATCGCGACTTTGCCGAGATCGTGAGCCGGCACGGACGCGAAAGCCCCATTGAATGCGCCGACCGGCGTGCGCACCGCGCCGACAATCACAATGTCGTCTTTCATGGCAGAATCCTTTCGATAGGGGTTCTCAAAACGGGGTTTGCCGCTGGCCCACTCATATAAGTCATAAGGAGGCGCGCGCCGCTCGACAAGACGGAACGGCCGGGCATTCCCGCTATGCGAAGCGCACGTCCCTGCGGCAGCCTTCGCCGGACCGCAGAAACCAAGGCACCACAAAACGGTAGCCGCGCCCGGAGAAAGTGCCTATTTTGATTGCAACCAAGATGGTCACCGCCTGATGCCAGCGCCCTCGCCCAAGACCGAAGAACCGGTCACCATTAAAAAGTACGCTAACCGCCGCCTCTACAACACCGGCACCAGTAGCTACGTCACCCTCGAAGATCTCGCTGCCATGGTGAAGGCCGGCGAGGACTTCGTGGTGTATGACGCCAAGACCGGCGAGGAGATCACCCGCTCGGTGTTGACCCAGATCATATTCGAGCAGGAGAACAAAGAAGGGCAGAATCTTCTGCCGATTGCATTCCTGCGCCAGCTCATCCGCTTCTACGGCGATAGCATGCAGATGCTGGTTCCGCGCTATCTGGAAGTTTCGATCGAGTCGTTGACGCGTGAGCAAGAAAAGTTCCGCAATCAGATGGCGCAGGCCTTCGGCGTCGGCGGGTTCCCGACGTTGGAGGATCAGGTGCGGCGGAACATGGAAATGTTCGAGCGCGCCTTCACGATGTTCGCGCCGTTCGCGCGGCGCGAGGCTGACGGCGAGGTCGAGACGGAAGCGGGAAAATCCGCGCCGAGGACCGGCGACATCGACGACTTGAAGCGCCAGCTCGACGAAATGCAGAAGAAAGTCGACAAGCTGAGCGGCGGCGGCGCGTAAGCCATTGTAATTCGCGGGGGTGCGTGTCCGCCGACACTCCGCGCTTTTCCCTGTGGCGTGGAGTGGCGGCCCTGTCTGAAGACCTTCCGGCAATTGCTCGCGGACTTTTGCAATTCGGCGACGCCGACGATTTCGCGCGCATGTTGTCGTCGCTGGTCAAAGCTTCACATGAATTCGTTGGCGTCGCCGATCTGCAGGGCAACGCCTTGTTCGTCAATGAAGCCGGCTTGAAGCTCGTCGGGTTGGCGGATTTGGACGCCGTGCACGCCACACGGATTATCGACTATTTCGCTGCAGAAGATCGCGACAGGGTTCTGCGCGAGGTCATACCAGCCGCGCGCGACATCGGCTTTTGGGAAGGCGAACTCAAGTTTCGAAATTTCGCGACCGGCGAGAACATACCGGTGCTCTACAATATCTTTCCGGTGCGTGGTTCGTCGGACGCTATCGTCGCCTACGGCACGGTGACGCGTAATCTAAGTGAAAGTAAGCTTGCCGACGAGCGATCGCATTGGCTGGGCTCCATCGTCGAGTCCAGCGATGACGCGGTTGTCAGCAAAAACCTCGATGGCATCATCGCTAGCTGGAACAAGGGCGCGGAGCGCGTGTTCGGCTACACCGCCGAAGAAGCGATCGGCCGCCCGATTACCATCGTCATTCCCGACGACCGGCAAAACGAAGAAGTCGAGATTCTAAGCCGCATCCGGCGCGGCGAGCGTATCGATCACTTCGAGACCATTCGGCGGCGCAAGGACGGCACCTTGTTCCCGATTTCACTGACGGTCTCGCCGGTCAAAAACGCGGAAGGCCGAATTATTGGCGCCTCCAAGATCGCGCGGGACGTTACCGAGCAGAGACAAAGCCGGGAACAAATCGCCACGCTCGCCCGCGAGGTCGAGCATCGCGGCAAGAACCTGTTGGCGAGCGTGCAAGCGATCGTGAACCTGTCGCGAGCCGACAGCATGCAAGGCCTCAAAGACGCTATCGAAGGACGGATCCAGGCGCTTGCGAACGTCCAGTCGCTGTTTGTCGAGTCGCGCTGGGTCGGCGCGGAATTATCGGCGATAGCGGCCCGCGAACTTGCTCCTTACGGCGCGGCCGACAAAAAGCGGGTGCGCATTGAAGGACCATCGATCTTATTGGAGCCGACCGCCGCGCAGGCCGTTGCGGTAACGCTACACGAGCTTGCGACCAACGCCGCCAAATACGGATCGCTGTCCGTGCCAGAGGGCCGACTTGATTTGACATGGCAGCGCGGCGCCGGCGGCGAAATCATCGTCCGCTGGGCGGAAGGGGGCGGCCCTGCGGTGCAGGAGCCGGGCCGGCAAGGCTTTGGCAGCCGGGTCATCAAACAAATGACCGCGCAATTGCACGGTAAAGCAGAGTTTGATTGGCGCCCGCAGGGGCTGATTTGCGAAATGACCGTGCGGGCTTAAAGGCGCGCGCTTTTACGCACACCGCCGCGCGAGTACTTCCCCGCGGGTCTCTGTATCAACTCCTGCCGGAGAGCGGCGGGGCGTGGACAGGTCCGAGCGCATCGGGCACACTTATCGGCAGGCGGGAGCGCCGTCCAAGCGCCCGGCAGCAATAAAAACAAGAATTTCAAATTGGGAGGCTTTGACCATGAAACTTCGTGGGTTCGCAGCCGCTTTAGTCGCCGGTGCCAGTGCTCTTGGTTCATTTGCGAGCAGTGCCACAGCGCAAGACGACAACGTCTTCAAACTGGCTTTCGTCGCCTTCCTCTCCGGGCAGGCAGCGGAATCGTTCGGCAAACCGGCGGTGCAGGGCGCCAAGACCGTCATCGATGCGCTCAATGCCGGAAGCCTGCCCAAACCCTACGACA
>DAIUEQ010000043.1:0-19754 GCA_036845025.1 Xanthobacteraceae bacterium | reverse complement strand
CGCATGCATCCGGGCTGGGCGGCCTCGAGCGCGATTACAGCGGCAACACTGGCCAAGCACGGCTTCGTTGGACCACGCGCGGCCTACGAGGGGCGATTCGGCCTATTCGCGTCCCATCTCGGCACGCACATGGCGGATGCGGACCTTGCGCTTGCGACCAAGAATCTCGGCAAATCGTGGCAGATCGACGAAGTCGCGATCAAACCGATCCCGGCCTGCCACTTCGCTCATGCATCTGCCGATGCGGCGGTCGCGCTAAGCAAATCGGTGAAGCCTGGCGATATTCGCTCGGTCGAAGTTCTGGTGCCGGCAGAGGTCATCAAAACCGTATGCGAGCCGGTAGAGAACAAGCGCACGCCTGCCAATAGTTACGACGCTCAATTCTCCATTCCCTACATCGTTGCGACGGGACTGCTGCGAGGGCGATTCACGCTCGACGAACTGGAAGACAAGGCAATCGGCGACCCCGAGGTTCTCGCGCTCGCCCGGCGCATCAATTACGCAGCCGATCCCGCCTCCACCTTCCCCAAGCATTACACGGGCGAGGTGATCGTCACGCTGAACGACGGCCAGCAGGTGCGCCATCGCGAGGGCATCAATCGCGGCTGCTCAGACCGGCCGCTGTCAAACGCCGAGATCGAAGCGAAATATTTCGACAATGCGTGCCGCTTGCTGACGCGCGAACGCGCAGCGCGGGTGCGTGATGCCGTTGTCGGAATTGATCGCGGGTCGGTGGCTACGCTGGGCGACACGTTGGCGCAACCCGCGAAATAAGGAGAACAAGATGGATATCGCGGTGACCGCGGAGCGGCAAAGCGAAGAGAACATGATTCTCGACGCCGTCGACAAGTTTCTAGAGACGGACGTCAGGCCGCATGCGCACGACCTCGAAGCGCGTGACGAATATCCGACCGAGATCGTCGAAAAGATGAAGGCCATGGGTTTGTTCGGCTGCCTGATCGAGCCGGAATACGGCGGGCTCGGCCTATCTTCCAGGACCTACGCCAAGATCATCGAGCACATATCGGCCGTCTGGATGTCAGTTGCAGGCGTGCTCAACTCGCACGTCATTATGGCGAGCGCGGTGCAACGAAATGGTACAGCGAAACAAAAGGAACATTACCTTCCGCTTTTTGCCACGGCGGAATTGCGCGGAGGTATCGCGCTGACTGAGCCCGATTGCGGGACCGACCTGCAGGCGATTCGCACAGTCGCAAAGCGCGACGGCGACGATTACGTGGTCAACGGCGCGAAGACCTGGATCACCAACTCCTACTACGGCAGTTGCTTTGCACTCTTGGTGAAAACCGATCCCGCGGCTGAACCGCGCCACAAGGGCATGAGCCTGCTCATCGCCGAAAAGGGCGACGGATTCAACGTCACCCGCAAATTGCCCAAGCTCGGCTATCGCGGCATCGATACCTGCGAAATCTTCTTTGAAAACTATCGCGTCCCGGCCGATCGACTCATCGGCGGCATCGAGGGCCGCGGTCTTAAACACATTCTGAACGGTCTTGAGCTTGGCCGTATCAACGTGGCGGCGCGCGGCGTCGGCGTGGCCGATGCGGCGCTGCGCGAGTCGGTGGCCTACGCGCAAACGCGAAAGACGTTTGGCAAGCCGATATGCGAACATCAGGCGATTCAATTGAAGCTTGCGGAAATGGCAACGCGCGTGGAGGCGGCGAGGCTTCTGACGTACCGCGCCGCCGAAGCGTTTGACCGCCGGGAGCGCTGCGACATGGAGGCCGGGATGGCAAAATATTTCGCCACCGAGGCGGCGCTGGAGAATGCAACCGAGGCTATGCGCATCCACGGCGCTTATGGCTATTCCAAAGAGTTCAACATCGAGCGGCTTTATCGCGATGCGCCTCTCCTCGCTATCGGCGAGGGCACGAACGAATTGCAGCGCATCATCATCGCGCGCCAGCTGGTGGCGAGGAACCCGATATGAACGGACATCTGCCGCTCGACGGCATTCGTATCCTGGCGATCGAGCAATATGGCGCCGGCCCATTCGGTACGCAGCATCTCGCCGACCTCGGAGCCGAAGTCGTCAAGATCGAGAACCCGCGTGAGGGCGGCGACATCGGCCGGCAGATCGGCCCGCATTTTTTTAGCGAGAACGACAGTCACTTCTACGAGGCGTTCAACCGCAACAAGAAATCGATTGCGCTCGACCTCAAGCAGCCCGAAGGCAAAAAGGTCTTTCTCGACCTCGCGCGGACCGCCGACGCCACGCTCGACAATTTGCGCGGCGATTTGGCGGTCAAGCTCGGACTCGATTACGAAAATCTGTCTTCGATCAATCGGAAAATCGTTTGCGTGCACCTGTCTGCTTATGGGCGCACCGGCTCGCGTGCCTCGTGGCCCGGCTACGATTACTTGATGCAGGCCGAAGCTGGCTATCTTTCGTTGACGGGTGAACCGGACGGACCGCCTTCGCGTGCTGGCCTCTCGGTGGTCGATCTCTCGACTGGCACGACTGCTGCGATGGCGCTGCTGGCCGGCGTCATCGATGCAATGAAGACCGGCAAGGGCCGCGATCTGGACGTTAGCCTTTACGACACCGCACTGCATCAGGTCATGTATCTCGGGACATGGTATCTGAACGGGAGCCATGTGACTCGCCGTGAGCCGCGATCGAGCCATCCGTCATTGACGCCAAGCCAACTCTACAAGACCAAAGATGGCTGGATTTTCGTCATGTGCCAAAAGGAGAAATTCTGGCGCATTCTATGTGAGGCGCTCGGACGTCCTGATTGGATCGTAGACCCAGACTTTGCGACCTTCGCCGCGCGTTTGAAGAATCGAGCGCGGGTCACCGCTGCGCTCGACGAAGCCCTTTCGACGAAGACAACCGACGAGTGGATGAAAGAGATCGCGGGGCGCGTGCCGGCAGCGCCGGTTTATGACGTCGCTCAGGCGCTCGATAACGATTTCGCGCGTGAACAGGGGCGGATTGTTGAATTCCATCATCCCGTCCATGGAGCGATCAAGGGAATCGCATCGCCAGTGCGCGTTTCAGGCGCTGAGCTGCCAACCGATGCCGCTCCCACCCTCGGTCGAGATACCGATGCCCTTCTCGCCGACATCGGTTATTCAGCGGAACGGCTCACCGGTCTTCGCAAGACCGGTGCGATCGGCTGAGGGCGACGAGTAGGAGGATGTCGGGGCCGCCGCAACCACGCTACCGACAGGTCGCGAAGACTCTCATCAACGAGATTCAGGCCGGCAATTATCCTGTCGGCGATCTGATGCCTACGGAAATGGTGCTGTGCGAGCAGTTCGGCGCGAGCCGTTTCACGGTACGACAGGCGATCAAGCAACTCGTTGAACTCGGGCTTGTTAATCGGCAGGCCGGCGTTGGCACAAAGGTACTTGGGCGGGAGCCAAAATCAAACTACCGGCAGGTGATGCAGGGCATTTCCGATCTCCGGCAATACACGGCCGATACCGAGCTCGAAATACACGATCAGCGGATGGTGACTGTGCGCGGAGACCTGTGCTCGACGTTGGAAGCCTCCCAAGGCGAAAGCTGGTTGCGCATCGAGGGGATACGCCGGGTCGGCGACCGTGAAGCGCCACCGATCTGCCTCACGGAAATATACATCCACCCGGCTTTCCGAGCTGTGCGCGACCTTGGCGGCCGATCAACCGTTCCGATTTATGTGCGGATCGAGGAGCAGTTCGGCGAACAGGTGAGCGAAATACAGCAGCAGATCAAGGCGGCAGCACTTACCAAGAGGATCGCCGAACTACTCGGTGCAAGGCCTGGAGCACCGGCGCTTATTGTTAACCGCTCGTACCGCAGCCAGCGCGGAGAATTGATCGAAGTCGCGCTCTCAACCCATCCGGCCGAGCGCTTTAGCTACTCGCAGACGTTTCTCCGCGATTGGCGCGGCGCCGCAGCAGAGGAAAACGGAAATGGCCGCTGAGCGCAGCTTCTTGTTCGTGCCGGGCGACCGGCCCGACGGGTTCAGCAAGGCGCTTTCTTCGGGCGCCGACATCGCCGCCGGTTAGCCGCCTCCCCGTGCTTCAGCTCCGCTTGGCTCCGGCAACCAGCGCGCGACGCAGCCGGTCGCGCACCGCGTCTGACTCCTCGGCCGTCCAACTCCGGAAGCCCCTGCCAGTTTTCATACCGAGCTCGCCCTTTTCGACAAGCGCATTCAGGTAGGCGTGAGTCCTGGGCGTGATGTCGAGATCGGGCATGAGCGTATCGTGGATGTTCTTCGTCAGGTCGAGACCGACGAGATCGGATTGCTCCATCGGGCCAAGCACGCCGAGGCGCGCGCCGAAGCCTCGCTTTACCACGTCATCAATGGTCTCCGCATCACAGACGCCTGACGCTACGAGCGCAATCGCCTCGCGTTTCATCGCATGCTGCAAACGGTTGCCAATGAAGCCCGGAATATCGCGATGTACGAGCACGGGATGACGGCCGATTGTACGCAGTAGAGTAGCCAACCGATCGGCCGCGGGACGGTTCTCAGGCCCCATCAGCACGATCTCGACCAATGGCACGAGATGCGGCGGATTCCAGAAGTGCGAACCGACTATACGATGCCTGGTTTTGAGACCCTCCGAAATGCGCGTGATCGGCAGGGCGGACGTATTGCTGGCGAGGATCGCGTCAGCAGGCGCGGCCCGCTCGAGCTCGGCGAAGATCGCCCGCTTGATCGGCAATTGCTCGAGCGCGGCTTCAATGACGATGCCGGCATCTTTCGCCGCCCACTCTATCGATTCGCCGGCGGTTACACGATTGGCCGCCGCCCGATCCGTGCCGAGCAGATCGCAAATTTCGTGGAGCCGCTGCTGCAGCGTCTCGCGCGCCGCCGCAACCGGATCTTGCACGCGCACTTCGTGACCGCTCGCGGCGAACAAATAAGCAATGCCGTGGCCCATCAGGCCGGCGCCAATGACTGCGATTTGGGGCTTTTCCATGCGGGCTTAACCGGCGGTGAATCCGCCGTCGACATACATGATCTGCCCAGTGCAGAAATCCGACGCCGGCGAGAGCAAATAAATCGCCATACCAACCAAATCCTCGGCCTCACCGAGGCGCCCGAGCGGAATCCGCGACAGCGTTCGGGTACGTGTTGCCTTTCCGACGTCGCTGTCCTCCCACATCCATTCGGTGAGCTTCGAGCGGAAGGTTGTTGGCGCGATGGCGTTGACCGTGGTGCCGTATTTCGCCCATTCGGTGGCGAGTACGCGCGTCAAAGCGTCCGTCGCGCCTTTGGAACTGCAGTATGCGGTATAGCCGGAAAAATTACCGTGCCGGCCGCGGGTCGAAGACATCAACACAACTTTGCCTTTGATGCCTTCCTTGATCCAATAGCTGCCAACAGCTTTCGCCATGAGCCAAGGCCCGCGGACATTGGCGTCCATGACCCCTTGCCATTCCTCATAGGACTGCTTTTCGATGAAACCGGCCTTGTTGGTGCCCGACGCGACCACGAGCCGATCGACCCGGCCGAAGGCGTCGAGCGCCGCCTGCAGAACTGCCTCGGCGTCCTCTAAACTATCGGGCCGCCGAACAATGCTTTCGACGTGGCCACCCGCCTCCCTTACGTCTTCGATTACCGTGTCCAATTCTTCCGTCGAACCGGAGGCGAGCAAGAGCTTCGCGCCGAGGGCGCCAAGCGCGACGGCGCAAGCGTGCCCAAAAGAGCCAGACGCCCCGGTAATAATCACAACCTTGTCACGCACATCGAAAAGCGACAGCGGATTGCGCAACCTCTCGCTGATCATTCGACGCGCCTCATTTACCGCTTTCGATCCGGAAGCTCTGTTCCGGATCGAGAATGGCGACAACCCGCACGCCGCACCCCTCGCCTTGCGGCCAGCGCCAAGGAAACGCCATGAACGTGCAACGCTTGCCCGTGATCGCATCGAGGTCGCCGTTGATATTCTCGATGCCGGGAATTCCACCCTCGCACATCATAATCTTGTGCGCCGGTTCCCAGTGGGGAAAATCTGTCATCGCGTCGCGCCCCGTCTCTCGCCGGTACTCCTCAACCAAATGCGGGTGTGACGGTCCCGGTCCGTGATCGATGAGTTTAGTCCCCAGCGGGTGATCGAGCGCTTGGACGTCGACGCCGACCATCTTCACCTGCTTTTCTACCAGCCACTCCGCAGCTTCCTTATAGAGGCCAGGCGAGTAGGCATAATACTCATCGGTATCGGCGAGCTTGTGATGTGTGCCGGTATTGATCATCACAACGTCGTTCTTACGGATTTTAGGCGTCGCTTTTTCCAAATCGTCCGGCGTGATAACGCCCCATTTTCCCTTAGGAATCGAAACTGCAACGCCGGTACCGAAAAAACGCCACAGCGGATAACCGGTCATGGACGGCGTGTTCTCGGTAACATGCAGTGGCGCATCCATGTGGGTGCCGCGATGCATAATGCCCTCAAACTCGGTGACGTAGACGCCGTCGAGCGCGTGAAATTGCAGTGTCAGAACATTGATGCCGGGCGCCGAAGGCCATTGCGGAATACCGTGTCCCCAGCGGGCGCTGAGATTATAGAATTTAAGACCGCGGGTGCTGTTTTTGTTCGCCATCGACTTCATCCTTGCTCGCGGCCGCCCGCTAAGCAGCATCACCCGACTCAAGCCGATAAGCACCGGATGGGTCGAGAATGGCGGTCAAACGAACGACGCACGCATCTCCTTCCGGCCAATTCCATGGATATGCCTGGAAGGTGCAGCGTTTGCCGAGGAGCGCATCGACCTCGGCGCCGACATTCTCAATCGTAGGTATGCCGGCGCTCAGCAATGTCCGGTGCGCGGGATTCCATTCCGGGAATTCACCCTTTGGATCGCGGCCGGTCACGGTCTGATAAGCCTTAGCCAATCGCCGCATTTGCGGCCCGTTACGCTGCAGACCGAGCGACGTCGCGAGCGGATGATCCACCTGCGGCGTATCGACCGCCACGAGCTTGACACGCTTGTCGACAAGCCACTGCGCCGCTTCCTTCGATAGTCCCGGCGAATTGCCGAAATAGTCGATGCTGTCGCTGTAACGACGGTGCCAACCCGTCACGATAACGACGATGTCGTCGTTTTCGATTGTCGGCGCCGTGCTATCCAGGTCGGCGGCCGTCACCCGTTCCCATTGCTGCTTCGGAATTGACACAACGACGCCTGACCCAAAGAACCGATCGAGGGCGATAGCGCCAACGCCCGCGCCGCGCTGGATAAGATGAAGGGGCGCGTTCACGTGGGTGCCGCTGTGCATCACCATGCGAATTCGCGTGGCCATGACGCCATTCTTGGCGTGCGTACTCGATCGATGAAGCTTTACGTCTTCGAAACCTGGGAGCGTCGGTGCATCGTGGCCCCATTCGTGACTGAGCTCATAAAACACGAGTCCGGTTGCGGGCTCCGTTACGCCAGGCATGACCGCCTCTTATGCGCTCGCCCGTTCTGGCGATACGCGGACTGGGGGTAGGCCAATCTGTCTGTCCTCCGAAAACGCAGCCAATTCATAGTCGGTGCGGCCGCATACTCCAACGGTATGCCTCGCAAATTGGACCGCCGACAACTCTAGATCACGCAGACAACACCGCTCGCACCCTCGACTTGAAGGCCTCGAGCATTCGCGATGGCCGGTTGGTGCGCAAATAGGCGAGACCTGCCTCCGCTTCCCAAAAAGTCCCTTCGTGCGGGATCGCAACGAGACCGAAGCGAGCGGCATAATCGACCATCACGGTCGAGAACAGTCCGAGAAAATCACTCCCTTCCAACACGCGAAGCATGCCAATCGCACTTGCTTCGATGGCGATTTGCGGCGGCTCATGCCCGTTGGCGACCAGATAGGAACCAATCCGGCCGGTGCCGACGCTGTCGTTGGCAAGCACCACCCACGGAAAGCGTGCCAAATCTTCCGCCTTCGCGACGCCCTTACCCGCGAGTGGATGTTTTGCTCGGGCCACCAACGCGTGGCGCACTCCGACCAACGGCTCTTTGACCAATTCCGGCTGGGAGGGGAAAGAAAGCGTCACGCATGCAAGATCAATTTCGCCGGCCATGAGCGCCGGCACAATACTGTCGATGGCGCCTTCGGTCACGCGAACTTTGACCTTGGGAAACTGGTGATGAAACGCGGTGAGGACGTCAGGCAGAATCACCGTTACCCACATCGGCCCCGCGGCAATGCGCAATGTTCCAGTGAGCCCTTGTTCGAGCGCGCTGATCTCAGACATCGCGTGACGGTATTCAAGCTCCATCAACTTGACCCGCCGTGCCAGTACCTCTCCTGGTTTGGTCAAGATTACCCCGGTTGGCAGCCGCTCGAACAACGGCACACCGACAGTCTTTTCCAATTGGCGAATACTGCGGGTCAGCGCCGGCTGGCTAATATTGAGCGCCTCGGCCGCGGCCGTAATGTTGCGCTTTTCGACCACGCCGAGGAAATGCCGCAACAACCGCGAATGCATCGACCGACCACTTTCCCGGCGCAAATCTGGCCCAAAACCGGCCGTACCATAACGCCAAGGTATGGCCAAGCCAATCTGGGCAAGTGAGGTCAGCGCGGTCACTTAGCCGGGTGTGCGAACAGACTTTGTGCGCAAGGGTGCATCACGTACCAGCCGGCGCGCCAGCGGAAAGAGCTGCCAACCGAACCGGTCGGCGACGTAACCCCAAATACCCTTCGGTGCTTTCAGCATGACGCCAATTGCCACGACGCCGAGAATGATCAGATAGGCGCTGGCGAGGTCGGCCAGGAATTCACGGAGTACAAAATAAATAACAGTGCCGAGGATCGGGCCTTCAACGCGGCCAATTCCGCCGATTACCGTGATAAAGATCATGTTCACCGTCCAATCGTTGATGCTGAAGGCGGAGAAAGGCGTAATGCTGAGTTTCTGCAAAAAGACCATCGAGCCAACCATAGCGGTCGCGGCGGCCGCCACCACGAACACGACCGTGCGCGCGCGATTGACGTCAATGCCATTCGACTTCGCCGCTGTCTCATTGTCGCGGATAGCCTGCAATGCCAGGCCATAACGCGTACGCAACAAAATGACGATGACCCCGATCACCGCGACCGCTAGCGCGAGAAATATCCAATAAATGACCGACTCGCGCGTGCTGCGCGACTTGGCGATCGAGAGAACCACTGTCGCAGGAAGGCTGATGCCGGAGCCGCCGCCGACTGCTGGAACGAGTTGGAAGATTTGCAGAAAGACTTCCGCCACTACCCACGAGCCAATGGTGAAATAGGCGCCGCGCAGCTTGAGTAGGAGCACAACAATCGGGATAGAAATGATACCGCCGATCACTCCCGCAAGTGGCAGCCCCAACAACGGATTGAAGCCAGCCCAAAGCGCGCAGAGATAAAGCGTGTAACCGCCGAGCCCAACGAACGCCTGTTGGCCAACTGATACAAGTCCCGCATAGCCAGCGAGCAAATTCCACAAACTTGCTAAAGCGACGAAGGAGTAGATTTCGGTGAGGAGCCGCATCATTTGCCGGTCCCCCCAATAGGGAATCGCAATCAGCGCAACGACAAGCGCTGCCCAAAATGCGACGCCAACATGACTCGCAAAGGTAGAATGTACGACCTTCGCACGCGGCAAGGCTCCGCTCACGTCACTCACACTGACACCTTGGGAAACAGGCCTTGCGGCCTGAGGAATAGCACCAGCAGGAAAACAACATGTCCTGCCGTGAATGGCAGGCCGACGTTGATCTGGCCGCCGACGGCTTGGGCAAGCCCAAGAAGAATCCCACCCGCCAGCGTTCCCCACAAGCTGCCCAAGCCACCCATGATGACAGCTTCAAAGCCGAAAATGAGGAGTTGCGGCCCGTAGAATGGGTTGAACGTCGTGCGCACCGCTATGAACACGCCGGCGATCGCCACCACCGCGAGCGAAAGCGCCATGGCCAACGCGAAAATATGCCGGTTCTCAATACCCATGAGTTGCGCAATCGCCGGATCGTCGGAGGTCGCGCGAAAGTTTCGGCCGATCTTCGTTCGATAAAACAGCAATTGCAGGCCGCCGATAATAAGCACCGCCGCGCCGAATTGAATTAGCGGCAAAACGCCAATGGCAAAGTCCGGCGTGAACTTCCAGCTCGCCATCTCGATCGGACCGGCATAAAGCCTGCGGCTGTCATGGGTAAACAGAAGCAGAAGGACGTTCTGGATGATGATCGACAGGCCGAACGTCACCAGGAGCGGTGGTAGATCGTCGCCAAGGGCAAAATTGAGAAGGCAACGTTGCAGAACATAGCCAAACGCAGCGATCACCGGCACGACAATGATCAACGAAGTGAATGGGCCAATGCCGAACGCCTGCATGGTGAAGTAGGCGAAATAAGCCGCGACAACAATCAAATCACCATGTGCAATATTGACGAGCCGCATCACGCCGAAGATCAGCGATAGGCCGGCCGCGAAAAGCGCGTAAAGACCACCAAGCAGAACGCCCTGAACGATGACTTGGACGACTTCCACTACGTTTACACTCCGAAATAGGCGGCTTTGATTGTCTCGCGGTTGAGACTTTGCGATTCGCCTTTCAGCAAAACGCGTCCTTCCTGCAGGCAATACACGTAGTTCGATGCGCCGAGCGCCTGCATAACGTCCTGCTCGACCACGACCACGGAAGTGCCTTCGGCGATGATCACAGGCAGCCGGCGGAAAATGTCGCGCACGACGATCGGAGCGAGGCCGAGACTGATTTCGTCACAAAGCAGGAGGCGCGGATTGGACATCAGCGCTCGACCAATTGCTACCATTTGCTGCTGGCCGCCCGAGAGAGACGTGCTTTTCTCGCGACGCCGCTCCGCCAGCATCGGAAACAGATCGAAGATGCGCGTCAACGACCAGGGACCGCGGCGGCCGAGCTGAGCGCCGATGTTCAAGTTCTCTTCGACAGTCAGCGAAGGAAACAGCCGCCGGCCTTCGGGGACCATGGTGATACCGCGCGCCACGATCTTGGACGAGCGCATGCCGCCGATCGGTTCGCCGTTAAAACGGATCATCTCCGGCTTGGCAGGGTGCATGCCGACAATGGCCTTGAGTAGCGTGCTTTTGCCGGCGCCATTGGCGCCGATGATGGCCACGGACTGACCGGCGTCGACGGACATCGACACGCCGTAGAGCGCCTGAAAATCACCGTAAAACGCGGTCAGCGATTCTATTTCCAAGAGGGCCATAAATCAGGGAACCATGTCGCGTGTACCGGCAATCTTCCTAGTCGGCCGGAATGCCCATGTAGATCTCGGTGACTTTAGGATGGCGGATCGCTTCCGCCGGCCGATCGTCGGCAATGAAGGTGCCCCCGGCCAAAACAACGATGCGATCGACGGTCGCCAACAACGCATGCACGATGTGTTCGATCCAGATGATCGACACGCCGGTCTCGCGAATACGCCTGATCAGGCTAACCAGTGTCTCGCATTCCATTTCGCTGAGGCCACCGGCGACCTCATCAAGCAGGAGCAATTTTGGTCGGGTTGCAAGCGCCCGCGCCAATTCTAGCCGCTTGCGATCAAGCAGCGTGAGCGTATCAGCCTTGACGTTTGCTTTCTCACCGAGCCCGCAGTCTTCGAGAATTTGCGCGGCCAAATCATAGACCTCGCGCTCGCGGCGGCGCTTGGCGAATGCACCCGCGACCACAAGGTTCTCGAACACCGACATGCCGCCGAATGGCTGCGGAATCTGAAATGAGCGCGCCATTCCGAGCCGGCAGCGATGTGCCGCCGACAATCGAGTGATGTCATGACCTTCGAACAGGATTTGGCCAGCGGTTGGTGCGAGCATGCCGGTAATGATACCGAACAACGTGGTCTTGCCGGCACCGTTAGGGCCGAGCATCCCAAGCGCTTCGCCATCGGCCAATTCGAGGTCGAGGTTTTCGGCAATCACCACCGCGCCGAAGTTTTTGCAGATTCCTTTCAGCGACAGGATCGCGTTCACACATCCCCCGATCACGCCTGCGGCCGCTCAAAGTGAAGCGGCCGCAGAGTGCATACTCAAGCGTGACTAGGCAAGCGGCAGGAGCTTCGACGTCGTTTTGATTTCCGGGAAATCGCCGGAGTTGACGATGGCGATGTCGAGACGATCCCCGTGCTTCTGCCATTGGCCGGCGACAACCGGCGTAACGCACACGTTCTTGACCGGTTGACCGGTCCATTTCACATGCCCGACAATGGTGTGAACATCTGTCGTTGTGATCGCTTCAAGAATCGCCTTCGAATCTTTTGGGTCCTTGGAGCGTTTGAGCACGTCGACAACAACCTCGCACAGAGCGTGCACGTACGGGATCGGCTGGGTCCAGTGCTTACCGGTGGCCTTCTCGTAAGTCGCACCCAAATCTTTGCTCGATATCCCGGTCAAGCTCGACTTGAACGGATGGTCCGGCGTCCACCAAACTTCGCTGGTGACGCCTACGCCGCGCGGCCCAAGAGCGGCGACATCGGACGGGAACAAAAAAGCTTTGCCGAGGGTAATAACCTTCGGCTGATAGCCCATCTGCGCGCATTGATTATAAAAACCCGCGAAGTCTGGCGTGAACAGGTTACCGCTGACGATTTGCACGCCGGCTTTTTTGAAGGCGGTAACCTGCGGCGTGAAATCGTTGCCAAAAGCTGGAAACTGGCCCGGGTCGACGACGGTGAACCCGGCAGCCTTGATCGCCGGAATGAAAGCGTTGTGCCAGTCGTTGTCGTCTTGTGCGGTGTTAAAGAGAGTACCCACCACCTTATTGGTATCCTGGTCCTTCCACAAACCTATGAAGCAGGCGAGAATTTCCTTCAGGCCCCAGAAGAAATGGTAGGTGTAAGTGAATCCTTCCTTGGGTGGGTTGCGGCCGTAATAGTATGATTCCCAAGGATTGTTCGTGGTAATGCACGGCACTTCGTTAAGCTCAGCCACGTTGGCGGTTGGGTTACAGTTGATTGACCCCGCCGACGCGGTGATGATGTCAACCTTTTCCTTGAGGATGAGTTCGTTCGCGAGTTCTGCGGTGCGGCTCTCGTCGGTCTGGCTGTCCTTCGTGATGAACTCGACCTTGTAGGTCTTGCCACCTATCTGAAGCCCGGGTTCGAGGGCCTTGCGAACGCCGTCGAGCGTCCAGTCTTGCGCTTCAGCGAAACCGGCCATTGGTCCAGTCTTGGGGCTGATGTGGCCAACCTTGATGACGAGGTTGTCGGCGCGCAACACTGCGGGAGCGAAAACCGCAGTCGAAGCGAGTGTGGCAGCGCCGGCCTGCAAAACACTTCGGCGAGACGGACCGGACGGCAGCAATTTGGCACGGCGAATCCGCGCGGATGTCTTTTCTTCCATTGGGTTCCTCCTTGATGGTCGAGATTTGTAAGGTCGCCGGTGTCGGGTTTATCGCCAGCGCTAGGCGCGACCCGTGTCGGGCAACGCGCATTGCGGCTAAGACATCGGCGCCAAGCCCGTTTTTGGGCTCGGCGAATCTTTGGATAGTTCATGACGTCGCGCGTGCGCGTTACCGCGACATCACCACCTCCCATCAGAGGCTAGAAAGCATGAAAATAAGGGTCCAATCGTTTCTAACGGGACGGCCATACCTAAATCGTATGGCGCGCTTGCCTTCCTAATCTGGCCGTACCATGACGCGCAAGCATATGCCGGCTTGCGAATGGCATTTGACGCCGGAGAGCGGACGATAAAATTGCACACATGAATATCGCCAAAGTTGACAAGGTGACCCGAGCCGACGTGACGGGTGCCGAAATCCTCGTGGACGCTGTTGCTGCACACGGCGTCGACACGATCTTTGGTCTGCCTGGCCTGCAGCTCGATTATATTTTCGATGCTCTATACCGTCGACAGGATGCGATCCGCGTCATCCATACTCGCCATGAACAGGCGACGGCCTACATGGCTTTCGGCTACGCGCAGGCCACGGGACGCGTCGGCACCTGCCTCGTCGTCCCCGGACCCGGCGTACTCAATGCGACGGCCGCTTTGTCGACTGCCTATGCCTGCAATGCGCCCGTGCTTTGCATCACCGGACAAATTCCCTCCGCTCACATGGGCGGCGGACTCGGATTCCTCCACGAGATTCCCGATCAGGCGCGTGCGCTCGCTTCGGTCACGAAATGGCAGGGGCTGATTGAAAATGGCGGCGAGATACCGGGAAAGGTTCACGAAGCTTTTCGGCAACTGAATGGCGGCCGACGCCGACCGGTGGTGTTGGAAATTCCGCCCGATATCGCGGCCGCACGTTTCGCGGCGCGGCCTGCCCTGCCGCCAAGTGCTCTTCCCGATCCGCCCGCGCCAAATCTGGAAGCAATCTCGCGGGCCGCCAAGCTCCTCAACGAGGCGCGCAATCCCGCGATCTTTGTTGGCAGCGGCGTTTTTGGCGCCGAAACCGAGCTGCGCGAACTCGCGGAACTACTGCAAGCGCCTGTGATCATGAGTGAGCACGGCATGGGCGCGCTCGACATCCGTCATCCACTCGCACAAACGCTGCAGGTTGGGAACGATCTCTGGCCTGCGGTCGACGTCGCGCTTGCGGTCGGGACCCGCTTTTTTCACCCAATCGTGCATTGGGGGCGTGACGATCAGATTCGGTTGATCCGGATCGATATCGATCCGGTGCAATCGATCGCTGCATGGCCACCGGATGTGACCATCACCACCGATGCCTCTACAGCGCTCGCCGCCTTGGTCGATCGCCTCGCCGCCATAAGTGCACGCCGGCCAAGCCGAGAAAAGGAGTTCGCTCAAATTAAAGCAGAGAAAGAAGAGGCCCTCGGCAGAATTCTTGCTCCGCAGCGCGCCTACACTAAGGTCATCCGCGACGCGTTACCCGAGGATGGAATTGTTTGTTTCGACGTCACGCAGCTCCATTTCTATTCGTGGTGGGGCTATCCCACCTATCGACCGCGGACCGTGATCCAGCCCGGGTACCAGGGAACACTCGGCTACGGTTACCCGACCGCGCTCGGCGCCAAGGTTGGAGCACCAGATCGTCCCGTGATCTATGTCGGCGGCGATGGCGGCTTTATGTTCAATTGCCAAGAACTTTCGACCGCCATGCGCTTCGACATCGGCGTTGTGGCAATCGTCTTCAACGACAACGCTTACGGAAATGTGCGCCGCATACAGCAGGAAATGTTCGGGGGCCGCCTGATCTCGTCCGATCTGCAAAATCCCGACTTCGAAAAATTCGCTGGCAGCTTCAACATGAATTTCTGGCGGTGCAACAGCCCCGAGACCCTTCGGCCGGCGCTTAACGCTGCGCTGGCGACCGGCCGACCGGCATTCATTGAAGTGACGATCGACCGTTTTCCGAATCCATTCCCCCATATGTTCTTCCGGAAGGTTCGCGGCTGAATGCTTTTGCGGCCGCACCGCGATCTGCAAGCAATCAGGACGGCGCTGGCGCACCTCCGCGCAACGTTCGGTGAGCGACTGACCGAAGCCGAATCCGTCCGAGTCCAGCACGGTAACCAGCTTTCGGAGGTGCCCAACCAGCCCCCGGACGCGGTGGTGTTTCCGGAAACGACGGATGAGGTCGCAGAAGCTGTGCGGGTGTGCGCCGCGCTTCGCGTTCCGATCATTCCCTTCGGGGTCGGCTCCTCGTTCGAAGGCCACGTCAATGCACCGTTCGGCGGCGTATCGGTCGACACGTCGCGGATGAAACGAATAATCGCCGTGCACGCCGACGACCTTGATTGCGTCATTGAGGCCGGCGTAACGCGCACCGAACTGAACCGCCATCTGCGCGACAGCGGTCTATTCTTTCCGATCGACCCCGGCGCCGACGCGTCGCTCGGCGGCATGGTCGCCACGCGCGCCTCCGGCACAAATGCGGTGCGTTATGGCACGATGAAGGACAACGTGCTCGCGCTCACCATCGTATTGCCGGACGGCCGCGTCACGCGGACCGGCACGCGAGCACGAAAATCGTCCGCCGGCTACGACCTGACGCGACTGATCGTCGGCTCCGAAGGAACGCTCGCCGTTATTACTGAAATCACGCTGCGCCTTGCCGGCATCCCCGAGGAGATCAGTGGCGGCGTCTGTCCGTTTCCTTCGATCGAAGCCGCATGCCAGGCGGCGATCACGACGATTCAGGCCGGAATCCCGGTAGCGCGCATTGAGTTGATGGACGAACTTCACGTCCACGCGTGCAACGTTCATTCGAAGCTCAATCTGCCGGAAATGCCTTTGCTGTTTCTCGAATTCCACGGATCCGCCGCCGGCGTCGCGGAACAGTCGGCCCGTTTTGGCGAGATTGCCGCCGAGTCCGGCGGCGGTCCTTTCAACTGGGCAACCAAGCCGGAGGAGCGCACCCGCCTCTGGCAGGCACGCCACAACGCTTATTGGGCCAGCCGAGCGCTGCGGCCGACGGCCAAAGGCATTTCGACCGATGTCTGCGTGCCAATTTCGCAGCTGGCGATCTGCGTCGCCGAAACCAAAGCGGATATCGCCGCCAGCGGCCTCGTGGCGCCGATCGTCGGGCATGTCGGGGACGGTAATTTTCACGTCATGCCGCTGATTGATTTCAACGATCCGGTCGAAGTCGAGCGCGGCTACGCCTTCATCGATCGGCTGGTGCAACGCGCGCTCGCGCATGGCGGTACCTCGACCGGCGAACACGGCATCGGACAATCAAACCGGAAATACATGAATCTCGAGCACGATCATGCAGCGCTCGGGCTAATGCGCGCCCTTAAGCAAGCCATCGATCCTGATAACATCATGAATCCGGGCAAAATGCTGCCCGAGGCTTGAGGATGACGTCGTAACGTTGGCTATGGCAGCATAAAGTGGTCGAAGTACGAGGCGAGTACCTCGTAAGCGTTCAGCGGGAGGACTTGCGCGACGTATTGATCTGGCCGCACAACAATCATGCATCCCACAGCCCGATCGATGCCGCGCATGGCGAAGATGTCACTGTCGCGCTTATTATCCGCGCAAAATATCTTCTCGTAATCCTGCAGTCCGTAACGTCCTTTATGCGGCAAAAGCAAAGGGGGCATAGCCTCGATGGCGAGTTGACGGTGAGCCTGCTGGAAGACCGCGCGCACATCGATGACGGCATCGATGTCCTCTTCCGGCCGCGTATATTTCCGAACTGGGGAATCCCTCTCCTCTGAGAGATACTCGCACAATTGACGAATGGCGGACCCCGCAGTTCCTCGATCGTCCATTCCAGCGAAGGCAAAGATACGAAAGCGGCCATCTGCTTTGATGACGTGACCCAGTTGAACCGGTTTAGCGTCAGCAAGCCGGATGACGGGTGCGGAATGAAAACGCTTTCCGATAACGAATCCCTCCGCCAGATTCTGATAGGTGTCCGCGCCGGTAAGGAGCGAGCGGCGATAGTGCGTCGCCGTACCGGCGGTGTATCGTCCGGTTCTGACAAAATAATTCTGGGTCTTGGCCGGATCGGGCCCCGCATTGTCGCCATGGGTCGACGCCAGAAGCGACGCCCATTGGCGATCGAAGTCAATGAGCTCCTTGGCGATCGCCCGCCGCTCCGCCGAATAGGTGTGCAACAACGACGGCCCACTGCGTCCGCGCAGCACCGCGGCGAGCTTCCATCCAAGATTGAAAGTGTCTTGCATAGAGACATTCATGCCCTGCCCGGCTTTCGGACTATGGGTGTGGCAAGCGTCGCCGGCGATGAACACACTCGGAGGCCGATCGGCCATTTCCGCTTCCGGAACGTCATCAAACTTATCGGTTAGCCGCTGGCCAATTTCATAAACCGACCACCAAGGGACTTCTTTCGCGTCGAGCTTGTACGGGTGGAAAATTCGCTGCGCTTTCGCGATTAGCTGGTCGAGCGTGACATTGCGGCTCGCGACCCGCTCGCCGACGTCGAGTTCAGCGAGTTCAACATAAAGGCGAAACAGATAGCCGCCCTCTCGTGGAATAATAATAATGGTGCCATCGTTGGCGGATTGGATGAATGATTTACAGCGAACATCAGGGAAATCGGTAACGGCCAGAACATCCATCACCCCCCAGGCATGGTTTGCGGAATCGCCGTGGAGTTCGCGCCCTATGGCGGTGCGAACAATACTACGCGCGCCGTCACAGCCGACTACAAAGCGAGCTTTGACCCTCTCGGTCTGTGCCTGGTGCTGAGATTCGGTCCGCTGAAGGGAGACTATCACCCGCGACGTCGAGTCATCATCGCTGTTTGCCGCGAGCTCAACGGCAGCGACGCGCCGTCCATAATATGGCTCCAATTTCGTAGCTGATCTGCGCATTGCATCGAGATAAAAATCGTGGACGCGCGCTTGGTTCAGAACGACGTGGGGAAACTCTGACAACCCGTCTTCGACATCCTTGACCCAACCGCTGCGGACGACGTCGGCGGGTTGCTTATCGTCTGGCTTCCAGAACGTCGTCTCATTTATCCAGCAAGCCTCTTTCAGTACGCGCTCGACAAAGCCAAACGCATTGAACATTTCCATGGTGCGGCAAGCGATGCCATCTGCCTGACCAAGCTGCATTCGCCCCGGCTTCTGGTCGACGATGCAGGTCTTGATATCGGGAAACGCCGACAGTTGCGTTGCGAGCGTTAGCCCTGCCGGTCCGCAGCCAACGATCAGAACGTCAACCTCCTCGGGAATTAAACCTTGTGCACCCGAGGCCGGATGGCGTTCCGATTGGTCGACAATCTCCGGGTCGCCTCCCTCGAAGCCGTTCAGGTGGAACTGCATGTTTGCTTCCGAATTTTTCGACCGACTGATTGGGCCACGCGACGCGCGCGAGCGAGAACTATTACACAAAGCAGGCCCGCCTAGGCGGGCCGGGCAATGACGTTGTAGGACTGGGGCAACGGCTCCAATGCCTCGATCAGCTTCTGGACGGCTCCTGCGTCGCCGGTTGGGAGTTCGACCTGCACGACTGTGTTCAACTTCTCGTCTTTTGTAACCGCAACGATGGCATCGATTGCGGTTCCGAAAATACGTTCCACCTCGATTCGCACCCTTTCAGCAACGGCGCGGTCGCGCAGATCGTTCTTTACAATCTTGCCGACCGCCGTAACCGGCAAGGCATCGAGCAAGATCACGCGTTTTGGCTTTGCCGGGGGTTCGGCAACGTGCTCCTCGAGGTAGTGTTGAAGCAGGAGTGGATCGAGTTGCGCCCCTGGCGCGGCAACGACGTAGAGGATCGGTACTTCTCCTGCATAGGCATCAGGCATTCCGACAGCTGCGCTCATTTGAACACCGGGAAAAGTGTTAGCGACGTCCTCAATGTCGGTGGGATTGATGTTGTGGCCGCTTCGAACGATCAAATCCTTCGCCCGGCCAGTCAAAACCAACCGGTGGTCATCGGTCAAATAACCGACATCGCCGGTATTCAGCCAACCATCATCGAGCAAGATATTCTGATTGTGCTTCCGATCGACGTAGCCCGGGAACACTTGCGGCCCTTTGACGAGCACCAGGCCGCTGGTCTGCGGCGGACAAATCTCGCCGTTTTTATCGGGATCGAGGCTGACGATCCGGGTCTGCGCGAACGGCGCCCGGAAACCGACACTGCCCTGAAGCGGCATCCCGCGGCCGGGATTAAACGCGATAGCCGCCGCGGTCTCGGTCATGCCGTAGGTCTCGTAGAGCTTGATGCCTGTCCGTTCAAAAAAACGCTCGCTCACGGCCCTCGGACAGACCGCTCCGCCGGTCAGCCCCATGCGGACTGACGTAATGTCCGCGTTGCCGACCGGTATCTCGGTCAAGGCAGCGATCGATGTCGGAACGCCGCCCACGATCGTAACTCGGCACGCTTCGACCAATTTCC
>DAIUEQ010000042.1:0-19918 GCA_036845025.1 Xanthobacteraceae bacterium | reverse complement strand
GACATGCAGGAAGACAAAGAAGGCACGTTCGACGCGCTCGGCGCGCTTGCTTTGTCGATCAACGCCATGGCGGGCATGGTGGGTGACATAAAGGTCGATGCCGCCCGCATGCGCGAGGCCGCCGGCGAAGGCTTTGCCACTGCCACCGACCTTGCCGATTGGCTGACACGGACGCTGCAACTGCCGTTCCGCGAGGCGCACCACGTCACCGGCCGGATTGTCGCCAAGGCGGCGGAGGCGGGGCTGCCGCTCGAGCAGATGCCGCTCGCCGCCATGCAGGCAATCGAGCCGCGGATTACCAAAGCGGTCTTCGACGTTCTTTCCGTCGAGGCCTCGGTGAAAAGCCGCCGCACTCACGGCGGTACCGCGCCGGAAAACGTCCGCCGGGAGGCCAATCGCTGGCTCAAACGGCTCAAAAGCAAGGTCTGATTGCCGTTTTCGGCGCTATAACCGCCCGGCAAGGTATCGCCGCCAAAATGTCGCCGCGACGATGCGATCTGCTATGGTCGGGCGCTCGCGGAAGCGCTGGGGAGCAGGTTTTGGCCCACAATCGTTTGCGGCTCTGCGTTATGGCGTTAGTCCTTGGCGCCGTTGCCGTCGGACTCGCCAATTGCGGACGCAACGGAGCGCCGGAGGTGCCGCCGGCGGGGTCGGGGGGGCTGGGTTGGGCGTTTCCGCCGTCGCTCGGCGCGCCGCCGCCGGTCCAGCCCGGAGATACCGCGCCGAACCCGTCGGTTGCCGGCGCCAACACACCGGGTCAGACGACAGCTTCGAAAACCGGGTTCGACACCAACGGCAACCCGGTCGCGCCGACCGGCCTGAAAAGATCGTTCGTACTCGACCCTATCCTTCAATAACAATCGATTGCCGCGCCTTCCCGATGGTCTGCGCCTATACGGCCGCTGTGGCTCCGTCGGGGGTGGCATTTTTCCGACCATGCTCTAAACAACGCGCATGCATCACTTCGCCTACCGCAACGGCGTGCTGCACGCCGAGGACGTGGATCTGATTGCGCTTTCGGACGCGGTCGGTACGCCGTTTTATTGCTACTCGACGGCGACGCTCGAGCGGCACTACCGCGTGTTCGCCGAGGCGTTCGCCGACGTCGACGCGCTTATCTGCTACGCAATGAAGGCGAACTCCAATCAAGCGGTGATTGCGACTTTGGCGCGACTCGGCGCCGGCGCCGACGTCGTCTCTGGCGGAGAGCTTTTGCGCGCGCGCTCAGCCGGCATTCCGCCGGAAAAGATCATGTTCTCCGGTGTCGGCAAGACGGAGGACGAATTAGCGCTTGCCGTCGATCACGGCATTCTCTGCGTCAACGTTGAATCGGAATCGGAGCTTGAGCTCCTTGCCGCCATTGCCGCCAACAAAAATCGCCGAGCCGATGTCTCGATCCGCGTCAATCCCGATATCGACGCCAAAACCCACGCCAAGATTGCGACCGGCAAGGCGGAAAACAAATTCGGCGTCCCCATCAGCCAGGCGCGCGCGGTTTATACGCGCGCCGCCAAGCTTGACGGCATTCGCATCGTCGGCGTCGATATGCACATCGGCAGTCAGATCACGGCGCTTGAGCCGTTTTACGATGCGTTCGCGCTGCTCGCGCAGTTTGTCGAAACGCTGCGCGCCGACGGCCATCGCATCGAACACATCGATCTCGGCGGCGGCTTGGGCATTCCCTATCGCGACGATAACGAGCCGCCGCCTGATCCGGATGCTTACGCATCGGTCGTAAAAAAGGCTACGCGCGAACTCGGCTGCCGCCTGATCTTCGAGCCCGGCCGGTTGCTCGTCGGCAATGCCGGTATCCTGGTGACGCGCGTGCTTTATTTGAAGCGCGGTGAAGCCAAGACCTTCGTGATCGTCGATGCGGGCATGAATGACCTCATTCGCCCGACATTATATGAGGCCTATCACGACATTTGGCCGGTGCGGCAGGCGCCGGTGGGCGTGCCGCGAATCTTCGCCGATGTTGTCGGGCCGGTCTGCGAATCAGGCGATTTCCTCGCGCTCGAACGTTCGCTTGTGCCGCCAAAGCCCGGCGACCTTCTCGCCGTCATGAGCGCGGGCGCCTATGGCGCAGTCCAGACCTCGACCTATAACAGCCGCCCGCTCATCCCCGAAGTCCTTGTCAGACATAATGAATGGGCGATCGTTCGGCCCCGGCCATCTGCCGAAGAATTGATCGCGCTCGACCATATGCCGGCGTGGCTCTGATCTGGCTCTGAAATTGCTTGTTTTTTTCCGCATGGCAGGCTTCCTGCGCTGCGGGCCGCCTTTGAATGGCCCCGATGCTAAAGTGTTGTCGCGCAAGGTTTCTCCACGGAGAACGTGGTGACGGAGACGACGACGCAGCAAGGCCATCCAACTCCGCCGCAAAGGCGATCGGCGCTCGACGCCAAATCGCCGCTTGGCACGGCGCTGCGCCGCGCCCGCTGGACTATCCTCTGGGAGCGGCTGTGGCCGGCACTGGCGCGGATCGCAACGGTCGGCGGTATTTTCCTCACTCTGTCTTGGCTCGGGCTGTGGCTTGATCTGCCGCCGCTTGGCCGCGCCATCGTTCTGTTCGCGATGGCAATACTCGCGCTTGCCGCGCTCGCGCCGCTGGTGCGAGTGCGCATTCCGGCCGCCGCGGAAAGTTTGAGCCGGCTCGATCGCGGCAGCGGATTGCCCCACCGGCCGGCGACTGCCATTGCTGACGAGCTGGCGGTCACGCCGCAAGATCCCTATTCGCTGGCGCTTTGGAAAAGCCATCTCCAACGTACCTTGGCGTCTGCGCGCGCTTTCAAAGCGGGTTGGCCGTCGCCGCGTCTGTCGGCGAGCGATCCTTATGCACTGCGCGGTCTCGTCCTTATCGCGGTCATCGCCAGTTTCTTCGCCGCCGAGGGCGAGCATTGGAAACGCATCGCGGCCGCGTTCGACTGGCAAGGCGTGGTGCTGCCGGCAAATTTCCGCGTCGACGCCTGGGTCACTCCGCCGGTTTATACCGGCAGGCCGCCGATCATTCTTGCCGGCCTTCATCCTGGCGAAACGGCGCGGCAGGATTCACAAACGGCCCAGGTGATGACGGTCCCTGCCGGCAGCACGCTCATCGTGCGCACCACCGGCAAGGTCAGTCTCGATGTCGCCGGCAAAGGTGGTGTCGCGCCGGCGCAGGACGACGTGCGTTCGCCGGCCGGTACGCAGGAGTACAGGTTCAAGATCACCGGTACTGGGACCGCGACATTACGCGGCGCCGGCGACGATCTGGTCTGGGCGTTCAACGCTATTCCCGACAAGCCGCCGACCATTGCGCTGACAAAAGATCCCGAACCGCAGAACCACGGCTCGCTGCTTCTGTCTTACCGCGTCGAAGATGATTACGGGGTGACCGAGGCGCATGCGACCTTCGCGCGCAAGGACGAACCGGCGGCCGCGAAGCCAAGTGCGCGCCCGTTGTTCGGACCGCCGGATTTCGCGCTCATTCTGCCGCAAGCGCGGACCCGGAGCGGCGCCGGTCAGACCATCAAAGATTTGACGGATCATCCCTGGGCCGGCGCCGAGGTGGTGATGACGCTCGTCGCCAAGGATGAAGGCGGCAACGAAGGCCGCAGCGAGCCGATCACGTTCCGCCTGCCGGAGCGCAGTTTCACAAAACCGCTAGCGCGAGCGCTGGTCGAGCAGCGGCGCAATCTCGCGCTCGACGCCGGCGCGCGGCCCGTTGTTACCACCGCGCTCGACGCGCTGGCGCTGGCGCCGGACAAGTTCACTGCCGATGCCGGAATTTACCTCGGGCTGCGCTCGATATTCTGGTCGCTCGTTCGCGCCAAGACCGACGACGATCTGCGCGAGGTGACCGCGCGGCTGTGGCAGATGGCGCTCGGCATCGAAGACGGCGACATGTCCGACGCGGAAGCCAGCTTACGCAACGCCGAAGAGGCGCTGCGTCAAGCGCTCGAGCGCGGCGCCAGCGATCAGGAAATCAAGCAGCTGATGGACCAGTTGCGCGCCGCCATGGATCGCTACCTGCAGGCCATGCAGGAGCAGATGAAGAACGCCCAGCAATTGTCGAGGCCGCTCGACCGCAACGCGCGCTCGCTCAGTCAAAAAGACCTCAAGAGCATGCTCGACCGGCTCGAAAACCTTGCGCGCAGCGGCGCCAAGGACGCGGCGCGGCAATTACTGCAAGAGCTCCAGCAAATGATGGAGAACCTGCAGATGGCGACGCCGGGCCAAAACGGCGACGACATGGACGAAATGATGTCGCAACTCGATGAGCTCGGCGACATGATCGGCAAGCAGCAGGACCTGCGTGACCGCACCTTCCGGCAGGGCCAGGATCGGCGCCGGCAAAACGGCCAGCGCGGACAACAAGCTCAACCCGGCCAACAGGGCGGTCAGCAGGCGCCGTCAATGGACGACCTGCGCAAGAACCAGCAAGCGTTGCGCGACCGCCTCAACAAGCTGCTCGACGAATTGAAGAAGCGCGGTATGGGCCAAGGTCAGCAAGGCCAACAAGGCCAGCAGGGTGAAAAAGGCCAAGGCCAGAACGGTCTCGATCAGCTGGGCGACGCCGGCGAAGCCATGGGTCAAGCCGAAGGCGAGCTCGGCGAGGGTAACGCCGAAGGCGCCGTCGATTCCCAAGGCCGCGCGCTCGACGCGCTGCGCAAAGGAGCGCAGGGATTAGCGCAGTCCATGCAGCAACAAATGGGTCAGGGGCCCGGGCCCGGCCAGAATGGCCGCACCGGATTGCCGCGCGCACAGCGCGATACCGATCCGCTGGGCCGGCCGTTACGCGGCCGCGATTACGGCGATGATTTTACGGTGAAAGTGCCGGGCGAGATCGACGTGCAGCGCGCCCGCCGCATCATTGAAGAACTGCGCCGCCGCTTCGGCGACGTGCTGCGCCCGCAAGACGAGCTCGATTACATCGAGCGGCTCTTGAAAGATTACTGAGCCTCACCGGAACAAGATTCTCATCCTTCGAGGGCGGCTCCGGCCGCCGCCTCGGGATGAGCACATCGCCGCAATTGTTAATTTCTTCCAACTGAATGTTAACGCTTCGTTGCTAATGCTGGCCCCTCTTGCCAGCCGCCTGAACTATGGCAGCGCAGAGGTCATTTGTGGCATCGATCGGTTCCGAACATGCGCCGCGTTGGCAGTGGCGCGCGTCCTCGTGGCGCGCCGCTCTCGGTGGCAGCTTTGCCCGCGTCCATGCGCTGTTCGCCGATGGCAGCGAGTCCTCGCTGGCGCGGCGGTTGGCGGGCGCGGCCTTTCTTATCCGCGTCGTCAGCGCGGCCATCGCCTTCATCTCGCAGATTCTGCTGGCGCGATGGATGGGGGTCTTCGAATTCGGCGTTTACGTCTACACCTGGACCTGGGTGTTGTTGATCGGCGGCATGGTGGATCTCGGCCTCGGCTCGGCCGCGCAACGCTTCATTCCCGAATACACTGAACACGGCAAGCTCGCCCTGTTGCGCGGCTATCTCGGCGGCAGCCGCTGGCTCGCCGCGGGCATCGCCACCGGCATCGCGCTTCTCGGCGCTGCCGCGGTGTTCCTGCTGTCGCCGCATCTTGGTCGCGAGACCATCATCCCGCTTTACCTCGCCTGCGCGGCGTTGCCGCTTTCCGGTGTCGCTCAGGTCCAAAGCGGCATCGCGCGCTCCTACAACTGGGTCAACCTCGGGCTGGCGCCGGTCTACATCCAGCGCCAGCTCGCGTTGCTCGGATTGATGGCCATCGCCTACGCCATTGGCCTCCCTACCGACGCCATCACAGCGACGCTCGCCGGCGTCGTCAGCTTGTGGGCCGTCACTATCGGCCAGTTCGTCGTTCTCAACCGGCGGCTCACGCGCGTCGTTGAAAGCGGCGCGAAGGTCTATGAGGTCGGTTCCTGGCTCGCCACCTCGACGCCGATCTTCGTTGTCGAAGCATTTTATCTGCTGCTCACCTATGCCGACGTCATTGTGCTCCAGCAATATCGGTCGCCTAAAGAAGTCGCGATCTATTACGCCGCGGTGAAGACCATGGCGCTGGTCGCCTTCATCTATTTCTCGGTGGCGCAGACCATCGCGCATAAGTTCGCGCAATATCACGTCGCCGGCGACCGCAAACGCTTGGCCTCCTTCCTGCGCCAGTCGGTTCGCCTCACTTTCTGGCCTTCGCTCGGCTCGATCGTCGTTCTGTTGGTTCTCGGCCGCCCGCTGCTGCGCTTGTACGGACCCGACTTCGTCTCCGGCTACTATCTGATGTTCATCATTGCCATAGGCCTTTTGGCCCGCGCTTCGGTCGGTCCGGCGGAGCGGCTCCTCAACATGCTTGGCGAACGGCGTTCGTGCGCGCTGGTTTATGCCGGTTCATTCGCGCTGAACCTGGTCTTGTTGATGGCGCTGATCCCGCCGCTCGGGCTTCTCGGCGCCGCCATTGCCGGCGCCGTGGCGCTGGTATTCGAATCGGCCAGCCTGTTCGCATTGGCCAAATACCGCCTCGGGCTGCATTGCCTGATCTTCGGTGCGCCCCGGGAAAGCTGAAGGGCGAGCATGACCGTCGGAGTCACGAACGATCCGGCGCCGGTTGTCGCTCTGGAAGACGCAGCGTCGGCCATCGCAACTGCGCGCCGCGCCGCGCTCGCGGACCGCTACGCGGCCAATTCCCTCACGGTCGAATGGCGTCCGCTGACCGGGCTCGAGCCGGTCGCGGCGCAATGGCGTGAGCTAGCCGCGCGCGCGCTCGAGCCGAATGTGTTTTACGAACCGGCCTTTGCGCTCCCGGCTGCGCCGGTGTTCGGCGCTGACGCCGGCGCGGTTCTGATCTGGTCGGGGGAAAAGCCGCGACGGCTTCTTGGTTTCTTCCCGGCCCGTATTGAACGCCGGCGTTACGGTTTCAATCTGCCGGTGCTGGTCGGTTGGACGCATCCCTATGCACCGCTCGGCCTGCCCTTGGTCGAGCGCGAAGCCGCAGGGCCGGTCGTCGGCGCGTTTCTGTCGCATCTTGCCGCCGATCCCGCGCTTCCGGGCTTGCTGCTGTTGCCCTTCCTGCCGGAGGACGGACCTTTCGCCGCCGCGCTCGACGCCATACTTCGGCGCGCGCAGATGCCGTCGGCCCCATTCGGCCGTCATCGCCGGGCGCTTCTCGCGCCGAGAGGCGAGCGGTCGCGGTATCTGGAAGGCGCCATCAGCGGCCACCAGCGCAAGGAGTTGCGCCGGCAATGGCGGCGCCTTTCCGAAACGGGCGCCATCGCCGTTACGATCGCGACCGAACCCGCCGCGATCGACCGCGCGCTCGAAGACTTTTTCAGCCTGGAGGCGCAAGGGTGGAAAGGCAGGGCCGGCACGGCAGCGGCAGCCGACGAAAAACTGCAGCGCTTCGTGCGTACCGCGCTGTTCAAGCTCGCCGCCGAACAGAAGGTGTCGATCAATCGCCTCCTTATCGACGGTCACGCGATCGCCGCGACGATCGCGTTACGAAGCGGCCGCGGCGCCTGGTTCTGGAAAATTGCCTATGACGAAGCCTATGCGCGCTTCTCACCGGGCGTGATGCTCAGCGTCGAACTGACCGCAGATCTGCTCGACGACGCCAATATGCTGCGCGCCGATTCATGCGCTACCGCCAATCATCCCATGATCGACCATCTCTGGCGCGAGCGGCTCTCCCTTGCGGACCGCTTGATCGGGGTCCGCGGTCCGGCGGCGTTTGCGGCGGCGTGTCGGCTCGAAACCGCGCGGCGGGCCGCTATCGCGGGGGCAAAAAGGCTGCGCGGGCTGCTCCCAGGCCGCTGATGACCATTTCGTTAACCTTAGAAAAATGCTTGTGCGCTTAACTGAAGCAGCGCGCATCGGAAGCTCCATGTTTCGAAGCAAGGTCCAGCGGGGCCCATTGCCCATTTTCGTTCGGCCGTTCGTGCTGCCGGCTTCGCGACGGCGATTTGGGTATGTGCCGATGTTGCTTGACGCGCGATGTCCCCGATGCTGAGCGATCTTCCCGCCGCGGACGTCGTTCTGTTGGCCGTGGCGTTGGCGCTCGCCGCCTTGTTGATTGCCGCGCTGGCGGCTCTGATCCGGGAACGCCGGCGTAATACCCTGCTCAGCGCCGCGCTCGAAAATCTGGTTCAGGGCGTGAGCATGTATGACGGCAGGGCGCGCCTCGTGCTCTGCAACAATCGCTATATCGAAATGTCCATTCTTCCCCCCGAGAATTTCCGTCCGGGCACGCCGCTGCGGGAAATTCTCGTGCGCCGCGCCAAAATCGGCGCCTTCGCCGGCGATCCCGATGAGTATGTCGACGGCGCATTGCGACAGGCCGCCAGCGGCCGCACCGAGGAAAAAACGTTTGAACTCGAAGACGGCCGGACGATTTCAGTGATTACCCGCCCATTGGCGGATGGTGGCTGGGTTTCCACGCATACCGACGTCTCCCAACAGCGCGCGGCCGAAAAGGAGCGCGACTCGTTGCGTCAACGCGAGCAGCACCGCGACGCGATCGAGGCGGCGATCGCTGCGTTTCGCGCCCGCGTCGAATCCATGCTCCTGACCGTGGCCCAGGGCGCGCTCGAAATGAAATCGGCCGCCAAATCGCTGCTCACGACCTCGGATCATACGCTGCACCGTGCCGAGAGCGCGCTGCATGGTTCGAATGAGGCCTCGGTCAATATCGAGACTACGGCTGCGGCCGCGGAGGAGATGTCGGCTTCGATCAAGGAAATCAGCCGGCGGCTGGCGCAAGCGAGCCAGGTGGTGCAGGGCGCGGCCGCCGACGCTACCGCCACCAATTCGGATATTGCCGGCCTGGCGCGCATCGCCCAAAGGATCGGCGATGTAGTCAAGCTTATTCAGGACATTGCCGAACAGACGAACCTGCTGGCGTTGAACGCGACCATCGAGGCGGCGCGCGCCGGCGATGCCGGGCGCGGATTTGCCGTCGTCGCCTCGGAGGTGAAATCGCTCGCGGTGCAGACGGCGAGAGCTACCGAAGAAATCACCCGGGAAATCTCCTCGGTGCAAGGCTCGACCAGCGAGGCCGTCGCTGCTATTGGGGCCATCACCGAGCGGATGCAGGACATCAGCATGCATACGTCCGAGGTGGTGGGCGCCATCGAGCAGCAGGAGTTGGCGACCGGAGAAATCTCGCACAATGTCGCCGGCGCCGCCGCCGGCAGTAAGGCGGTGGTGGCCGCATTAGGCGAAGTTGCCAGCGGCATCACGCAAACGCGAAGCTCGGCGCAGACCGTTCTTGCCGCCTCGGAAGAAGTGGAAAACGCAACCGTTACGCTTCGCGCCGAGGTCGAACGCTTCCTTGGCGAAGTCTCTCAGCGTCCTGCAGCGTAACCCTGCATGCCGCGCGGGTTCGCGGCAGCGCGGCGTTTGCGGCCGTCGCGCGACGCGGCGGTGAGCCGGCCTTCCGACCACTCGGCTCCGATTTCGACAACATGTCCGCGGCGTTTCAATTCAGCCGCCGTGTCTTTGGCAATGCGGCCTTCGAGCACCAGAACGCCCGGCCGCGCCGCCCGCGGCCAGAACGACGATGGAAAATGCTCGGAATGCCAGGCCGGGGCGTCGATCGCTTCCTGTAAATTTAAGCCAGCGTGCACGTGGCGCAGGAAGAACTGGGTGATCCACTGGTCTTGTTGATCGCCGCCGGGAGTGCCCACGCCGAGATACGGCTCGCCGTCGCGCAACGCGAGCGTCGGCGTCAGCGTGGTGCGCGGCCGCTTTCCCGGCGCCAGTGCCGCCGGGTGGCCTTCATCCAGCCAGAACATCTGGGCGCGCGTGCCGAGAGGAAAACCAAGCTCCGGAATAACCGGCGAAGATTGCAACCAGCCGCCCGACGGCGTCGCAGATACCATGTTGCCGGCCAGGTCGATGATGTCGAAGTGCACCGTGTCGCCATCGGCGATGGCGAGTTCACCAACAGTCGGCTCTCCCGCGCCGGCAAAAGCGCCGGCATCAGCCGGCTTCCGGTGGTGCGGGCTTATTTGGCCGCCATAGCCGGGGATCGAGCCGGGGCGCAGCATGAGCGACGCCGTACGATCCACGAGCTTGCGCCGCTCGGAATTGTAGGCGTCGGACAAAAGCCGGGCCATCGGCACCTCGACAAAGTCGGGATCGCCGTAGAATTCCTCGCGATCGGCATAGGCGAGCTTGGCGCACTCGACCTGCAGGTGGATGAAGTCCGTGCCAGCGAGGTCCATTCCATCGAGATCGAAGCCCTTGAGCAGCGCGAGTTGTTGCAGCATCACCGGTCCCTGGCCCCAAGGTCCGGTCTTGCACACGGTGTAACGGCCGTAGTCGTAAGTGAGCGGCGCTTCGACGCGCGGCGTCCAGCGTGCCATGTCATCGCCAGTCAGCACGCCGCGATGCGCGCGCCCGCTCGAATCGAAAATTTCCTGCGCGCGGCAAAATCGATCGATCGCCGCGGCGACGAAACCCTGCGACCACGATTTCCGCGCCGCCTCGATTTGTGCGACGCGATCTCCTCCGGCGCGCTCGGCTTCGGTGAGAATGCGTAGATAAGTGGCCGCGAGCGCCTGATTGGCGAATAGCGTTCCGGTCGCCGGCACGGAATCATCCGGCAGATAGACCGCCGCAGAACTCGGCCAATGCTCGCGAAACAGTTGCGCGACCGAAGCGATGGTGGCGTGGGCGCGCTCGACCAGGGGGTGTCCGTTCTGCGCGTAGCCGATTGCCGGCCCCAACACATCGCGCAGCGAGGCCGTGCCGTAGTCGCGCAACAACAGCATCCAGGTCTCGAACGTGCCGGGCACGCAGGCGGCAAGAAGCCCGGTGCCGGGCACAAGATCGAGGCCCTGATTGCGATAGTGCGAAATCGTCGCGCCGGCGGGCGCCGGGCCCTGGCCGCAGATCACTTCCGGCTTTTTGCGCCGAGTGTCGTAAACAATAACCGGAACGTCGCCGCCCGGACCATTCAAATGCGGCTCGACGATTTGCAAGGTGAAAGCAGTCGCGACCGCCGCGTCAAAAGCGTTGCCGCCTTTTTCCAGAACCGCCATGCCGACCGCCGTTGCGATCCAATGCGTCGACGTGACAACGCCGAACGTGCCTTCGATTTCCGGCCGGGTGGTGAACGCGTTTGGGTTGATGACGCTCATGGCAAACACTAGCGCGAATTGGGCGATGGCGAAATACGTTCAGGGCGCGAAGCGGACTCCCATTATTTAGCTCTTGCTTACATTCGGGCGAGCAACCGAAACTAGGCGTCCCTAGTGCGGCGTCGTGATCGAAACGGAGGATGACATGGCCAGGCGAAGGGTCGTTGTCTATTACGCCTGGAGCCGGCCGGGCGAGACCGAGGCGCCGCTCGAAGTGATCGAGAACCGCTTTCCAACGCTTTTTGAAAGCCGCCGCATGGCCTATCCGCGATTTGAGGAGTTGGCCGATCCGGCGCAGTTCGATCAGGGTGTCGGGGGTTTTCTCGACCACATCATGAAGCAAAATTTTACCGCCTTCGTCGAACTGGCCGAATCTTTGACGGGGCAGCCGGTGGCGGAAATCGAACGTGTGGCGGACAACGGCGCCGTGATCGCGCTTGACGCCGGGGTTTTAGACCGCGCCGACACGCTCATCGTTATCAGTTTTGACTCTTTCCGCACCGGCCAGGAAGCCGCGAAAGGTGAAGTCGAAGCCGTGCAAAAATTCCTCGCGCAGCCCGATCATCTGGCCTTTGTGTGCCCGCATCACGACATTGGCGATGTCCCCAACCTTTCCCATAGCGAGCTTCTTCGCCGTCGACTCGCGGATTTTCTCCACCACGGCGATAAAACCATACCGCCGCAACAGGTGTTCGGCAGGTTCGCACGCTCTCTCCTCGCGGGGCTGGGCGTCCCGGTCGAGAACCGCTACGGGCTTCATCCGGCGGCCGAGGCCGACGGGTTGCCATCGCCGATTGAAGTCGAAACCGCGCTTGATCGTCTCCGCCTTCTTCAAGGCGTCCGCACATTCAATCTCCATCCGCACTTGCCACAGCTCGAACGTATCGGGGACGCCGTCGGAAAGCTCGACGTTCTGGTCCGTCAAAAGATCGATCTGACGGCGCCGCCACATCCGTTCGCGCGTGAGCGCGCTGACTTCGATGCCTTGCTTCAGTCCCGACCGGACGCGTTCGCCGGCACCCTACTCGTGAGCGACACCACGCTGTGGAGTTCGACTGCCGGCGGGGTCGAGAGCCTTCGCCAATTCTGGACCAACGTAGTCCAGCGTCCGCACCGAGCTTGAAACCTGCGCACTGTGCGGTGCGCGCTAAAGTTTGATGACCTGATCGACGTAGAGCTTCCACGCGCTCTTTTGTTTCGGTTTCGCGCGCAACCACTTGGCGGTGTCGGGCCGTGCCTTGAAGGTTATGGGCAACAACATGCCGCGCAGAAAGTGGACCGGCGTCTCGCCGACAGGAGTCGAGATGACCGCTTCCGTACCGGTTTCCCACCAAGGATCGCCGGGATAGGCGCCGCCGCCATCTTCCGAGGTTTGGCGAATGATGAATTCGCCGGATAGCAGCGCACGGATGCCGGGCCCAGGATGAGTGTGACAATCGGCCGGATCGGGCGGGTTGTGGACGATGCTATCGAGACGAAACAGCCATTCATCGCCGTCCTGAATATCGAGCATCCAGCATTCGCGCGTCATGCGCAGCACCGACTCGACATTGCCGGGCACTTTGCCGGCCGACGTACCGAGTTCCCAGCGGAATACGCGGACCCCGCCGCCGGCGCCGGTTATCGTGGCTGAGCCGCGACGGTATAGGGCTTCGTCGGTGGCGACGGTTTGTCCGTCGATTTCCGCATCGCCCTGCTGAACATAAAACAGCCGATGAATCGCATCGTTTGGAAAGGTCAGCGAAGCGCCGTCCGCAAGCGTGTCGTTGTAATAGCTAAGATAATACGTCATTCGTTTCTCATCACCGGTTCAGCAGCGATGAGACCATAGAACGAACGGAATAATTTGGCCGCAAAAATTGCGCGTTGCGACGCTCGGCTTCGTTCAGCTCGAACTCGCCGGCTGCGGTACGAATTTCAGAGCCACGCCGTTCATGCAATAACGAAGCCCGGTAGGCTTGGGACCGTCATCGAACACGTGGCCGAGATGTCCGCCGCAGCGCCGGCAGGCAATCGCGGTACGGACCATGCCGTAGCTGCGGTCCTTAATCTCATCGACCGCTTTGTCGAGCGGCGCCCAAAAGCTCGGCCAGCCGGTGCCGCTGTCAAATTTGGTCTTAGAGGAGAACAGCGACAAATCGCAGCCGGCGCAAGCGAACGTGCCGGTGCGGTGTTCTTCAAGCAGCGGGCTGGTGAACGGCCGTTCCGTGCCTTCATGCCGGAGCACCTGGTAGGCGTCTCCCGACAGAAGTTTGCGCCATTCCTCGTCGGTGTGCGTGACTTCGTAGGTGGTCGCCGCGCGCGCGTCGCCGGGCCGCGTCAGCCGTCCGGCCGCGAGGACGGCAAGCGCCGTACCGGCCAAGAACACATGTCTGCGAGTAAGCATGTCGCGTCCTCCTGAGCGTCCTTGCGGCTATAGACGAGAACCGGCTTTCGGTCACGCTGAAGTCCGGTAACGCGCATGCCAACATTTGGTGAACACGGCTCCGGCCCCAGTGACAGGCCGGCGATCTTCTCCGCTACCCGGCCGTTCAAATCCTGCGGCTGTCATAGGCCCAGTGCAGCAGGGCCTGCCGCTGTCTTGGCCGGCAAGTCACATCGCCGGGCTCGCAATTCCGCTGAATTTGCCGCACATGCCGGCGGATCGCCTTCCAGCGTCTGATCTGCCGCGCGTCTTCTTCGGGAAGACGACGGCCGAGATAATAGCGGCAATACCATTGGAACCAGCCGCGCGGGTCATCGCGATGGATCCATCCCTTCTTGCGCCACACCGACAACGGCTGGCTGGCGTCGACGCCAAAGTAGTTGAGGCTGCGATCACGCCGTTCGTTCGCGAGCTTGGCGTGGGAAAACCAGCTCCGCGGGAACTCGGCTTTACAGTCGGTCAGGTATTTGCCGCCGAACACGCCGAGCCGAAGCATTTCCGCGGGCGTCAATTGCGGCCGGAATTCGAAATCGAAGTTCCGCCCGCTCGGCGCGGTGAGAGCGTAACGATAGTCGCGTTGCATCTTGTCGTTGACGACAATTGTTCTCTTGCGCACCGCGCGATACCCGCTTGCTGCATCCAACGATTGAAATGGTATCGATTAAGTCGGTTTCTAACGCCCGCGCGGCGATAAAGCGAGCAAGCGGCGTTAAAGGAACGGTCTAAGCCCACCCGCACAAAAAACCGGGCCCTCGCGGGCCCGGTTTGGGGATCGCCAGCGTGGGGGCGCTGGCGATCATCTTCCCAGGGAGGAGCTGCTGGCGGGCATGCACCACTTGCTGCCAACCGGAATTGCAGTCCGTCATTAGTATGCAAAGCTCGGCATCGAGGCACAACGCAATCACCGGCATGCCAGCCATGCGCTTCGGGCAAATTTTAGTGGAGCGGATTTGACATTCGCTATCGGCCCGGCGGCGCAATTTGCGAAGCGAATGTCAAATCCAAAGCTCGTTCGTGAGCATGATCTTTTCCGAAAACCGGTGCGCACTTTTCGGGATCATGCCTAGTGTCCCGATTCCGAAGTTCGCATGATAGGTGCCGGCCAGAATGATGCGGACTTCTGAATCGCCACACTAGTACTTCCAGCGCTGCGCGTTGGCGACCAGGAAATCGCGGAACGCTTGCACGCGGGCGACGGTTTTGAGTTCTTCCGGATAGACGAAATAGGCATCGAGTGCGATCGGATCGGCATCGCTAAAAAGCTGCACCACGCCGCCGTCGCCGTCGACCAGATAATCCGGCAACATCGCGATACCGACACCGCGCTGACAAGCGCGCAGAATGCCGAGAATATTGTTGATGATGAGATGAGGCGTGCGCGGCCCCTTGCCGTCGCGCGCGACTTCCGTCAGCAACAGCGAGCGCTGCAAATAACTCGGCACATTGCCGCCAAGCATCAGCACTCGGTGATTATCGAGATCCTCGAAGGTGCGCGGCGTGCCAAAGCGCTTGAGATATTCGGGCGAAGCGTAGACGTGGAAGTGCACGGAAAAAAGCTTGCGCTGAATGAGGTCCGGTTGCGTCGGCTGGCGCAGCCGAATGGCGACATCGGCCTCGCGCATGGCGAGGTCGAGCTCCTCTTCGGTGGTGAGCAGCGTGATGTGAACTTCCGGGTACAGATCGATGAATTCGCTCAGCCGCGGCGTGAGCCAATGCACGCCGATCCCGGGCGTCGTCGTCACCTTCAAGTCGCCGTTCGGCCGCTCGCGGCTATCGGTAAGCTTCGCGCGCGCCGCCTCGAGCTTCATGAAGACTTCGTGGGCGGTGCGAAACAGCAGGTCGCCTTGTTCGGTGAGGATCAAACCGCGGGCGTGTCGATGGAACAGCGACACCGCGAGCTCCTGTTCGAGCGCGCTTACTTGCCGCGACACCGCCGATTGCGACAGCCCAAGCTGCTCGCCGGCATGCGTGAAGCTGCCGGCTTCAGCGGCAGCATGAAACACTTTGAGTTTGTCCCAATCCATTTTGCCAGACGCCGTCACGCTCATTCGGCGGCCATGCGCGGCTCGGCTTCGCCGTGCGCGGCAAGAAATTTCTCCGCCTCCAGCGCCGCCATGCAGCCGAGACCGGCGGCGGTCACCGCCTGACGGTAGACCTCGTCCGCCACGTCGCCGGCGGCAAACAAGCCGGGTACCGAAGTCGCGGTCGAATGCGGTGCGGTCTTGATGTAGCCCGACGGCTTCATTTCTACCTGGCCAGTGACCAGCCCGGTCGCTGGCGAGTGCCCGATGGCGATGAAAATTCCGTCGATCGGGCGCTTCTCGCTCTCGTTGGTTTTCACGTTGCGCAGCACCGCCGCTTTGACCTTGAGCGGCGCGTCATCGCCGACGACGTCCTCAAGCACGGTATGCCAGAGCACCGAGATTTTGGGATTTTGGTAGAGCCGCTCCTGCAGAATACGTTCGGCGCGGAACGTGTCGCGCCGGTGCACGACGGTGACCGTCTTGGCGAAATTGGTCAGGAACAAAGCTTCCTCGACCGCGGTGTTGCCGCCGCCGACCACCAGAACATGCTTATCGCGGTAGAAGAACCCATCGCAGGTGGCGCAGGCCGAAACGCCATAGCCGCGGAATTTCTGTTCCGACGGCAGATCGAGCCACCGTGCCTGGGCGCCGGTCGCCAGTACCAACGTGTCGGCCAGATAGACGTCGCCGGAATCGCAAGTGATGCGGAAAGGCCGGCGGCCAAGGTCAACCTTGTTGACGTGGTCGGCGACCATTTTGGTGCCGACGTGTTCGGCCTGCCTCTGCATTTGCTCCATCAGCCAAGGGCCTTGAATGACGTCGGCAAAGCCCGGGTAATTCTCCACGTCGGTCGTCGTGGTCAGCTGCCCGCCGGTCTCGATGCCTTGGATCAAGACCGGGTCCAGCATGGCGCGGGCGGCATAAATAGCGGCCGTGTAACCGGCCGGCCCGGAGCCGATGATGACGATCTTGGCGTGGGTCGGCGTGCTCACGTGTCCAATCCCGTCAGTCAGGGCGTAATACGGAGGGCGGACGCGGCCCCCGCCGTCCGCTACGAGAATTTATGAACTTTGACGAGCTATGCAAGAGACGCAACCCAATAGGCCCAAAAAGCTGTGCATGCCGAAAAGCGCTCTAGAATCATAGCGATAGAAAAGCCCGCCGCGCGTCAAATGCGCGGCGGGCTAGCTCTTAGGCCTCGGCTAACGGCTCAGCCGAGGGATTGCTTGACCCGGTCGGGGGTCATGGGCAGGTGCCTCAAGCGCTTGCCGGTGAGATCGGCGACCGCATTCGCGATGGCAGGAGCCACCGCGGGGACGCCTGCCTCGCCGATGCCGGTCGGCTGATCGGAGGTGGAGATCACTGCGACCTCCATCGGCGGCATGTCCGACATGCGCAACACCGGATATCCGTCGAAGTTGGTCGCCTGCATGACCCCGTTCTTGATCGGAAGCTGCTCGACCAACGCGGCGCCGAGCCCGAACGTCATTGCGCTGGTGATCTGCGCGCTGATGTTCTTGGGCTGAACCGCAAGGCCGGCGTCGACCGCCGCCCAAAGGTGATGCACCTTGATCTGACCGGTTTTGGTATCGACCGAGACTTCGGCTGCGACAGCGGTATGGCTGTGCAGGGCATCCGAGTAGGCAATGCCAACGGCACGGCCGTTGTCGCGCTTGGTTTTGTAGTTCGACATGTCGGCTACGCGCTGCACCACGTTGGCCGCGCGCGGATCGCCCTTCAGCATTTCCATGCGGTAGGCGACCGGGTCCATTTTTTTCAGCGCGGCGAGTTCGTCAACCATCGTCTCGATGGCAAACTTGGTGTAGCCCGCCGCGATCCCGCGCCAGGCGCCAACATCGATGCCGCGAGCCGAGCGCACCCACTCCACCCGGTGGTTCGCTACGCCATAGCTCATTTCGCCGCCGCCGCCGGACACGATGTCCGCTTTGACCTTGGCAAACACGTCAGGCGGCATGATGCGCGCAAAGTACGACTCGTTGACGATGCGTTGCCGCCAGCCGACGACGTTATTATCGGCGTCGAGGCCGACCTCGACATGCTGAGCGGTCAAAGGCCGCAGCTTGTCGTTGCGGATATCGTCCTCGCGGCTCCAGATCATCTTGACCGGTTTGCCCGGCACGTTGAGCGCTAGGATCAGCGCCATCACCAGATCGTCGCCGTCGGAGCGCCGGCCGAAGCCGCCGCCGAGCAGCGCCGTATGGATGTGGACTTTGTCCGGCGTGGTCTTGCCGACAATCATGCCCAAGATTTTCATCGTCGAAGGCGATTGATTGCCGGACCAGATGTCGATCACGCCGTTATCGACTCGCACCGTGCAGTTGAGCGGCTCCATACAAACGTGCGAGACGTGATCAGAGAAGTAGTCGGCGGCAAGAACCTTGGCCGCGCCTTTAATCGCGCCGTCGGCGTCGCCAACTTTTATCATATCGACGCCGGTCTGGTTCCAGTCAGCGGCGATCGCGCGATAGTCCTGCAGCACGCGATCATCGTCGTAGGTTTGTGCCGGCGTCGATTTTGACCATGTGACCTTGAGCAGGCTCTTACCCTTCATGGCGGCGTCGATCGTTTCCGCGATCACGGCGACGCCCGAGGGAAGTGTCACGATCTTGACCACGCCCTTGACGGCCTTGGCCGCGGCATCGTCGATCTGCTCGGCCTTCTCGTATTGAACCTGCGGAAACAGCACCGAGGCATAGAGCATGCCGGGTACCTGGGTATCGATGCCGTATTGCGCCGTGCCGTTGACCTTGAGCGGCACGTCGACCCGTCCGACGTCATGCCCGATCAGGCGGAATTGCGCAGCCGGTTTAAGATCGGCCTTGGTCACTTCCGGCAACGGATTTGGCACCGTCGCGGTCTTGGCAATGTCGCCATAGCTGATTTTGCGGTTCGACTTGGCGTGCACCACCATGCCAGGCTCGGTGGTGAGTTCTTCCGCCGGCACGTTCCAGGCCGTGGCCGCGTTGGCGATCAGGATTTTTCGCGCCTGTGCGCCGGTCAGCCGCAGCTTCTCGTAATAGCCGGTGACGGAGAAGCTCCCCACCGTGCTGAGTTGTTCGGACCCGAATAGGATCTTGAACAACGGGTTGCCGTAGACTTGGTCGTTATCGGGCGTTTCCGAAACGCGGACTTTACTCCAGTCGGCGTCGAGGTCTTCGGCGATAATGAGTGGCAGTGAGGTGCGCACGCCCTGGCCCATCTCGACCATTGGCGCGACGATGGTGACGATGCCGTCTTCGCCGATCGTGACCCAGGCGTTCGGCGCAAACGGCGCCGCCGCCCTGGCGGTGTCGATGGTCTCGATCGCGCCGAAAGCGACGCCGATCGTAAACGCGCCGGTGGTGGCGAGGAACGAGCGGCGGGAGATCTGATGAGTGGTGTAGGTTTCGTTCAACATGGCTGCCTCCCTCACGCGACGCTCTGAATGGCTTCGATGATTTGCGCGTAAGTGCCGCAGCGGCAGATGTTACCGTCCATGTGCTGGACGATCTGCTCGCGGGTCGGCTTCGGGGTCTTCGCGAGCAAATCGGCGGCCTGCATGATTTGCCCGGACTGGCAGTAGCCGCATTGCGGCACCTGATGCGCGACCCAGGCCTTCTGCAATGGATGACTGGAATCCACCGAAAGGCCCTCGATTGTGGTCACCTTCTTATTGGCGACTTCCGAGAGCTGGGTCTGGCAAGAGCGAACCGCGTGACCGTCGAGGTGCACGGTGCACGCTCCGCATAGTCCGGCGCCGCAGCCGAACTTTGTGCCGGTCAGCTTAAGATGTTCGCGAATAATCCAAAGAAGCGGTGTGTCCCCGTCGGCGTCAACGCTCGCGGGTTTGCCGTTGATCGTAAAGGCAACCGTCGTCATGAGACCTCCCCATCGTTCGGGCTCGTGCGATATGGCTTACATTCTCCGCGCCTCATTGAGGCGGGCGCGGTCCGTGCCGGTCCGCATGTCGGACGTGGCTGACTGAATCGTAGGCGAATTTTAGAAGAGGTACAAGCTGCGCGTTCACGCCCCTTGCGGAGGGCGCTGCCCACCGTGGTGGAAGCGCAGGGTGGCAGCTAAACCTAATTTAGCAGCCGCGTGGATGGGGTCGGTGGGCTCCAACAAAACATCGCTGGCGATTTGAGGCTACAGCGAGCGTTAGGCGCCGCGCGCCGATGAAGGCGCGCAGCCGAAAACCGTATGACGAGCTTACAATCGGAAACTACTTCCACTCCACCTTGACGATCTCGTAGGCCTTGGCGCCGCCGGGCGTCACCACCTCAACCTGCACGCCCTTCTTCTTGCCGACCAGGGCACGCGCGAGCGGGGAGGTGATGGAGATCTTGCCCTTCTTGGCGTCGGCCTCGGGCTCGCCGACGATCT
>DAIUEQ010000041.1:0-20529 GCA_036845025.1 Xanthobacteraceae bacterium | reverse complement strand
ATGGCTTCGTGGCTTGATCGTGGTGGTTGGCAAAACTCGGGCGCGAAAAACGCGCTGCGAGAACGGCTGCGCTTTCCTCCCCCGACATCGCGGGGTGGGATCAAGGCGCACTCACAACCGGGAGATCACGGTATAGGCGAGATAAACAAACAGCGCCGAACCGAGCACGGTCAGAAGGCCGGCGAGCAAAAAGTCGATCCGCGCGCCCGGGCCCGGCTGGGTGTCGGCGCTATCGATGGCGGCGGCGGTGCGGCGGAAACGCCACGTCGAAAGCACGATCATGATGGCGCCGAGCGCGATCAAGATCAGCCCGGCGACATTGCCGATAAGCTGGCCGGTCGGTGACAACGCCTTGTGCGCAAGCGTCTGGCCGGCGATTTGCAGAAACAGGTCGAAGCGTTCGACCAGGAAGCCGAAAGCCATCACCGCAATCGCGGTGCGAATCCAGGCGAGGAAGGTGCGCTCGTTGGCCGCGTGGTCGGTGTAATGCTCGATCATGGCGCCGCCTGGGTTCCGCAGCTTTACGTTTCGTTGAGGTAAAGCCTTAACGCATCCTGCAGACGGATATCAAATAATGTGGGGCGCTCTTTCCCGAGCCTCGGTCTTTTGAAACGCAAGGATTTGTTACATGTCCCGCTTCGCCCGCAGCTGGCTGTTGATCAAGGCGAGCATGGACGTGCTACGCACCGACAACGCGCTTTTGATCCTGCCGGCCATTTCGGGGGTGATGACCATGCTGGTCGCCGGCGGCTTCGTGGCGCTCGCGGTATCCGACGGGACCTTCGCCGCGATGGCGGCGGGGGGTCGTCACCATTACGCGCCGCCGCAGTTCTACGCCTGGCTGTTCGGCATGTATGTCGTGCAGTATTTCGTCGTCATCTTCTTCAACACCGCGCTGGTCGGCGCGGCAATTGTTCTGCTCGGCGGCGGAAGGCCTACGGTTTGGGATGGACTGAAGCTGGCGATTTCGCGCATCGGGCCCATTCTCGGCTATGCCATCATTTCCGCGACCGTCGGCGTGCTGCTGCAATTCGTTGCCGAAAAGCTCGGCTTCGTCGGCCGGCTGATCGCCGGCGGGCTTGGGCTCGCCTGGACCGCGGCGACTTTCCTCGTCGTTCCGATCCTTGCTGCCGAAGGCATCGGCCCGTGGCAAGCGATCGAACGTTCAAGCGAGCTGTTGCGTAAAACCTGGGGCGAGAATTTGATCGGCAATGCCGGGATCTCGCTGGTGATGTCGGCGATTTCCGGCGCCATCGCCGTCGTCGGTTTTGGCGGCGGTTTTGTCTTGTTCAAGCGCGGCTACGAGGTGCTCGGCGTGGCGCTGGTTTCGGCGGCGGCTACCGCTTTCGTTCTGGTGGTGCTGGTCGGCGCCGCGCTGGCGGCGATCTATTCCGCGGCGGTCTACTGGTACGCCGCCAGCGGCAAAGCGCCGGTCGATTTCGACGGCGATTTGATTTCCGGCGCCTTCACGCGCAAGGGTTCGTAGCTTCCTGGCTTAATCCGTAAAGCGGGCCGCACGGCACAATCGGCCGACTTCGCGTACGCCTTCGAGCGCTTGGCTTTGCGTGCTACAACGCATCGAGCAACGGCGTTAAAAGCAACGGGCGAGCGACACCGGTCATGAAAAAAGCGGCAGCGAAAATACCGAACAAACGCGGCACCACGGAAAGCAAGAGCAGCAACTCGCCGTCTCGCCAGATCGATGGGCGAATCAAGGAGCTCGGCGATTGGCGCGGCGAAATGCTGGCGCGGGTGCGCGCCATCATCAGGGCGGCCGATCCCGAAGTGGTGGAAGAGTGGAAGTGGCGCGGGGTTCCGGTGTGGGAGCACGACGGCATTATCTGCACCGGCGAGACCTACAAGGCCGTGGTGAAACTGACCTTCGCCCGGGGCGCCGCATTGGCGGATCCGTCGAAACTGTTCAACTCGAGCCTCGAAGGCAACGTGCGCCGCGCCATCGACATTCGCGAGGGCGAGAAAATCAACGACAAGGCGTTGAAGGCGCTGATTAGCGCCGCCGTCGCAGCGAACATTTCGGCGCGGGCAGGGCGCCGTAAGTAACTCTGCTTGACGCTGCGCCGATATCGGGCATCGTTAAGCCAATGGCCGCGCTGATCGAAACCGTTCTGCTGTTTCTCGCCGTGCTGGTGGTCGTCGCGGTCGTCGCGCGGCGGCTCAACACCGCGCCTTCCATCCTGCTGGTTATTGCCGGCATCGTGCTGGCGCTTATCCCCGGACTGCCGCGGCTGGAACTGGCGCCGGAACTGGTCCTGCTCGGTATCCTGCCGCCGCTGATCTATTCGGCCGGCGTCGCCATGAGCTGGCGCGAGTTCCGCTTCAACCTGCGCCCCATTTCGCTGTTCGCGTTCGGCTGCGTCATCTTCACCACCTGCGCGGTCGCGGTAGTTGCGCATTACGTGTTGCACATGCCGCTCGCCGTTGGGTTCGTGCTCGGCGCCATTGTTTCGCCGCCGGACGCGGTGGCGCCGCTGGCTATCGCGCGCCGCGTCGGCCTGCCGCGCCGGCTGATCGTCGTGCTCGAAGGCGAGGGTTTGGCCAATGACGCCACCGCGCTCATTCTCTATCGTTTTGCCGTTGCCGCGGTGAGCGCCGGCGTGTTCTCGCTGCCGCAAGCGGCCGGCGAGTTCGCGGTCATTGTCGTCGGCGAAATCGCTTGGGGCATCGCCGTTGGTTGGGCCAGCTTGCGGCTGCGCCGCTGGGCGCACGACCCGCGCGTCGAAATTACGATGTCGCTCATGATGCCGTACATTGCCTTCCTGGCGCCGTCGCAGCTCGGCGGCTCGGGCGTGCTGGCGACAGTCGCCGCCGGCCTGTTCGTGAGCTGGAACGGGCCGCTGCTCATTCCGGCCGCGACCCGCCTGCAGGGCATCTTCTTCTGGGACTTGCTGGTTTATTTGCTCGAAGGGTTCGTCTTCCTTGCCACTGGGATGCAGATCCGCACCGTGCTCGACCGCACCGATCTGGTGGCGATGCGCGACGTGCCTTTCGCCATCCTGATCGTGCTTGTGGTGATCGTGGCCGCGCGCTTCATCTGGGCGTTTCCGTCGGTCTATCTGCCGCGCTGGCTGATCCCGTCGCTGGCGCGCCGCGATCCGGCGCCGCCGTGGCAATGGGCGTTCCTACTGGGATTTCTCGGCGTGCGCGGCGTGGTTTCGCTGGCCGCGGCGCTTGCGCTGCCGCTGACCACGCTCACCGCCGCCTCATTCCCGGATCGCGACCTCATCCTGTTCATCACCTTCGGCGTCATTATCGCGACGTTGGTCGGACAAGGGCTTACGCTTCCGGCGGTCGTTCGCGCGCTGGCGCTGCCGCACGATGCGGAGGACGAGCGCCGGCGCGAGCAAGACGCCGAAATCGCCGCACGGCTCGAAGCTTTGAAAGTGGCGCAAGGCCGCCTCGACACGCTCGCCGCAACCGGTGAAGCCGACCCCGACGTGCTGGCGATCCTGCGCGCTCGCCATCACCACCACGTCGGCCAAGTGCCGGAAAACTCCGGCGACGGGCTCAAGGCCTACGCAGAGGCTGCCGAGTTACGCGCGGATTTGATCGGCGCCGAGCGCAAATACATCTACCGGCTGCTGCAGGAGGGAAAGATCACCGACGAAGCGCGCCGCCGCATCGAACGCGAGCTCGACCTGGAAGAGGAGAGCCTTGCGTTTCGGCGCGCAAGCGAACCCGACCCGCCGCTTTAGCGGCGGCTTTTGTTTCTTGCCGCGGCCCGCTTTGTCCGCAGCTGCGTCGTCGGCTTGCGCGGCTTGAGTTTTCTTCGTTCGGCGATCGCAACCGCGCGCTGCGCCCAAATCGCAAGCTCGTCTGGGTCGTCGTAAAGCCGCTCCGGCAAACGCCAAAACGCGCGCGACGGGCGGCCGACCTTTCCCGGCGTCTTGGCGCGGGGATAGACGAACGGTTTCGAGCCCTCACGCTCAAAATCGCCGATGCTTGCGTCGTCGACGCGCAAATAGATGACGCCGTCGAATTCAAGGGCGAACATCAGCCCGCCGGACCAGATGCCGGCGCCGCCGAACATTCGGTTCACCGACACCGCACCGAAGCGGGCGAACAATTCGCGGACGAACTCAGCGTCCATTGCGGCGAAGGTCCGTGCGCCGCCGCTACTTTAGCTGGTCCGCCACTTTGTCGATGCCGGCCTTTACACAGGCCTCGTCTTTGTCGCCGCCCGGCGCGCCGGAAACGCCGGCGGCGCCGATGGTTTCTTCGCCGACCTTAATGGGCAGCGCGCCCGGCAGCGCAATGATGTTTGTCAGGTGAAGGAGGTTGCCGACCACGGCGTCGGTCTTGATCCGCTCGACCAGCGCGCCCGAGGGCGCGCGCAAAGTGCGCGCGGTGTAGGCCTTGCGGAAAGCGTTTTCCACGGTGTGCGGCGACGCGTTGTCGCCGCGCACCTGCACAATAATCTCGCCGTTTCGCCCGACGACGCTCGCCGACACGGCGTAGCCGTTGGCCTTGCAGGTCTCAATGGCGGTCTGCGCAATGGTTATGGCCATGGCCGCCGTCAAATCCTTGTGCTCAAGAAGCTGTGCCGGCGCCGGCGTGGCCGCGAAGACTAAAACCGCCGCTGCGCTGAGCGCAGCAACGCGAGGTATAAACAATGGCATGGCGACGCTCCTCCAGCGTTGAATGAAAAACCGGCGAGATCGAACGACGAAACTAACGCCGCGTTGGAAACAAAGCCGCGGGAAAATCCGCCGCATAGCGGGGCGGCCGTTGCTGCGGCTGATAATCCGGATGCGGATTAGGATCCGGCTCGACCGCCTTGCGATAAAGGTGCCAAGTGGCGTGACCAAGGAGCGGCAGCACCACCGTTAGCCCGAGAAAGAACGGGATCGAGCCGACAATCAGCAGCGCAGCGACAATGAAGCCCCACAGCGCCATAGTGAACGGATTGGCGGCAACGACGCGGATCGACGTCAACAGCGCGACGGCGGCGCCGACATCGCGGTCAAGCAGCAGCGGGAACGAGATCGCACCGAGCGTGAGAGCGACAACGGCAAACACAAAGCCGACGGCGCAGCCGACGACAATCAGCGTCCAGCCGGCGCGCGTGGTCAATACGTCGGCGATGAATTGCGCGGCCGATGCCGGCGCGTGATAACCGAAATTGGCGACATAGATCGCCTGCGCTACCGACAGCCACACCAGGAAGATCGCCATCAGCATCAGGCTCAACACCACAATGGCGCCGAGCGAGGGCGAATGCAGCACGTCGAAGGCGTGGCTTGCCGAACTATCGAGCCCGGCTTCGCGCCGGCGGCTCAATTCATAGAGGCCGATGGCGGCGATCGGTCCGATCAGCGCAAAACCCGCGGCGATCGGAAAGGCGAGCGGCAGAGCCGCATGACCGAAAGTGATCGCGACCAGAACGATGCCGATAATGGGATAGATGACGCACAGGAAAAGAGCGTGGCTCGGCATGGCGGCGAAGTCGTCGGCACCGCGCTTTAATGAGTCCCACAAATCCGATGGCGTGATGTGCCGCACCACCGGCAACGCGGTGGTTCTGCCGTCACCCGAAACAATGTGCGAATAGGTCATGGCGCACCTCGTCTATTTGGTCACGACGGGCCTCGCCTGCGGCCTTGGCCGCAAGGCGCCCAAGGTGAGATCAAGTGTGCCATTGCCGCCGCGGCGTTGCTAAGGCGGAATGCAAATGTTGACGGCAATCGCGATCACAAAGCAGTGTGCTTTTCGTTCCGCATTGCAGCAAAAATGCGCACGGTTCACGTTGCTGCGGGTAAGAAAACAAAACGCGATTCTTTTACTTCGCGCGGTCGCGGGGCAGGATGCCGCCACGGGAGAACAGAATGACCAAGCTCTATCTCGCGGGCCCGCTCTTTTCGTTTGCCGAACAGGGTTTCAATGACGAATTGGCGCGCTTCCTCGAAAGCCAAGGCTTCGATGTTTGGCTGCCACAAGAGCACGAGCCGCGAAGCAAAACGGCGCGCGCGATCTTCGAGATGGACGTGGCAGCCATCGACCAGGCCGATATGATCGTCGCCTGCATGGACGGTCCCGATCCGGACAGCGGCACGGCCTGGGAATGCGGGTACGCCTTTGCCAAGGGCAAGCCTATCGTCTGCTATCGGACGGATTTCCGTCTTTCCGGCGATACCGAAGGCGCGCCTTATAATCTCATGCTGACCGAGAGCGCCACGGCGCGCTTTGAAATTCCATTCCGAACCGAGCGCGATGAATTTCAGCGCCGCCTGCTGGAGCACATCAGGCAAGCCTTGAAGTAAGCTTTGGCGGCGCAGCCGCCCACAGAAGAACGGGCACGATCTATCGCCTAGCGCCGCGCCGTGAGCTAAGATGCGTTTCCTTCACCGGATTCCCATTTCATCCAAAGACCAAGGAGAACAACCCATGACCCGATCGTCTGTCGTCGCCGCAGCATTATTGGTGTTTGCGCTGGGAGCGGGCGCTGCCTGGGCGGAAGACCCGCCCCCAGCCGCCGGATCGCCGCCCGCTGCAAGCCAGCCGCCAGCGACGACGGCGCCGGCCATGAGCGCTTCCGAAAAAGCCGCGATCGCCAAATCCTGTATCGATCAGGCGAACGCCAAAGAGCTGCACGGCAAGAAGCGGAAGAAATTCAAAAAGGCCTGCCGCAGAGCCGGCGGCCATATGGAATAAGACCGCGCACCGCAGTCAAAGGCCGCGAGGATTTGTCCTCGCGGCCTTTTTCTTATCGGACCTGAAAGACGAGCTTACCGCGAAAGTGGCGCGACTCGCTCAAGCGCTGCGCTTCTTGCGCTTGCGACAAGCGGAAGATTTTGACTTCGGGCGGCCGCACGGCGCCGGCGGCGACCAATTGACCGATGCGCTCGAGCGGTGCTCGCGCCCGCACGACATTCGGCCGCAATGACGTCACATCGTCACGCGTTGGCTGCGGCGCCTTCCAGCCGGAAGCGATGAACGCGGCGCGGCCGCCCGGCTTGAGCACGGCAAACGATTTTATCGCCACGTCGCCGCCGACCGTATCGAACACCGCGTCGCAGTTCGCGACTGCGCGGGTGAAATCGGTGGTGCTGTAATCGATGACCTCGTCGGCGCCCAAGCCGCCGACATAGTCGATATTTGCCGTACTGGTGGTGGTGACGACGTGGGCGCCGATGTGCTTGGCGAGCTGGATCGCGAGGCTCGCGACGCCGCCGGCGCCACCTTGAATGAGGATTTTTTCGCCGCGCTTAAGCTTGAGCGTGTCCTCGATGCTGCGAATAGCGGTGAGCCCGGTCAGCGCCAGCGCGGCCGCGTCGACATCGGAAAGCGCCGCGGGCTTTTTGGCGACGATCGAGGCTTTGATCGCGACCTTCTCGGCGTAAGCACCTTCCTTGCCGGCATCGAGCACGCCGAACACCGGATCGCCGACTTTCAAATCGTCGACACCGGGACCGAGCCCGGCGATCAGACCGGAAAAGTCCCGTCCGAGGATCAGCGGAAACGTCGCTTGCGAATACTCGCCGGCGCGCACCTTCCAGTCGGCGGCGTTGACGCTGGCTGCAACCACGCTGACCACCACTTCGCCCGCGGCGGCGACCGGATCAGGCTGGTCGCCATACTGCAGAACCTCCGCGCCGCCGAATTTTTCAATAAACACCGCTTTCACTGGCTTTCACCCTTATGAACCGACACAATTCATCCTACAGGCCGCGCGCGTGACGGGCTACGCTTGGACCGTCGGCCCGACCAGATTGATAAGCGTTGACCTCGGACCGGAGAAGGCCAATGGCGCATGGGGTATTCGTCGACGGTGTGTGGCACACCGAGTGGTACAATACCGCCGGCGGCGGCGGGCGCTTCGTGCCGGCCGAGCCGGTGTTTCGCAACTGGGTGACGCCGGATGGCAGCGCCGGACCGTCCGGACACGGCGGCTTTGCCGCCGAGCGCGGGCGCTATCACCTTTACGTCTCGCTCGCCTGCCCGTACGCGCATCGCACCGTGATTTTCCGCAAACTGAAAGATCTCGAAAGCGTGATCTCGATGTCAGTGGTCGATCCGGTGATGGGCGACGCCGGTTGGCAATTCGGCGACGGCGCCGTCGCCGACACCGTCAATGGCAAGAAGACGCTCGGCGAGATCTATCTACTTGCCGATCCCCGCTATACCGGCCGCGTCTCCGTGCCGGTGCTCTGGGACAAAGAGCAGCGCACCATTGTCAACAACGAATCGCCCGAGATCATTCGCATGTTCAACTCCACGTTCGCGGCGTTGACCAACGATCGCGCCGATTATTATCCCGCGGAGCTGCGCGGCGACATCGACCGGGTCAATGCGCGGGTTTACAAAGACGTCAATATTGGCGTCTACCGCGCCGGCTTCGCGACCGTGCAGGACGTCTACGAAGAAGGCGCGCGTGCCGTATTCGCGGCGCTCGACTGGATCGAAGACATTTTATCGCGCCAGCGCTATCTCGTCGGCGCGCGCCTGACCGAGGCCGATTGGCGGTTGTTTACGACGCTCGTTCGTTTTGACGCCGTGTATTACAGCCACTTCAAATGCAATCTGCGCCGCATTGTCGACTATCCGAATTTGTCGAATTACGTGCGCGAGCTTTATCAGATGCCGGGAGTGGCCGAGACCGTGAACATGGATCACATCAAGCGGCATTACTACATGAGCATGACGGCCATTAACCCGACGCGCATCGTGCCGCTCGGGCCTGAGTTGGATTTTTCAGCGCCGCATAATCGCGACCGGTTCGCGCGCGCCGCTTGAGCGCGGCGTGGCGATTGGGAGCGTCTCAGTTTGAATCCGGCGATAGCAATCGTTGAGCGGATGGGCTGTGCTTGATGGCGTCATCCAGCCACGTGACGGACCGCAGCGCGGCTGTAAGCGCGGCTTCCCGTGACGCATAAACCGAACCTGAATAGAACGCGACCGGCGTCCATTCGCCTCGGTCTTCCGCATCGCGTCGAAATTCCTCAAAGCCGTGGGTGCCGTCAGGACGCGAGAAAAGGTCGACGCATCGGTCGTGCTCGAAGTTCTCTATGCTGGTGAAAACCAGCCATGACTTATCGATACGCTTCGACATATTGACCCGATCCGCATGCCGGCTCGAGCTTGGTTATATGCCGCATGTTTCCGCCGCCCAAATTGCAGTGGTCGTCGACGGCCTTGGCGGTGGGTCGAAAAAGCTTGGGGAGGTGCGCTGCTAAACGGCAATCCGCGAGAAAACGACCTTGAGCGGAGCGTCGCATTCGCTGAGCAGGAGCGCGTCGTCGGCCGGATCGATAATTCCGGCAAGCGCTGCGCCGCATTCCGGGCAATCGAGCCGATAGCTTTCGAAGCCGCAGGAGTCGATGTCGGGATTGGCGCTGCGGCGGAAGTTCAGCCGCGTATGGCACTTCGGGCATTGCGGAACGTCGCCCGCCGGGGCATCGCACGCCAGTGTTGTCGCACGCTCGTTACGCATCGCCGGCCAATGATTAGAAAGCTATCGGGCGATGTCTTTTATAACGGCTGGACGGAAATACTCCTGAAAGTCGATCGGTCGAACCCTACGGGTCCGATTGGGACTTTGATAACCAAGTCGTGTTGCTGCTGCGAAGCTTCTGGCAGCGGTCAGCCCGCCAGACGTGTGCGCCCGACATACGAGGAGATATTGGCGACCGGCGCCTGTTGCTTGGCGCTCGGTGCGCTCGCCTCGAACAGCATCCGCCGCTCAAACAAAGTCGAGCGGAAAAACGGATAGCGGCGTTGAACGTCATCGGCGACGTTCGGGTAATGGATCCACATCAGGCAGATCGGCTTTGCCAAATGCGGGTAAGGCCGCGGCTCGCAAATCAGCTGATGATGGAACATCCGCCGATAAAACGCCTGATGCTCGGTGCGCACCGCGGCGAGCGAATAGTCGGCGGCGAAATAGGCGCCGGCGAGCCAACTCGTGCGCAGCGTTGCATACGGCAAACCGCGGTGGATGCGTGACATTGCCTCATCAGCAACGAAGCGGGTCGAATCGACAATGACTTTGCCATCATCGACTAAAGGCTGAAGTGCCTCGGGGAAAACGTGCAGTGAGGGAAAGTCCGGATATTCCCTGCAACCAATGTGAATGCGGACCGAGCTTGCGAGCTGGCCGTCAAAATAAAGACCGAACAGAAAGACTTTGCCGATCTCGTCGTAAGGGTCGGAAAATGTGCCCGTGGCATTCGGCGAGATCGCGCCCTCGCGCAAATAGGCCTGATAGCGCAGCCGCGAGATGGCTTCCCGATCTTCGCCGGATTCAGCGAGCCTTACATCCATCCGGTCCAACAGCCGGGACACGCTGTCAGAAAACGCATTCTCCGGTCTGGCATGATGTACGAGAGGTGATTGCGCCTTATGAGCACTCGCCGCTACAGGACCCATACCCGCTCTCACTTCAGGGAGCCGCCATCACCGATAAGTTGGAGGTTAACAGTTTGTTAATGCGATTGCAATTTTGCAAGGCCATTAGGGTTAACCGCCCGGCATATGTGACATGCAAATTTTTTGCGCAGCGAGCGACCAACAAACCTTCAAGCTTCAACTAATCGCGCAATCCAAATCAGAAAATGCCGATTGGTCGTGCGCGGCGATAGCGGGTGTTTCACACTTCAAATATTACGCGGCGGCCTCTTCGCGCGGCGCCGGCCAAGATCCCGCCGGCGCGACGTAGGTCGCATAGAGGAGCTTGCGCAACTCAGCCGCCGGCATCGGCCTGCCGAGCAGGTATCCCTGCACTTCGTCGATGCTGTCTTCGGCGGCAAGGAATTCAAGTTGGTCCTGGGTCTCGACGCCTTCAACGACCACACGTAGCCCAAGTTGTGCGCTCAGCCGGGTTATTCCGCGCAACAATGTCACGCGGCGCTCGTCGTCGCCCAGGCCCTGCAAGAAGGACTGATCGATTTTCACCTTATGCAGCGGGAAGCTGTGCAAATAGCTGAGGCTCGAATACGCCGTGCCGAAATCGTCGAGCGAGATTTTCACGCCAAGCTCGGCGAGTTGCTTGAGGTCGGCGCGAGTTCGCTTGGTATTCTGCAACAGGGTCGATTCCGTTATTTCGAGCTCGAGCCGGGGCGCCGCGAGGTTCGTCGCCGCGAGCGTTTCGCGAACCAGCGCCGGCACGTTGGAGCGGTCGAACTGAATCGACGACAAGTTGACCGCGACCGCGATCTCGCCCGGCCAGCGGCGGCACTCGAGGCAAGCCTTGTAAAGCACCTGATTGCCGATCTCGACAATCAGTCCCATTTCTTCCGCGACCGGAATGAACTCCGCCGGCGAGACCATGCCGCGATCGCGATGCGGCCACCGCAGCAACGCTTCGCAAGCCACGATGCGTTTGCTCTTCAGATTAAACAGCGGCTGATAGTAGAGTTCGAACGCTTCGGTCTCGAGCGCCTTGCGCAAATCGAATTCCAGATTTCTTCGCGCCTGCGCGTTGGATTCCATCTTGGTCTCGAACCAGCGCCAGGTGCCTCGTCCGTCGGACTTCGCCTGGTACAGCGCGAGGTCGGCATTGCGCAGGAACTGATCCGGATCGAGCGGTGTCTTGGCCGCCGCGATACCGATGCTCGCGGTGACCACGACCTTATGCCCGTCGAGATCGTAGGTGCCGCCGAGCGTGTTCAAAATGCGCGCGGCGAGCGCTTCACCCTGTTCGAGCGATTTCAGCGGCGCCTGCAACACGACGAACTCGTCGCCGCCGAACCGGGAGATGACGTCGGCGTCGCGAATCGAAGAACGCAGGCGCTCGGCGACCGCTTCCAGAAGCATATCGCCTCTGGTATGGCCCAAAGTATCGTTGACCTGCTTGAACTGATCGAGATCGATGAAGTGGATCGCGCACATATTGTCCGGGCGCCATTCGCCGAGTGCGCGTTCCATGCGGTCGCGCAATACGGTGCGATTTGGCAGGCCGGTAAGCGCGTCGAACCGCGCCAGGTGACTGATCTTGGCTTCCGCCACCTTGCGTTCGGTGATGTCCTCCGTCAGCACGACCATGCCGCCGTTTTCCATCGGCTGCACGGTGAACTCCAAGGTCTTGCCGTTGAGCAAGCCGACGGTGAACGGAGCGTCCTCGCTGTTCGATAGTCGCGCGTCGAGGCGCGCCAATAGCTCGTCGGCGCTCGCGGCGGAAATCAAACTCGCTTTCACTACGCTCTCGACCCACGCGTGCGCGCTGAGGCCCTTCAGCTCTGAATCTAGCGCCAGTCCCATCTGCTGGTTCAGCTTCTGATTGGACACCACGATCAGCCGCTTGGAATCGAACATGCACAGGCCGTGCGGCATGTTATTGAGCGCGGTATCGAAGCGTTTTGCGAGCAGCGACATGTCGCGCGAGGTGATCACGGCATCAAGCAGTGTAAGCCGCAGCTTTTCGGCTATCAGCTTCAGTGTCAGGAAGAACGGAATCAGCAGTCCGGCGAACACCCAGTGAAAGGCGCTGCCGTACAGCAGCAGCGCCGCCGTCATCGGCGCCCATGCGCATACAATCTGCACCACCACGAAACGGGCGCTGCCGAAATTTCGCCCGAAAATGCCCATCGTATATGCGATGGTCATGGAGAAGCTGACCAGATGCGCGAACGGATCGTGCGTCCAGGCAAACGCGGCGTAGCACCAGAAACCAAGAATCGCGACCGACGCCGAGGCGCCGGCGGCATAGCGGAATTCCCAGCGGCGAGCGATTTCCGACGTTTTGACGGTATCGCGCGCACGCGCATAGGCGCGCATCACCAATGCGCGAGCGAGGCCGACCACGAGCACTGCCAGCGCGCAATACAGAAGGACCGGTTCGCCGGTCTTCCAGTAAGTCAGAAGAATCGAAACGGTGACGAAGATGCTGCCGGTGACGAGAGTCCGCGCGTCCTGAAAAAGCGAGTCGACGAGCGGAAGGTAGATTTCCGCCGGCAGCGCATCGTGTCCGGATTGGCGAGCGCGCAACGCGAGACTCATTTTCCTGGTACCGTCAGCAAAACCCAAAAAGCCGAAAATGCCACTCGGCAATATGACTTAAAGGTGTCTCCACCAAGTAAATGTGAAGGTCGACTTTCTGAATCCGATCAACGGATTAACGGAACCGGCCCGGCGTTAGGGCGGCGTTATCCACGTGGCGTCGCGAAGCCGGCTATCTGCCGGTCGCACCGAGAGGGAACTGCGCGCGACGCGCGAATTCGGTAACGGCTTGTTAACCGTACCGTCCCGCCCGAAGCACTAGCGGATTTTCTGGAAATCGCCGTGTCGGCCCAGTCCGCCCTTGAAACGGGTCGCGCCGGCGACGCCGTCTTTGATGAGCGCCTCGCGGCCGTTGTACCACTCCTGAACAAGCGCATCGCGCACCGGCAAGCCGTGACTCTTGATCGCGGAACGGCGGTCGGCGCGCGCGCAAACTTGCGGAAAGCGAGCGATTTCCTGCGCGAGCTCCTCTGCCTTCTGCCGGGCTCCGCCTTTGGGCGTGAGGTATTCGCACAGCCCGATGCTGAGACACTCTTCCGCCGGAACTTTTCGTCCGGTCAGGATGATTTCCAGCGCCCGACCCTGGCCGACAATGCGCGGCAGCCGCACGGTGCCGCCGTCGATCAGCGGCACGCCCCAGCGGCGGCAATACACCCCGAAATAGGAATCCTTAGCCATCACGCGAAAATCACACCAGAGTCCGAGTTCCATCCCGCCCGCGACCGCCGGTCCTTCGATTGCCGCAATGACGGGTTTGTCCAACTCGAGCCGGGACGGCCCGAGCGGTCCGCGTGGAATTTCCCCGCCGTTGCCGCGTGGTCCGGCAGGCGGGATGTCGAGTTCGCCGAGCGGATAGTCGGCGTTCAGGGTCGAGACGTATTTGAGGTCCCAGCCGGCGCAAAACGCGCCGCCGGCGCCGTAAAACACGGCAACCGATGCGTCGTTGTCTGCGTCGAATTCGAGAAAGGCTTTGGTCAGCGCGTCGGCGCTTGCGGGATCCATGGCGTTGCGGGCTTCGGGCCGATCATGGATCACGGTCCAGACTGCGCCGTCTTTCTCAATCCTCACTGACATAACGTGGAAGCTCCATTGTGGAGGCGGCAGGAAACCGGCCTACCTGTTGGTGAAAAGCGGCGGGCGGCGTTCCGCCATCGCCTTAACGCCTTCTTTGAAATCCTCGGTTTTGCGCAGGCGGCTTTGCTCAGCCAGCTCATGCTCGGTGGCGGCGCGCACGCGATCGGCGAGGTCGCCGCGGAGCGTAGCGCGGGTGGCGATTAGACCGAGCGGCGAATTCTCGGCGATCTCGGCCGCGAGCGACAAAGCCGCCTCGCGCACTTTGTCCTGGGCCACCAGCACGTCGGCGAGACCCATGGCGTGCGCTTCATCGCCCGCCACGCGGCGGCTGGTATAGAACATCAGCGCCGCCTTGGTCGGGCCAATGGCAGCGGGCAGCGTGACGGTCAGGCCGAATCCGGGATGAAATCCGAGCCGGGTGAAGTTCGCGGAGAACCGCGCCTCTTTGCAGGTCACGCGGAAGTCGGCGACCATCGCTAGTCCCAAACCGCCGCCAACCGCGGCGCCATGAACCGCCGCGATAATCGGCTTTTTGGTGCGGAACAGCCGGTTGCCTTCGATATAAAGATGCGCGGCGCCTGGCCGCGGCCCGCTCAAAAGCTCATCGCCTTCGCTATCGCTTTCGCCGAAATTTGCGCCGGCGCAAAACGCCTTGCCTTGTGCGGCCAGAACCAGCGCACGGCACCCGGCGTCGGCGTCCAAATTCTCGAACGCGGTGGCAATCTCGCCGATCAGCGCGGCGTCGAAGAAATTATTCGGCGGCCGCCGGATCTCGACCAATGCGACGTGGCCGCTCCTTTCGACCCCGATGTCCTTAAACGCTGTCATGCAATACGGCCTTCGTTTCCACGCTACCCGCGTCGTGAAGTTCGGCCGCGCCGCCGCGGCGTTTGGTGATCAGCGCGTCCACCACCGTGACGCCGTCGCCGGCGTCGTGCACAATCACCGGATTGAGATCAATCGCCGAAATCTCCTCGGCATGGTCATAGGCGAACTGCGACAGCCGCACCATCAGCAAGGAAAGCGCCTCAATATCGGCCGGTGCTTGGCCGCGATAACGGCCGAATATATCGGCGCCCTTGAGGCGGCGGACCAAGGCGCGCGCTTGCGCTTGATCAAGTGGGGCCGGCGCGACCGCTACATCGCCAAGCGCCTCCGCCAGCACGCCGCCGAGCCCGACCAGCAGCAGCGGTCCCCAGGTTAAGTCGTGATTGATACCGACAATGACCTCGCGTCCCGCCGCTGCCATGGGCTGGACCAGGACGCCGTCAATTTGCGCCGTAGGGGCGAAGCCTTTCGCGGCCGCGAGCGCGCTGTCATAGCCGGTGCGCACGTTCTCCGGCCCTTCGAGATTCAAAATCACCGCGCCAGCCTCGGTTTTGTGCGGAATCTCTGCGGACTGCACTTTCAGTGCAACCGGGCCGCCAAGCGCTTTCGCGGCCGCCGCGGCTTCGTCGCCGGAATGCACGATCTGCCCAGCGTTTTTACCGCCGATGCCGTAAGGCGCGAGCAACGTCTGCGCTCGGTATTCGCAGATGATCGCGGGTGACTTCGCAAGCGCGGCGGCGGTTTCCTCGCGCGTTGCCCTGGGCGTCGGCGTATCGACTATGGTCTCGGACTGCTCACGCCGTGCACGATAATCCACCAGTTTGCGCAGCGTGCGCGCGCAACCGGGCGCGCTCATGAACAGCGGAAAGCCGATGTCGTTGAGAATTTCGGTGGTGCGCTCCGACGGCAGCGTGTAGCTCCACATCAGCACCGGCTTTTCGGTGGTGCGTGCCAGCTCTTTGAATTTCGGCAAATCGGCTTCCAGAAAAGCCGAACGGCGCGCAGTGATGACGACAATGACGCTGTCGATCGAAGGCGAACGCGCAACAATGCGTGCGAATTCCGCGTAGCCAAGCTTCTGCACGCCCTGCGCGGTGAAGTCGACCGGATTTTGCGATGTGCCATAGGGCGGCACGTGAGTACTAAGCTCCGCGCGGGTCGCGTCATCGAGCGTCGGCACATCGAGGCCCGCCGCGGCGCAGGCGTCCGCCATCCAGATGCCGGCGCCTCCGGACGCGGTGCAAATGCCGACGCGTTTTCCCACCGGCAACTTGCCCTTGCAGGCCAGGAAGCCCGCCGCCAAATCGAGCACCTCATCAAAATCGCGGGCTTCGATCACGCCGTAGCGTTCGAACACCGCGCTATACGCCGTCGCGGCGCCGGCCAATGCCGCGGTGTGAGACATGACCGCGCGGCGGCCGGGTTCGCTTTGGCCGATTTTGCCGACGATCAGCGGTTTGCCGGCTTTCAGTGCCTTTTCGGCAACCCGCTTGAATTTTGCTGGTGTCTTGATCGCCTCGATCAGCAGCAGAAAAACGTCGGTTTTGCCCTCATCGAGCATGTAATCGACGAAGTCCGCTACCTCGAGCGTGGCTTCGTTGCCGGTGGTGACGATGTAGCGGAACAAAAACTCGCGCGGCCGGGCGCGATCGAAGCAGGCAAAGCCAAGGCCGCCGCTTTGCGAAATCACCGAGACTTGGCCACCGCCCAACGGCCGGGACGGCGTCAGCGGGCCCGCGCTCTTGTCGGAAGCAGGACTGAAGTTCGCGCAAAGCGCGGCCGCGATATTGGTGAAGCCTTCGGAGTTGGGCCCGCTCACCGCCATGTCGTAGCGCTGCGCAATCGCCGTGATTTCACGCTGCAACTGCACGCCATTTTCGCCCGCTTCGGCGAAACCGGAAGACAGGATTGCAGCCGCTTTGACTCCGGCGCGGCCGCAACGTTCAAGCTCGGCCACGACATAGGCCGCCGGCACAATAAGGATCGCCAAGTCCGGGCGTTCCGGAAGAGCGTCAACCGACGGATAGGCGGTTTCACCTTGCACGACGGTGGCGCTCCGGCTCACCGGATAAATGTGCCCGGCAAATGGCTGGCCGCGAATGGTTTCAAAAATCCGCCCGCGCAAGGCGTGAGTGTCCGACGAAGCCCCAACGACCGCTACCGAGCGCGGCCAAAGCAAGGATGCGATGTCGGGCACGGCTTATCCCTTCAACGCAAGCCGAGGCCGCGGGCGATAATGCCGCGCAAGATTTCGGTCGTGCCGCCTTGAATGGTCAGCTTCGGCGCGATCGTGGTGGCAATGGCGAGCTGCTCATCGAGCGTCGCGCGATTAGTCATTTCCGGATCGACGAAGGCCGCAAGCTCGCGCACCCGCGCCGGCAGTTTTTGCTCCCAAAGGGTACCGAGATCTTTGACAATCGAGCCTTCGACCACCGGCTCCTTCCCGGCCTGTAGCATGCCGGCCACCGAAACCGACATGCGGCGTAAAGTGTGGAGTTGCGCTACGAGCCGGCCTAGCCCTTCCGCGCTACGCAGATCCGGCTCGGGTCCCACGGCGCGGATCAATTCGAGCATGACGTAAAATGTGTCGAGGAATCGCTCCGGCCCGCTCCGCCCGTAGGCGAGCTCACTGGTCGCTTGTTTCCAAGCGCCGTCGATCTCTCCGAGGAGATGATCGTCGGGGACGAAAGCATCCGCGAAAACCACTTCGTTGAAACCAGGCAGTCCGGTCATCTGATTGATCGGATGCACCGAGATGCCCGGTGTTTTCAGGTCGACGAGAAATTGTGTTAGTCCGTGCCGACGATTTTCTTTGGTCGGCGGCGAAGTGCGGAACAGCGCCAGCATGTAATCGGCCACATGCGCGCTGGTCGTCCAAATCTTACTGCCGTTGATGCGCCAGCCGTTCTCGACTTTGGTCGCTTTCGCTTTTGCGGCGAACAGATCGGAGCCCGAGCCTGGCTCGCTCATGCCGATGGCGAAGCACAATTCGCCGCGGCAAATGCGCGGCAGAATGTCCTGCTTGATGTGTTCGGGTGCGTATTTGAGCAAAATCGGTCCGCTTTGCCGGTCGGCGACGAAATGCAGGTTGCTCGGCGCGTTGGCGACGCGAAATTCCTCGGTCACCACAAAGCGCTCGAGCTGGCTGCGCTCATGGCCGCCGTATTTCTTCGGCCAAGTCATGCCGATCCAGCCCTTGGCGCCGACGCTTTTGCTGAAGGCGCGATTATACGACTCGCCGTGACCACCATGGTGCGGATCGAAGGTGCCCGCAGCGATATGTTCGGTCAGAAACGCCCGCACTTCTTTGCGGAGCGCGCCGCATTCCGGCGGCAGGCGAATGGGATCAAACCGTAATGCCGTACTCATCGGGACGCCACCCATGGCCAGAATTCTTCGGCGCCGCGGCAGGCGGCGCGCTTGCCGAGCTCATTCGCCCAATAGCTTTCGTTGCCGAAATCGTCGCGCCAGGCCAGCATGCGAAGCGTAAAGCGATGCAAGACGTGCTCCTGCGTAAAGCCGATCGCGCCGAACACCTGATGCGCAATGGCGGCGCCTTCGGCTGCAGCTTCGGCGGTGCGGATTTTCGCCGAAACGACTTCCAGAAATACATCGTCATCGAATTGATCGGCGCCGGCGACGGCGTCAGCCGCCGAACCGGCCACGGCGATGGCGGCCGCGGTCTCGCCCGCGAGCCGCGCGAGATTTTGCTGCACGGCTTGAAACTTGCCGATCGGGCGTTCGAAAGCGATGCGTTCGTTGGCATAGGCGACGCTCAGCGCCAAAATCGTTTCCAGCGCGCCGGCGATCTCGACGCTACGGATCACCGATCCCATCAGCATCAGAATATCTTGCGTGAAGCCCGGCGGTGCCGCCGCAACGCGCAAAGGCTTTGCTCTCTCAAACAGAACCGTGTCGACCGGATCGCCTGCGACATTGCGGCCCTCGCTGACGCGGCACTCCTGAATCTGTACGAGTGCGATTCTCTCCGAGGCGCCATCCTGCACCAACACGGCGATATGTGCGGCTTCGCGCGCGAACGGCACGCCGCTAGCGCGGCCGTTGAGCTCACCTTCGGCGTCGATAGTGATGCGCTCGCGCGGCCGGCAAGGGGCAACGGTCATTGACGTCGCGGGCGCCTCGATACCGCCTTGCGCTAGCAGCCAGCCAGCCGCCAATGTTTCCGCAAGCGGCGCCGCTAAGGCCGCGCGCCCGGCGGCGCCGAGAATGGCGAAGCCATCGGCGATGCTTGCGCCCGAACCGCCTAGCGTTTCGGGCACCCAGGCTAACGTCAATCCGGCTGCGTTGAGCGCATTCCACAGCCGCGTTTTCCAGGAACCGTCGGTGTCCCGGTTGACGGTTTGCGGGTCGGCGAAATCCGCAAGGATCCGTGCGGCGGTTTCGGCTACGAGGTGGCTCGCTTCGCCCGGCACGATCTAGCCTCGGTCTGCGCCCGCACAATCGCTGATAACACTGCTCAGTATGGTGGCGGCAAGCCGAACAATTGGCAAGTTGGCCGCAATGCGGAACGGACGCCCTTCGCATCCGCGTCCGGCGCGCATAATGTGCGAGCCGGCGCGGCCTCTCTGGTGAAGAGCTACGCCGGGAGGGATGAGCATGGCCAAGCGCAACGCCACCGTGGCGGTAATCGGCGCCGGGGATTTCATCGGTGCAGCTATTGCCAAACGATTTGCCACCGAGGGTTTCGTCATTTTCGCAGGGCGGCGTAATGCCGACAAGCTTACGCCGCTCGTCGCCGATATCGAAGCCGCAGGCGGGTCTATCGTGGCGCGTGGTCTCGATGCCCGCAAGGAGGACGACATTACCGCCTTCTTGCGCGAAGCGGACGCCCATGCGCCGCTCGAGGTTTGCATTTTCAATGTCGGCGGCAATGTCAATTTTCCGCTGCTCGACACCACCGAACGGGTGTTCCGCAAAGTGTGGGAATTGGCTTGCTATGCCGGATTTCTCACCGGCCGTGAGGCCGCGCGCGTGATGCTGCCGCGCGGGCAAGGATTCATTTTCTTCACCGGCGCGACCGCGAGCGTGCGCGGCGGCATCGGCTACGCCGCATTCGCCAGCGCCAAATCCGGCCTGCGCGCGGTGGCGCAAAGCATGGCACGCGAGTTGGGACCGAAGAACATCCACGTCGCGCATTTGATCATCGACGCCGGCGTCGATACGGCGTTCGTGCGCGAGCGCATCAAGCAGCAGGCCGGGCCGCAAGCGCTCGAGAACCTCGAGCCCGATCAATTGATGAATCCGGCCTCAGTCGCCGAGGCCTATTGGCAGCTCTACCGGCAACCGCGCGACGCGTGGACTTTTGAGCTCGATGTGCGTCCGTATCGGGAGGTCTGGTGAAATGGCCAAGGTGGAGTTTCTGTTCGATTTCGGTAGCCCGAACGCTTATCTCGCGCATCTTGTTGTTCCGGAGATTGAGCAGCGCACTGGCGTTAAATTTGAGTATGTGCCGATCCTCCTCGGCGGCGTCTTCAAGCTCACCAACAACAGCTCGCCGGCGCAAAAGCTGGCCGGCATCAAGAACCGTTTGCCATACGAGAATCTCGAAATGCAACGGTTCATCCGCCGGCACGGCATCGCCACCTTCAAGTGGAATCCGTTTTTCCCGGTCAACACGCTGTTGATCATGCGCGGCGCGATTGCCGCCGGTCTCGA
>DAIUEQ010000040.1:0-20610 GCA_036845025.1 Xanthobacteraceae bacterium | reverse complement strand
AAGGTCTGAAGCTGACTGGCAACACGGCCTGCGACTTTACGCGGCGTATGATCGCGATGCGGGCGCGAAAGATATCAAGGAAACGGTCCGCACCGCCGTCGAGTTGCCGGAGTCGACGGGAAAGGTTGCCCTGCAGGGATACTGCCTCGGTGCATTGATGGCCTTTATCACGGCCGCCCGCTATCAGGTCAACGCCGCGGTCGCTTATCATGGAGGCGACACGGAAAAGTACCTCGGCGAGGTTGGCGGCTTGAACACCCCCTTACTTATGCACCTCGGCGAGGAGGACGAATTCATCTCAAAGACCGCGCAAGCCGAGATCAAAGCGGCGCTTGCAAAGAAACCGAACGCGACTGTTTACAGTTATCCCGGTCAGCGTCACGCCTTCTCTCGGCATAATGGCGCGCATTACAACGCCGCCGCGGCAGCGCTCGCAAATACGCGGACCAGCGAATTTCTGCATCAACAATTGCGGTGAGCTTCGGCCGTTAGAGCAAACGCCGCGAAAACCGTCTTTCTTTTTTATTTTTGCAGGTTCGGTGTCCGCTGTTGAAAGTCCGGCTTGCCGGCGAAGGCATGGCCGATGGAAGCGGCAACGCTGGCTTGCCAAACCAAATAAAGCGGCAGGGCGCTACCGATGTGTATCGGAAGAGCCGGCGTCAGCCCCTCATTGATGAATTCCAGCAAGGAACCGGCGACGGTGCCGAAAAGTATGGTTCGCGCCCATGCGCCCGATGTCCTGAAAGGATGCACGGTCGCCGAAATCACGGCGACGATAATGGCGCTCCCGACCAGCCCCGCAATCATGCCGCAGCCGACGTCAACATAGGCGAGCGAAGGCGCGGAGGCGGCGGAAGGCAATGCGGCTTTTACCTGCCGTTCTATGCTCAGATGCAGTCCCGCCGCGGTTTCGACCGCCGCGAACCATGCAGCGAATGAGGACAGCATGATTATCGCGAGATCGAAGACCCGCCGTGAGGCCCACAAAGCTGTGCCGATACAAAGCACGAGGCCAAACCACAAAGCCGGAAGCAGCGGCGTATTTCCAATAATCAGGAAAGCGGGTGTGGGAATGAAATTACAAAGCAGAGCGGAGATGACCGCCAATGTGCCAAGAACCAGCGACCGCTCGCCGGTAGATGCGGTTTGCAGTCGAGATATGACGCCGGGCGCAATTCGCATGCGCCTATACTAACCCATTTTCTCGACGATCCCGAATTGAGGCGGGTCGTTGGTCATCACTGTCGAAAGCGCGCTATAAAAACTGACGGGCACATCCGTCGGCGAGGCTCGCAAATTGCGCCAAGAGTTGCACTGGATCACTCTCAACCCGGGTTCATGGCTACGCCGAACGGCGCGAACGATATCGCTGAGGGCCGTCCGATTCGTGCTGACCCGTCCGCGCCTTTTGCGGATCGCGCGCGGGCCATTTGAGCGTTTCCCGCCGTTGAAGCGATTTCAACGCAGAGCGTTCAATGTTCTTCTCGCCGACGGTGTCGCGCCGGCTCCGAATGGTTTTTGGACCGAAAGAGAACAATTCGTCTATGCGAGACTTAAGAGCGCGCAGGAGAAAAGAGCGGGCGGCGTTTCCGAGCCCAAGCCTATCGCCGCCGCGGGCGCGGCGTCACGTCCGCGGCTTGCGTTCGTCTCACCACTTCCGCCGGAACGGACCGGCATTGCGCAGTACAGCGCCGATCTTCTTCCCGCGCTCTCCCGGTACTACGACATTGTGCTGATCAGCGATCAGAAAAAAGTCGATGCCGCAGCGGTCGGCGTTGATTTCCCGGTTCACGATCCGCCGTGGCTGCGCGCCAATCGCCATGGGATCGACCGCGTCGTCTATCAGATGGGGAATTCGCATTTCCATGATTGCATGCGCGACTTGATGGTCGAGATTCCGGGCACCGTCGTCCTCCACGACATCTTCCTCAGCGGACTTTTCAGCTGGCTCGAAAAGATCGACCCGTCGAGCGCGTTCTGGACTCGGGCGCTTTATCAAAGCCACGGTTACGTTGCTGCGCGCGACCGCTATCGCGACGAGGAGGCTGCGAAAATACGCTATCCGGTTAATCTCGGCGTTGCGCAGGCGGCGGAGGGAGTGATTGTTCATTCCGAATATGCGCGCGGCCTCGCGAGCGATTGGCTCGGGCCGGATTTTACCAAACACTGGAAGGTCATCCCGCACCTGCGGGCTCCGGCCGAGCCATGGCCACGAGCCGCGGCGCGAGAGGCGATCGGACTGCCGCAAGACACTTTCGTCTTATGCTCCTTCGGCAGCATTGAGCCCCGCAAGCTTAGTCGTAGATTACTCAACGCATTCTTGGGCTCATCGCTAGTGCGTGATGGCAAATGTCTTCTTGTTTTTGTCGGTGAAAATCATCCGGGCAATTACGGCACGCAACTTCTGGACCTCATCGGTGCCAACAAGTTCGAGGCTCGGGTCTGTATTACCGGCTGGGTGGAAGCCTCGCGTTTCCACGCGTATCTGGCCGCCGCCGACTTGGCCGTTCAGTTGCGCACCAGCTCGCGCGGCGAAACCTCCGGCGCACTGCTCGATTGCCTGAATGCCGGAGTGCCGGTGATAACCAACGCGCACGGCAGCGCTTCGGAGTTTCCGGCCGACGCGGTGTGGATGCTCGACGACGATTTTTCCGATGCCGACCTGATCACCGCGTTCGAAACCCTTCACAAGGACGCAGGGGGACGTGGTGATTTGCGCCAAAGAGCGCGTGAATTAGTTGCGTCCCGTCACGCGCCCGAAATCTGTGCACAGCTTTATGCCGAGGCAATCGAGGCTTTCTATGCCGAAGGCAGGACGGGACTATCCGCCATGCTCGATGTGGCGGCCGCGGTATCGCCGCCGCCGGACGAGGCCGCGTGCCGTATTTTGTCCCGCGCCATCGCCAGATCCTTGCCGACAAAACGGCCTGGCCGCCAATTGCTGCTCGACGTCTCGGCGACCTGTCGCACCGAACTCAAAACGGGGATCGAAAGGGTAGCGCGGGGCCTTACACTCGCGTTTCTTGACCAGCCTCCGGAGTGCTTTCGCGTCGAGCCTGTGTACCTGAGCGATGAGGGCGGTTTCTGGCACTATCGCTATGCGCGGCGCTTCGCGCTCGATCTTTTGGGCTGCCCGCCCGACATTTTGGCCGATACGGCGGCCGAATTGCAGGCGGGCGATATCGTGCTCGGGCTCGACCACTCCGGCCGATGGCTCGTCGAAGCCGATGCGGCAGGCTTAATCGCCGACTGCCGCAACCGCGGCGCCTCCGTTTATTTCACCGTCCACGACTTGCTGCCGCTCCGGCTGCCGCAATTTTTTCCGCCGGGCGATGATGTTGCTTGCGAAAAGTGGCTGCGCGCCGTCCTGCAAACCGACGGAGCGTTGTGCACTTCGCGAACCGTCGCCGACGATCTCCATGATTGGGCCGGAAAGCGCGACATTTCGCCGTTGCGTCCCTTCCACATCGGCCACTTCCGGCCGGGGGGAGACATTGCCAACGCCGCTGCGACGCGAGGCTTTCCGGGGGACGCGTCACTTCATCTTGGGGCCTTCGCTGCGCGTCCAAGTTTCCTGATGGTCGGCACCATCGAGCCTCGCAAAGGACATCTGCCGGTGCTCGACGCCTTCGATCAGCTCTGGGGCGAAGGCGTGGACGTCAATTTGATTGTGGCCGGCGTTGAAGGCTGGCGGGGCTTGCCGCAGGACATGCGTCGCACCATTCCGAGAATCGTAACGCGGCTACAATCTGATCACGAAAGCGGAAAGCGGCTGTTTTGGCTGAACCGAGCTTCTGACGAGTATTTGGAAAAAATCTATGCCGCGTCGTCCTGCTTGATCGCCGCATCCGAAGCCGAGGGTTTCGGTCTGCCCTTGATGGAAGCCGCGCGGTACGGCCTGCCCATCATGGCGCGTGATATCCCCGTCTTTCGCGAGGTGGCGGGCGAGCACGCGTTCTATTTCGCGGCCGAAAAACCCGACTTGGCGCAGGCGATCAAGGACTGGTTGCAGCTCTATCGCGCCGGCAGGCATCCGAAGTCCGACGCGATACCGAAAACCGCGTGGGCGGACAGCGCCGGGCGCATCATGGACGTTTTGCTCAGGGGCGATTGGTACGCGAGCGTAGCTCCAAAGAGCGGGCAGGGCGACGAGCGGGTACCTCGGGAAGCGCTAGTTCGCGAGCAATTTCCGGCCGCGGGTTTCCGGTAGCGCCAGCGCAGCGATAATGACAATGGCGTACGAGATCGCAGCAAAGATGCCGATCGCGGTGCCGAGCGTGACCGAAGCCGACAGCAGTCCCACCAGCGTCGGAAAGAACGCGCCAATGCCGCGGCCGAAATTATAGCAAAAGCCCTGGCCGGCGCCGCGCACACTGGTCGGAAATAATTCAGTGAGCACCGGGCCCATGCCGCTGAAAATGCCCGAGGCGAAGAAGCCGAGCGGAAAGCCGAGCGCCAGCATCATCGCGTCTGAAATCTCCGTTTGGGTATACGCGATCGCGATCAGCAAAGAGCCGATGGCGAATAGGAAGAAATTTTTGCGCCGGCCGATGGCGTCGTTCAGATAGGCGCTGACGATATAGCCGCACCATGAGCCGACGATGATGACCGCGAGATAGCCACCAGTGCTGAGCACGCTCAGATGGCGTTGCGTGCGTAGAAATGTCGGCAGGAATGTCGTGATCGCGTAGTAGCCGCCCTGCGCGCCGGTAGCGAGCGCCGCGCCGAGCATAGTTGTCGTGATCAGGTCCCGGCTGAAAATGTCGAGCGCGGCCCGCTTGGGGGCGGATTGTTTTGCTTCTTTGAAGATCATCGGCTCCGGCACCTTGGTCCGGATGTAAAACACCAAAAGCGCCGGCAAGACGCCGACGAAGAACAGGAGTCGCCAGGCGATCTGCTGGTCGAAGACCTGAAAGATGACGGTGGCAATGATGGCGGCGGCGCCCCAGCCCCACGCCCAGGCGCTCTGCACGACGCCCACGACCTTGCCGCGATCGGCGCCGCGAACGACTTCACCGATCAAGACCGATCCGGCCGCCCATTCGCCGCCAAAGCCGAAACCCTGAAAACCGCGCACCACCAGCAATTGCTCGAAACTGTTGGTGAAGCCGGACAGAAAGGTGAAGAACGCGAACCATACAATCATGATCATGAGCAGCCGCGCCCGGCCGACCACGTCCGCGAGCATGCCGGCGATCCAGCCGCCGAAGGCCGAGATGACCAGCGCGCTGGTCGCGAGTAGTCCGGCTTGGGCGTTGGTGATGTGCCACACCGCAATCAATGCCGGCACGACGAACGTATAAATCTGAACGTCGAGCGCATCGAGCGCCCACCCGGCAAAACACGCCACGAACGTGCGCCGCTCGGTCGCGCCGAGATCGCGATACCAGTTGAGCATGGCGCAATCTAACCGGGGAATCGGTCCGCGCGAAATGAGGGCGGGTTGTTTTCCCCGCTTCGCGGGGAGCGAAACGTCACCGCGGCCGAGCGTAAGGGAGTCTTATTCGCCGACCGGCATCGGTGGGCGGGGCGGGTCGCCGGCTGGGGCATGCGCGTTGGTGCGCAGCATTTCGGGAAGGCGGGCAATGCTGGAGAAGAAACCCTTGTCGGTTTCGATTTTTGCTTTCGCCTCCGGCTCATTGTTGGCGTCGGCCGTCGCTTGCGCGCCAGGCAACGTGTCCCCGACACCGGCGACCGGACGGGATTTTATCTCGACTGCCGTCAACGGACCGGGCTCTGCTGGTGTTTGTTGCGGTGACGCTGACGCGGCAACCGGCAGGCTTGGCGCGGTCGCGGCTGCGGGCGCGGCATTTTGAAGGTCGAGCGGCGGCGCGACCGGCCCTCCCGACGGGACGGCTAACGGCGCCGCGGTAGGCGTACTCGCGACTGCGCTTGGGCCGATCGCCGAAGGGGCCGGGTTGCTCGGCGCAGGAATTGGCTGCGGCTGCGGGATTGCAGTCGTTTGCGGCGCCGGGCTCATCGCGGCGGGCGCCGGCGTATTTGCCGGCGTCCGGCTCGCATCGACATTTGCGAGCGCGGCGCGAACTTGGTCTTCGACGGCTTCTTGATCGTGCGCCTTGGCTTCCGCGTTCTCGTGCGGCGCAGGCTTTACGGCGTGCGCATCGGCTACCGGCTTGCGCGACAAGGCGCCGCTACGCGAGCGTTTGTCGTCGTTGTCTACGGGGACCACAGCGGTTGTCGCTGGGGCGGAAACTTCCACCGGTTTCGCGGCCGCGTGTGGAGGCTCCGCGGCGCGGTCATCAGAAGCCGCGTGGGTTTCCGCGGGCGCGGACGTGGTGGTGCGGCTGCGCGGCCGGTCGGGTGTTCTGGCGCTGCTGCTTATAGGGGCCTCGACCGCCACCGTCGGCACGGGTGGTTTCGCCGGCCAAGACAAATATCCGCCGAGGTGGGCGACGAGAAATCCACTCACCGCGGTCGCGATGCCCGCGCCGAGAATCTCGGCGAACTTCACGGCAAAACGCGAGAAATAGGAGTGCTTTTCGGGCGCCATAACCCCAGTATCCGTCTTCGTCCCGTCTCCAATACATACGAAGTTATGGGGCGAAATTGAGATAATGGCTGCGGCTTTTTCAGCTTACCCGCAATTCGGGCGGTTTGTGTTGCGGTTCCCCCACATCTTTGGCGCAGCGGCAGGGATCCGAACCATTTGTTTACCTTGTCCGACGGACAGGTGGCCCGAGCCGGCGCAGCGCAGTTACTTCCCGGCCGCTTTGCGCAACGCGGCGTTGATGCGGTCCTGCCAGCCCGGTCCGTCGGCCTGGAAAAAATCGAGGACGTCGCGGTCGAGACGCAACGAGACCATCTCTCTTGCGCCCGGCAGTGACGGTGGGGGCTTAGGCGGTCCCTCAACCGGTTTGGTGGTCGCCGCCTTGAAGGCTTGTTCAGCGGCGGTGCGGGCGTCGGGTGTGCGGCGAGTCATGGAGCCACTATAGCGTAAGCGGGCTGCTTTTCGCATTCCCGACCAAGTTTTCCCCCTAACCGTTACGGCTTGCCTTCTCCCCCTGCCAGCGACCGCGCACAGCGCAAACGCGCGCGCGTTAGCTCGGCGTCGATGACCGACCCGATTTCATCGGGAAGCGCGCAGTTGGCGCTGGGATCCCGCGGCGCATACGAGGCGTCGCAATAGATTTTCGGCAGATTGAGCTTGCCGAGACAGTTGGCGCGATTGCTATCGGTTTGTTCCGCCAGCCGCTTGCATTCGGCCGCCCGGGCGGTGTCGTGGGTGGTGCCGGCGTCGGCCACGCAAGCCTGATACTGGCCGTCGGCGGCGGGCGGCGGGGTCTCCGCCGCCTCTGCATGGCCGCAGCCGGCGGTGTCAGCCATCGCTGCGGCGGCGCTTAGGCTTATGGCGAAAGCCATGCCGATCCTTGACGCCACGCCAGCCCCCAGTCTGTCTCGGCCTTGATTGGATGTGTGAGCCTAAAGGGCGGCATACAAGGTCGCCGCCGGGCCGGTTTTCGCTCGCAGACGAGCGCCAGCGGGTTCCGATTGGCGCGCGACCGGCAACGTCTTACTCTTGGGCATGCGCCTGAGGCGGACTTCGCCGGACAGGATGCGAACTGGATAAGTGGGATGGATCGAGAGCAGGCGGCGGGCAGCGTCGATCAGGATGAAGTCGCCCGCTTCTCGCGCCTTGCCGCGCAGTGGTGGGACGCGCGCGGACCGATGGCGGCTTTGCACAAGTTCAATCCGGTCCGCCTCACCTATATCCGCGACCGTGCGGCCGAGCATTTCGGGCGCGATCCGGCACGGCTCGACAGTCTCGCTGGACTTCGCGTGCTCGATATCGGCTGCGGCGGCGGAATTCTCTCTGAACCGTTGGCGCGTCTCGGCGCTCGCGTCGTCGGCGCCGATCCTTCGGAAAGCAATATCGCCGTTGCCAAGCGTCACGCCGAGCGCGCGGGGCTAAGCATCGACTACCGCGCCGACGCGGCGGAAGCGCTGGCGCAATCGGGCGAAACGTTCGACGTCGTTCTCGCCATGGAAGTGGTCGAGCACGTTGTCGATCTCGGCCTGTTCATTGAGCTTGCGGCCGGACTGGTCGCACCGCGCGGGTTGTTGTTGGTCGCTACGCTTAACCGCACGGCCAAAAGTTTTGCGCTGGCGATTGTCGGCGCCGAATACATTTTACGCTGGCTGCCGCGCGGCACGCACCGATGGGAAAAGTTCGTCACGCCAAACGAGCTGGAAATTGCAATCGAGCAGAGCGGTCTTCAAGTCGTCGACCAAATCGGCGTCGTCTATAATTTGTTCGCCGACCGCTGGCAGCTCTCGGCGGACACCGATGTCAATTACATGATGGTCGCGGAGAGGGCTTAAGTGACGCCGCCGCCGTGGCTGTGGGTTGTTTTCACAATTGTCGCCGCCTTCGCCCAAACCCTGCGCAACGCCATGCAGCGCGAGTTGACCGCAACGCTGGGCACCGTCGGCGCAACCCACGTCCGTTTTTTGTTTGGCTTTCCATTTGCGCTGGTTTTCCTGGGCGCGATCATGCTGGTTACTGGGTTGCCGTTGCCGCGGCCGGTGTGGACTTTCTGGCCGTGGGTGCTTGTTGGCGCCTTCGCGCAAGTTGCCGCCACCGCGCTGATGCTTGCCGCCATGGGCGAGCGCTCCTTTGTGGTGACCATCGCCTACATCAAGACCGAGCCAATTCAGGTGGCTCTATTCGGTCTGTTGTTTCTCGGCGATACGGTGACCTGGCCGATGATGGCGGCGATACTCGTCGCGACGGCCGGCGTGCTCTTGATGTCGACCAAGCCCGGCGGCATGGTCGGCGGTATCAAGCCGACGCTGATTGGGCTCGCCTCAGGCGGCATGTTTGCGCTATCGGCGATCGGTTTTCGGGGCGCCATCCTCACCCTTCATTTACCCAGCTACGCGATGACGGCGACATTCACGCTCGCAGTCGGCATCGCCATTCAGGCGGTGGTGTTATCGCTCTACCTCGGTCTGCGCGCGCCGCAAGTCCTGCGCAGCATCTTTCTCACCTGGAAGCCGTCGTTAGCCGCCGGCTTTGCCGGCGCCGTGGCCTCGCAATTCTGGTTTCTCGCTTTCGCGCTCGCCACCGCGGCCAGCGTTCGGACGCTCGCCCTGATCGAGGTGGTTTTCGCCCAAATCGTCGCCCGGGTCGCTTTCGGCCAGCGCACTTCCGGGCGCGAAGTCATGGGCATGCTGCTGGTGGCCGCCGGCGTCGGCTTGCTGCTGTGGGCGTATTGATGGCACCCGCCGGAAATGACAATGTCGGGTAGCTGAGCGAGAGTTGGCTCGGGGCGCTGGATGACTGCGGGAATGTCGGCACAGGACGGCAAAGGCGCGATGAGCGTCGCCTCCGGTCTGCGTATCAACGTCGTCGTGCTTTCGCTGGCATTTATCCTGTTGCTCGCGATTCTCGTCGTCGCCGCGATTTTGGCGCTCAGGCAAACCCGTGCCCAAGCCGACGTTCGCGATTCGCTTGAAGTCATCAACGGCCTCAACCGCATTCAATCCGAATTGCTCGATGCCGAAACCGGCCAGCGCGGCTATGTGATCACCGGCGATGCCAGCTATCTGGAACCGTACAATCGCGCGGCGCCGAATCTTTTGGGAGAGATTCGGCAGTTACAGCAGTCGCCTAAAGCCGGCGTGCGAGATGCCGCGGCGCTGGCTACGCTTTATCAGTTGGCCGAGCAGAAACTCGCCGAACTCCAGAAGGTCATTGCGCTCAAGCAGAAAGGCCAAGGTGACGCCGCGACGGCCGAAGTCCGAGAGGGCGCCGGCAAAGATCTGATGGATCGCGCGCGCTTCATCCTGGCGAATCTCTTTTCTAAGGAGACGTTGCGCCTCATCGATACGCGAGACTATGCCGCCGACATGGACGAGATGCTGCAAATCGGCATTGTCGGCGCGGTGCTTGTTCTTATGGTGTTGGCGGTCTTCGGCCTGCGGGCTATCCGCAATCAATTCCAAGAAGTCGTTCGCATCCATTCACTGGCGCAAGCCGCCAACCAGCGCTTTCAGCTGTTGGTGCAGGGCGTCACCGACTACGCCATTTTTCTTATCGATCCGCAGGGCAATATCACCAACTGGAATTCCGGCGCGGTGCGGATCAAGGGCTATACCGAAGACGAGATCATCGGCCGCCATATCTCGCAATTCTACACCCCGGAAGATCGCGCCAAGGAGCTACCGACCCGCGCGCTGGCGACCGCGGCGAGCGAAGGCAGATACGAGGCCGAGGGTTGGCGCGTGCGCAAGGACGGCACCCGATTCTGGGCCAGCATAGTCATCGACCGCATCAGCGACTCGAAGGGCGATGTCGTTGGTTTTGCCAAGATCACGCGCGACATCACGGAGCGGCGCGAAGGGCAGCAGCGCCTGGAAACGGCGCGCGAGCAACTCTATCAATCACAAAAAATGGACGCCGTCGGCCAGCTCACCGGCGGCGTGGCGCACGATTTCAACAATCTCCTGACTATCATCATCGGCAACCTCGACGGCGCCAAGCGAGCGCTCGAGTCCGGCCAGGCCGCGGCGCAGGAGCGCCTCGTGCGCGCGATCGATCAAGCTCTCACCGGCGCACAACGGGCCGCACGTTTGACGGCTCATCTGCTGGCCTTCTCCCGGCGCCAACCGCTGGAAGCCAAAGTGTTCGACGTCAACAAGCTGCTGCGCCATCTTTCGACGTTCCTCAAGCCGTCGCTCGGCGAACAGGTCCAGCTCGAAGTAGTTGGCGCGGGCGGGGTGTGGCTGGTCGAAGCCGACGAAACGCAGCTTGAAACCGCCATCCTTAATCTCGCGCTCAACGCTCGCGACGCCATGCCCGAAGGCGGCAAATTGACTATCGAGGCCAGTAATACCTTCCTCGATGAGATTTATTGCTCGAGGAATGCAGAGGTCCGGCCAGGCCAGTACGTGGAAATATCGGTGACCGACAACGGCGTCGGCATGACCAGCGAAGTTGCCGGCCGCGCCTTCGAGCCGTTCTACACGACCAAAGATACGGGGCAGGGCACCGGGCTCGGACTGAGCCAAGTCTACGGCTTCGTCAAGCAAATCGGAGGTCACGTCAAAATTTACAGCGAGCCGGGCCACGGCACGACCGTCAAGATTTACTTGCCGCGTGTCAAAGGTGCTACCGCCGCCGAGACGCCGGACCTGCTCGATGCAAAAATGCCGGCGGGGCCCGGCGGCGAGTCCATCCTCGTCGTCGAAGACGACGACGACGTGCGCTCTTTTATTGCCGAGACTTTGCGCGAGCTCAATTACATCGTTTTCCGCGCAACCGACGCGCCGTCGGCATTGAAAATTCTCGCCAACGAGCGGGTCGACCTTCTCCTCACCGACGTGGTGCTTCCAGGCCGCAACGGCCGCGATCTGGCCGACGAGGCGGCGGCGAAGCGTCCCGGGCTGAATGTTTTATTCATGACCGGTTATTCGCGTAACGCCATTGTCCACAACGGACGGCTCGATCAAGGCGTTAATATGATCCAGAAGCCGTTCACCCAGGCAGCGCTCGCGGCAAAGATTCGCGATCTGTTGGATTGACGGACTCGTCGCTGACTTGAAAGGTTTAAAAACGCGCCACCAGCGCGATTCCCGCCACCATCAACGCCGCGCCCAGCGCGCGCCAGCCATTGAGCGCATGGGTGTTGATCCCGAACCAGCCGAAATGATCGATGGCAAGCGACATCAGAATATTCGCAGTGATGGTCAGACCGGCATACGATCCGGCGCCGACCTTGTTCACGAACAACAATCCGGCGACGACCGCGAAGGCGCCGACTAGACCGCCCAACGGCGCCCACCAAGGCATCGCGCTGATGCCTGCCAGCGTCGGCAGCGGCCGCGGCTGACAGATGACGAGGCACGCCAGCAAAGCCACGATCGGCAAAAACGACACCAGGCTTGCGAGCCAAGGATTGGTCAGGGCGTTGCGCAGGGCGCCGTTCATGGGCGGACCCCACGCCTGCAACAGGCCGCCGACGACGATGATGGGATAGATCCAGGCCGCGCTGATATTTTGCATGACGTTGCCTCTTTAGTTTGTCGTTATCCGGTCAGTAATGCGGTCGCGATCGACAAGGCGAGCGCCGGCGGCATGACCACTGCGCCGATTTTCAGGAATGTGCCGAAGCCGACTGTCAAATCTTCGCGCCGCAGCGCCGTGAGCCAAAGAATGGTCGCAAGCGAGCCGGTCACCGACAGATTGGGTCCGAGGTCGACGCCGATCAGGACGGCGCGCACAATGTGATCGGCGGTATGATCGCTCTGCAGGACGCTGCCGGCGATTAAACCGACCGGAAGGTTGTTGGCCAGATTGCTGGCGATGGCCACAGCGATCCCGGCGGCCCATGCCGTCCCGGCAACCGAAATCGAAGTCGCTTGACGAAGCAGCGCGCCAATCATGCCGATGACACCGGTCTGATTTAATGCCTCGACCAAAACGAAGAGGCCGGCGACCAGCGGCAGCACGCCCCAGGAAATATCTTTCAGTACGCTCCACGTTTGAAGCGGTCTCGGAACGAGCACGATAATTGCGGTGGCCAGTCCCGCGAGACAGGTCGGCAGGCCTAAGTGGATATCCAGGGCCGATGCCACGAGCAGCACAACCGCGGTCGCGGCGATGCCGGCAGCCGCGGTCTTGCCGCCGCTGGAGAGCTGCGGCACCGCCACATCCTTGGCCAGGGTCTGGCTGAGCAGCCGACGCTGCGTAAAGCGTAGCGCCAGATAGGTGGCGGTGATTGAAACCACCGAAGCCAGCAGGTAACGCGGCAGCCATTGCAGCAGCGGCGGCATGTGATCGCCGTAGATAACGAGATTGGCCGGATTCGAAATCGGCAACACAAACGATGCCGCGTTGGCGATGAAGGCGCAGACCAAGAGATAAGGAATGGGTTGCTCGGCTCTTGCGGCCTTCACCGCGGCGGCAACGGCCGGTGTCAGCACGACAGCGGTGGCATCGTTCGACAGGAAAATCGTGACAATCGCGCCGACAATGTAAGTCAGAAGAAACAGGCGGCTCGCCGATCCGTTGGCGTGGCTGGTGGCTAATGCCGCCAGCCAGTCGAACAGGCCTTCGCGGCGCGCAACCTCCGCCAAGAGCATCATCCCGGCGAGAAAGAGATAAACATCAAGACCTTTGCGCAGCCCGGCGATGGCACCGGTCCAGGGTAAGAGACCGAATGCAACGACCGCGATTGCGCCGGCGACCGCCCAAATCGCTTCCGGCCATCGGAACGGCCGCGTGATGACCCCGGCCGTCGCCAAGGCGGCGATCCCCCACGTCGCGAGCGTGCTGTCCGTGAGAACTATCAACCTGCGCTCCTATTCACCGGCGAGGAGCGTACAAGTCACAACAGCTTTCCGCATTTTCCAAGAGAAAGTTGTCCGCGTGGAGCACGAGGCCCGTTCACGCCAATGCGCGTTCTCGATTGACGTCTGCCCGACCAATTGGGACCTGCCCCGAACACTCAGCGTGCTGTGCCCGAAACGATCGGGTTGGGCGAAAGTTCCCCGGGGCGGGACATACGGCGTCGCTCTCTCGGGTCGAGACCAAAGAAAGTCGGTCGGACTAAGAGTCCGCGAGGTGCGGCTATTTCAGGGCGGTATTCAGATTGGATAGGGATACGGCGTGGGCGCTTAGTTGAATTCGTCCGGCAAAATCGGCAGCGGATGAAAGGCGATGCCTTCGTCGTGCAATTCCTTGGCCTCTTCCGGGGAAGCTTCGCCATAGATCGAGCGGTGCTCGGTCTCGCCATAATGAATCTTGCGCGCCTGTTCGGGAAAGCGCTGGCCGACATAATCGGCGTTCTTGACGATGTGTTCGCGCAGTTCTTTGAGCTTCTTGCGCAGCTCGCGTTCCTGCGACGACATGATGGCGACGTTTCCTTTTCCCGGCGGCGCAAACGGCATCGGCATGGGAAGCGAAGGGGTGGGCGTCGCCGCAGTATCAGCAGCCGGTAGCGGTTCCGCGTCGGTGCTTTCGCTGCGCGCGAGCCGCGGCGCCATGATCGCCTTTTCGACTTTCGCCGAATTGCAGCCTGGGCAGGCGATCAGGCCGCGTTTTCTTTGGCTGTCGTAAGCCGCCGAATTCTTGAACCAGCTTTCGAACTCGTGGCCCCGCTCGCAGCGCAGCGCATATTTGATCATGACGGCACCCGCACGGCGCGCAGGTGGATTGGCTCGGCGAGCGGTTCGGTCAGTTCAAAACGCCGGCCGTGGCGGAGCGACGGAATTTTGGCGCGGGCGGCGACGACTTGCGCCGGATCGATCTCGGCAACAATCACGCTTGGCTCGGCGCCGGCTTCCGCGACAACGCGTCCCCAAGGATCGACCACGAGCGAATGGCCGTACGTTTCTCGCCCGTTTTCATGGCGGCCGCCCTGCGCCGCGGCGAAAACGAAACAACCGTTTTCGATGGCACGCGCGCGGAGGAGTACATGCCAGTGCGCCTCGCCGGTCTGTTGGGTAAAGGCCGACGGAATGGAAAGAAACGAAACGCCAGCCTCCGCCAGCGCCCGGTAAAGTGCCGGAAAGCGCAGGTCGTAGCACACGGTCAGGCCCAGTTTGCCCCAGGGCAGGTCGGCGGTGACGGCCAGCTCGCCGGGGCGGTAGTTGCGCGACTCGCGGTAGCTTTCGCCGTTGGCCAAATCGACGTCGAACATGTGAATCTTGTCGTAGCGCGCGACAATGTCGCCGTCGCGGTCGATCAGGAACGAACGGTTAGCCGCCCTGTCGGCGGAGAGCTTGATCGCCAGCGAACCGGCATGAACAAACATCGCGTGCCGGCGCGCGGCCTCGCGCAACGCTGCGAGCGTCGGGTCGTGGTCCTCGTCGGTGATGGTGGCGAAAAGCCGCTCGCGCTTGACCTCCATGATGTTGGTCATTTCCGGCGTGAGCACATACGCCGCGCCTGCGCGCGCCGCCTCATCGATCGCCGCAAGCGCCGCGGCGAGATTGGCATCCGGATGCACGCCCGAACGCATTTGTACAAGCGCGATCTTGAAGGTCGGCGCGGCCGTGGTCATGCGGGCTTTTCTTCGCTCTGCGCCAGGAGCCCATCGAGCTTGCCCGCGTCTTCGAGCGCGTAGAGTTCGTCACAGCCGCCGACGTGAGTGGCGCCGATGAAAATCTGCGGCACCGAGCTTCGCCCGTTCGCCCGCGCGCTCATCGCCTGGCGCGCCTGCGTATCCCCGGTGACATCGATTTCATCGAAGCCGACACCTTTGCGAGAAAGAAGTTCCTTCGCCCAGTGACAATAGGGACAAAATTGCTGCGTGTAGATTTCTACGGAAGGCATAAGAGCGCGTTAATTCTTTCCCCTCGGTACTTTATATGGACGTTTGCACCGGGTCGGCAACCCTGGCGAAAACCAGCACGTCGACGTTCGCCGCCCCGGCGCGCAAAAGCGCCCGCGCACAGCCCTCGGCGGTCGCGCCGGAGGTCAAGACGTCGTCGACTAGGACGAGCTTGCGGCCGGCGATGGCGGCTTTGCCCTCCGCCGGCACGCGGAACGCACCCTGGATATTGGCGGCCCGCTCTGATCGCGACAGCCCGACTTGCTGGAGAGTGGCCTTCACACGCTTGAGCGCCGCAGCGGCCACCGGCACGCCGGTTTGGGAGGAGACCGCCGCCGCCAGCATTCCCGATTGGTTGAAGCGCCGCGCCCAATTTCGCCGCCAATGCAGCGGCACCGGGACGAGCGCGTCGGCCTCGCCAAGGAGCTCGCGTCCGGCGAGCGCAAGCCAGCGCCCCATCATCGGCGCGAGATCGAGCCGGTCGCCATATTTGAGCGCGTGGACCAACGCGCGGGAAATTTCGTCGAAGCGCACCGCGGCGCGGGCGCGCTGATAGGCCGGCGGATGGGCTATCGCTTCCATCGACAGAATGCCGGGACCGGGATCGTAGACGAATGGGATACCGAGCCGCTCGCAATAGGGCCGGGTGATGAATGAAAGCTTCGACCAACAGCCGGGGCAGAGTCCGTTGCCGTGCACCGGGGCGCGGCAGACCGCGCAGAGCGGCGGGAGCGCAATGTCGAGTGCCGCGCGCAGCAATGTGCGCGCCGCATTCGCCGCCCGTTTAAGTCCGGACGAACTGGCGAACCCTGCCGCGGCCGACATGAGGGAAAGTTACCTCGCGGGCCTCGGATTGTCATCGCCTGTAGTGGAGCGGATTTGACATTCGCTACTCACCGCGCCGGGAACTCGCGAAGCGAATGTCAAATCCAAAGCTCCACTAGCACTTATATTTGCCAGTGGTCCTTGGATTCTAACATTCGCCTAATAGCCTGCCGAACCGGGATGCGTAGAATCGGACCACTGGGTTCGCCCGCGGCGGCGAATGTGAGAAAATCCTCCGATGAGCGAAAGCCCGCTGATCTTCGATCGCAAGGTACTCCGCGCCCGCCGCGCCCGTGCGCGTGCTTTGGGGCCGGCGACTTTTTTGCTCGAACGCGCCGCTGCCGATCTCGCCGAGCGGCTCGCGGCGGTGCTGCGGCGCTTTCCATTTGCGCTCGATCTCGGAACGCCGGGGGATGAGGTTCGCGCTGCGCTCGCCGCTTTGAACTCTACCGGCACGATCGTCGCCGCGAATGCCGATTGCGACGGCTTGCATCCCCCGCTGTTCGTCGCCGCCGACGAAGAGGCGCTGCCGTTTCGCGATGCCGCCTTCGACCTCGTCGTCTCAGCGCTGTCGTTGCAGTTCGTCAATGATTTACCGGGCGCGTTCGTCCAGATCAGGCGAGCGCTGCGGCCGGATGGACTGTTTCTTGCCGTGCTTATGGGCGGCGACACGCTGACCGAGCTTCGCCAATCCTTCGCCGCCGCCGAAAGCGAGATTGAAGGCGGCCTATCGCCGCGGGTAGCGCCGTTCGCCGATTTGCGCGACCTTGGCGCTCTGTTGCAGCGCGCGGGATTTGCGCTGCCGGTGACCGATTCTGAGGCCATCACTGTACGCTATGATTCCGTGTTCGGCCTGATGAACGATTTACGGCGTATGGGTGCGACCAACGCGCTCGTCGATCGAAGACGCACGCCGCTGAAGCGAGCGACCTTGCTGCGCATGGCGGAAATTTATCGGCAACGTTTCGCCGACGCGGACGGGCGCGTGCGCGCGACTTTCGAATTTCTGTGGCTGTCCGGCTGGGCGCCGCATCCGGACCAACAGCGGCCGCTCAAGCCTGGCTCGGCGCAGGCGCGGCTAGCCGATGCGCTCGGCACGCGCGAATTGCCCGCCGGCGAGAAGGCCGGCAAATAGGAAGCTTATTTCAAAGCGGTGGAGACGCTGGTGAAGTCGGCTTTGACGGCGGTGCCGACCTGGAACACTGTCGCGGCAATGACAATGGAAATGCCGGAAGCGATCAGCGCATATTCGATGGCCGTGGCCGCGCTTTCGTCGCGCGCGAAACGGCGGAGCAATCCAGCACCGAAGAATTTGGATCGCTTGTTCATGGTCTTATGCACCTTTCCGTCACAGCAGATTTGTCAGGTGTGGAATCAAAGGTTCGTCGGCAGGCGGCATGGCGTAGTTGCGTAAATCGTTCGGCCGTACCCATTTCAATTTTTGTCCTTCGCGCGCCGCGACAATTCCTTCCCAGCGCCGGCAGACATAAAGCGGCATGAGCAGCTGGAATGCAGGATACCGATGACTGGCAAAAGTCAGCGGCGCCAGACATTCCTCATTGACGACGATTCCCAGTTCCTCCTTGAGTTCGCGGATCAGACTCTCTTCCGGACGCTCTCCGGCTTCAACCTTGCCGCCGGGAAACTCCCAAAGGCCGGCCATCGCTTTACCTTCCGGACGTTGGGCGAGAAGCACACGCCCGTCGGGATCGATGAGCGCACAGGCGGCGACAAGGACAAGATTCACATTCACCGGTCTGGTCTCAATTTAGGGACGGCAGGTAAAGGCAGGTTCAAGCTGCTAACGTTCATTGCCGCAAACGTCGCTATGGTAAATAAACATTTACTGTATTTGGGACGGTGCGAGGGCTTAAGCAGTGCTGACCAATTCGAGTACGGCTTCGGCGAAGATGGCGGGCGTTTCTTGCGCGGGATTATGCCCGACTTTTGGGAGAACGCGGTACTGATACGGCCCGGTGAAAAACGCGCCATGCGTTTCGGATAATTCCGCCGGCAGGACGCCATCGGCGGCTCCCTGCAGCGCAACGGTCGGCACTGCGATTTTCGGCTTGGCGGCGAACCGCTTTTCGATCTCCGCCAGCGCCGGATCGCCCGCGGCGTTGCCGTAGCGGTGCCGGTAAGAGTGGATGGTCACGTCGACAAAATCAGGATTGTCAAACGACGTGGCGCTGCGCGAGAAAGTCGCCTCGTCGAAATTCCAATTCGGCGACCATAATTGCCAGAGCAGGCGGCAAAATGCGCGGCGGTCCAACTCCAAGGCTGCGCGTCCGCGCTCGGTGTGAAAATACCACTGATACCAATAGCGGCGCTCCTGTGCCGGGTCTTGCGGCTCTCCCGATCCGGCGATGTCCTGGATGTTGTAGCCATTCACGGTAACAAGGCCGCGTACGCGCTCGGGCCACAGCGCGGAGACAATACAGGCGGCGCGCCCACCCCAATCGTATCCGGCGAGAATTGCGCGCTCGACGGCAAGCACGTCCATCATCTCGAGCAAATCGTGGCCGAGCGCCGCCTGCTGACCGGAGCGCGGCGTCTCGGCGGACAGAAATCGCGTTGGCCCAAAGCCGCGCAGATAAGGCACGAGGACGCGGCATTCGGCGGCGACCAGTAACGGTACCACGCCGTCGTAGCAGCGCGGATCGTAGGGCCAGCCGTGGAGGAGGACGACTGAGGCGCCACCGCGTGGTCCGCTCTCCTCATAGGCGACGTCGAGGCGCGCGGTGCGGATGTGCCGGAGCTGTGAGGTGTTCATGGTGTGAAGTCTCGAGCGTGGCGCCGGAAGACGCCGCGAGTGAGTGCCGCATACGCATAAATCCTTACAGCTCGCTGCAAACGTTTGTTGACGACCATTGGGTAAACATTTTCGCGGATCGGAGCGGCGCGATCTCGCGGGTGCCGTCCGGAGCAAGCAAGTGACTAGCGCAAAGGTGGCCCGCGCGGCAAATCATGGCTGGCTTTTTTAGCTCGCAACTCGACTTCATTCTTTTTTTCTACGGACTCGCCTTCATTTTGCTCGGCGCGACTTGCGTAGCCCTGGCGCGCGGCTTTGGAGAAAATCATTCCTGGCTTCTACTCGGCCTGTTTGGCTTCCTGCATGGGGTCGGTGAATGGCTGGATTTGACGGCGCTCGTACTTGGCGACACGCCGGTATTCGCCACGGTTCGCGTGGCGCTAATGACCGCTTCGTTTGCGCTGTTGTTGGAATTCGCGCGGCGTGAAGCCTGCCGCCTGGGACTGAAGTGGGCGAAAGGCTGGATGTATATTCCGCTGCTCGCGGCGGTCGCGCTTGGCGGAGCAATCGAGGGACCGAACGCGGCCGGAATATTCGCACGCTACGCCTTGGGTTTTCCCGGCGCGCTCGGTGCGAGCGCGGTGTTCGCCCGATGGGCGCGGGATTTTTCCGACAGCCGCAAAATCTTCGCCATCGGCGCTGCGATGGGTTTCGCCCTTTATGCGATTGCGGCCGGCATCATCGTCCCGGCCTCGACATTCTGGCCGGCGAGCGAGATCAATTATGCGGCGTTCACCCGCGTTACCGGCGTGCCGGTGCAGCTGGTGCGCGGCATTCTTGCCTGCTGGATATCGTTTTCCATTTGGGCGATCTGGGGCCAGCAGCTTGTTCTCGAAATGTCGTCAACGCGCTACACGCGCCTTTTGCGCCGGCAATTCGTCTGGACCCTCGCGCTGCTGGCGGCAATCCTGGTTGCCGGATGGGCGCTGACCGAATTCCTCGGCGGAATCTACCAGGACAACATTGAGCAGGAAGCGCGCGGCGACATCGAACTTTTGGTCAGTCACCTCGCTCGCGAGACCGCAACGGTGGAGGGCATGGTCAAGGTTCTCGCCGGATCGCCTTCCATATCGTCCCTGGTCGGGCGCGGTAACACGCAGGATCTGGTTGGGGTTAAGTCTTTTCTCGACCGTGCCGTCGACGCATCCGGCGCCAGAACCGGTTTCATTCTCACCCGTGATGGTGCGGTGCTGGCGTCTTCCGGCGATCGGAGTGCCGAGCCGCAGGGGGGAAACTTTCGCAAGCTTCCATATTTTCAAAGGGCGCTGGCCGGCGAAGCCGGCCATCTCTTTGCTTCCGACGCGCGGGATGACAGTCCGATCTATTTCGCAAGCTATCCGGTGCGCAACGATAATGGCGCGGTCGCCGGCGTGGTCGTGCTCGAAAAATCACTCGCTGTATTCGAAGCTGACCTGAGCGAGTTCGACCGGCCTTATTTCTTTGTCGATCCCAACGGCATCGTGGCGCTCACCAACCGGCCGGCGATGCTGTACCGCGCGCTGTGGCCACTTTCCGCCGAGCAGAAGACGCTGCCGAACGCGCGCTTTGAAAAGCCGAACGATCGGCCGCTTTTGTCGGAAGAGATCGTCGACTCGACGTGGATCAGCGTCAACGGGCAGCGGGAATTCGTGCGCCGCCGCGACGCCAATCGCAGCGATTGGTCGCTGGTGATCCTTA
>DAIUEQ010000039.1:0-20768 GCA_036845025.1 Xanthobacteraceae bacterium | reverse complement strand
ACGGCGCAATCGTCGCGGCCGCGACGATGTCGAACCGCTACATCACCGACCGTTTTCTGCCCGACAAGGCGATCGACCTAATAGATGAGGCGGCGGCGCGTTTGCGTATGCAGGTCGATTCCAAGCCCGAAGAGCTCGACAATCTCGACCGCGAGATTGTGCGGCTCAAGATCGAGCAGGAAGCTTTAAAGAAGGAAAGCGATCCTGGTTCACGCTCCCGCCTCGGCGGCCTCGAAACCGAGCTCGTGGCGCTGGAAAAGCAATCCGCGGATCTCACCGCACGGTGGAAGTCCGAGAAGGAAAAGCTCAATTCCGCGGCCGATCTGCAAAAGCAGTTGGACAAAGCCAAAAACGATCTTGCCGAGGCCGTTCGCCCGGGGCGAGGCGATTACCAGCGCGCCGGCGAGTTGCAGTATAGCGTCATTCCAGCGATCGAGAAGAAACTGAAAGACGTCGAAGCCGCCGCCGGCAGCGGCGGCGTCCTCGCCGAAGAGGCGGTCACCGCCAATCACATTGCCCAAGTGGTCTCCCGCTGGACCGGCATTCCGGTCGATCGCATGCTCGAAGGCGAAAAGGAAAAGCTCCTGCGCATGGAGGAGCAGATCGGCAAACGCGTGGTCGGCCAGGCCGACGCGGTGAAAGCGGTCTCCACCGCGGTGCGCCGCGCGCGCGCCGGCTTACAGGACCCGAACCGGCCGATCGGCTCGTTCATGTTCCTCGGGCCGACCGGCGTCGGCAAGACCGAGCTGACCAAGGCGCTCGCCGAATTCTTGTTCGACGACGAGAACGCGCTGCTGCGCATCGACATGTCCGAATACATGGAGAAGCATTCGGTGGCTCGGCTGATCGGCGCGCCTCCTGGCTATGTCGGTTACGAAGAAGGCGGCGCGCTCACCGAAGCGGTGCGGCGGCGGCCCTATCAGGTCGTGCTGTTCGACGAGATCGAGAAGGCGCATCCGGACGTGTTCAACGTCCTGCTGCAAGTCCTCGACGACGGCCGGCTGACCGACGGCCAAGGCCACACCGTCGACTTCCGCAACACACTGATTGTGATGACCTCCAATCTCGGCGCCGAACTTCTGGTCAATCAGCCGGAAGGCGAGGACACCGATAAGGTGCGCAACCAGGTGATGGCGATTGTGCGCGCTAGCTTCCGGCCCGAATTTTTGAATCGGATCGACGAGATCATTCTGTTCCACCGGCTGCAAAAGTCGGAGATGTCGCGCATTGTCGACATTCAGATGAAGCGGCTGGCAAAGCTTCTGGAAGAGCGCAAGATCACCATCGCGCTCGAGCCCGGCGCGCGTACCTGGCTGGCCGACAAAGGCTGGGACCCGGCCTATGGCGCCCGTCCGCTCAAGCGGGTGATCCAGAAGTCGGTGCAGGATCCGCTCGCGGAATTGATCCTCTCCGGCCGTATCAAGGACGGCGAAAAAGTCGACATCACCGCCGGCAAGCAGGGCCTCAAGTTTAACGGCGTGCTTGCCGAAGCAGCTTAGGGACTTGGACTTCGCGCTCCTTTTCCCCTCTCCCGTATCGGGAGAGGGTGGCGACGGCTTCCCCGCCCCCATTGGTTTCCGACTCGTTAACCGATGGCTGGTATCGGGTGGCGGCGAAGGTCGCGCGCCGTTGGGTGCGCGGCGTGCGGGCCCGCCATGTCGAACTTCCTCGCCGCCGAAACATCCCTTCTGAGTCCAGCCGCGGTCAACACGCTGCTGATGGCGGCGGAAGCGATCGTCTACTTCGCGGTGCTCTCGGGCCTGTTCCGCGCCCGCACCCGGCTCGGCATCGGCACGTTCTTCTGCGCGCTCGGCGTCATGCATTTTCTCGAGACCTATCTCGCCGGCATTCTTTACGTAACGCTGCCATTCGGCATCGTCGCCTCGCCGGGCTCGACGGTGTTGTTCACCGGCAAACTGATGCTCCTTCTTTTGGTCTACATCCGCGAAGACGCGGCGGTGGTACGCCAGCCGATCTACGGCCTCCTGCTCGGCAATGTCCTCCTGCTCGCGCTTGCGGCGCTGATGCGCTGGCACGGCACCGGCGTGCTCGAAGGCCACGCCGCCGATTTCGGTTTCCTCGACCAGATGGGCGCCCTGATGGTGTGGGGCACGCTCATCCTGTTCGTCGACTGCATCATGATGATCCTGCTCTACGAAAAGCTGCGTGCGGCGACCGGCCGGCACTTGCTGCTGCGGCTGTTCGCGACCGGCGTACTGATCCTGAGCTTCGACCAGGGCGCGTTCTACTGCGGCCTGCACTATCTCACCGGCGCGCCGCTCTCGGTTTTGTTCGGCGGTTGGGCCGCGAAAATGGCGGCGGTGGCAATCTATGCCGTGCTCGGCGCTGTTTATCTGCGCTACGTCGAGCTCGCGCGCCGGCGCGACAAGTCGGCGCCGCGCGTGCGCGACGTGTTCGATCTCCTCACCTATCGCGAGCGTTACGAGGACTTGATGGCGCGCTCCGGCCGGGACGCGCTCACCGGCGCGCTCGACCGCGGCCGGCTCGAACGCGAGGGCCGAAACCGGGTCGCAGCGGCAGCCTTGTCCGGCCGGCCGCTGAGCCTGCTCATTCTCGACATCGACCATTTCAAAAGCTTCAACGACCGCTTCGGCCACACCGCGGGCGACGTCGTGCTGCTGCGCATCGCCCGCATTGTTATGCGCACGGTCGGCGTCGAGGACACCGTGTTCCGCTTCGGCGGCGAGGAATTCGTGGTGATCGTGCCGGGCTTATCGCGCGCTGCGGCGCACACGCTCGGCGAGCGCATCCGCCGCGATGTCGCGAGCCACATGGATGCCGACGCCGGTACGCCGCTCGTCACCGTGTCCATCGGGCTCGCCACCTGCGCGGAGGATGCGTCGGACTATGACGGCTTGTTCGAATGCGCCGACCGACGGCTTTATCTCGCCAAGTCGGCGGGGCGTAATCGCGTGATCGGCGGCGATGAAGAAAACCACGGGGCTTTGCGCACCGCGAAGCCGCTGCGGGCCTAACGCGCGTCGCCTACTCCGGCGGCTGCCAGGCCGGAGCCGTGAGCCTTCGTTTGCCGTCACGCGCGGACCGTTCACCAGGCAACGACGGCATCTTGTCCCACAGCTTGCAGGTGACCTGCTTGTGTTTCTGGTCGAGGCCTTCGCAATAATTGGTGTATTCGCAGACCCGCACCTGATCGCCGAGGCCGAGACGGATTTTGTAAAACCAATCGGGATCGGCCAGTGATTGGCGCGCCGCCCCGATGATGTCGCACACGCCGCGCGCCAAATAATCTTCGGCCATTTCGAAGTTATGGATGCCGCCGGCACACACCACCGGCGCCTGGCTGCCAGCGTCGCGCACGGCGCGGCGCACCGCCGCGGTCGGCGCGGCGTTTCGCCCGAATGGCCCACGCTCGTCGGAAATATATTGCGGCATGCACTCATAGCCGCTCGGGCCGGTATAAGGGTAAACCGCGTCGCCTACGCCAGGCTGCTTGGCGTCATCAAACTTGCCGCCGCGCGACAGCGAAATGAAACCGACGCCCGCCTTCGCAAAGGCAGCGCCGAAGAACGTCGCGTCTTCGGCGGTGCTGCCGCCGTCGATGCATTCTTCGGCGAGAAACCGAAGGCCGACAGCGAAATTCTTGCCCACGGCGCGACGCACCGCGGCGAGCACTTCGAGCGGCAGCCGCGCGCGATTTTCCAAGGTGCCGCCATAGCCGTCCGCGCGCGTATTGGTGCGGGAGAGAAACGAGGCCATCGTATAGGCGTGGGCGTAGTGAAGTTCGACGCCGTCGAAGCCCGCTTCTTCGGCGCGCACGGCGGCTTCGGCGAACAGCCGCGGCAACGTTGTCGGCAAATCGCGGATATGCCGGAGCTCGACGTCCGTGACGCGTTCGCGATAACCGAAGCGTAACGCTTCCCATTCTTGCGGCGCCAGCACGTCTTTTAGCTCATCCTCGGTCATGCCGCCCAAGCGCTCGCGCACTTCGGCGTCGGCGAGATGAGCATCGCCCAAAGCCGCGCGATGCCGATCGGTAATGTTGAGAAACCGCTCGAAGAATTTTTTCGGCTCCGGCCGGCGGCGCACGGCCAGAAAGTCGATCAGCTGCACCAAGAGACGCGTGCGGCCGCCGCTCGCGCGCCGCACTGCTTCCACGAGACGCCGCAAGCCGGGCAGGAAACGGTCATGGCCGATGCGCAATAATGGCCCGCTCGGCACATCGCGAATGCCGGTGGCCTCGACCACGATGGCGCCCGGCATGCCGCGCGCGAACCGCTCGTACCAATCGACGACTTCGTCGGTCGCGTCACCCTCTTCGGTCGCGCGCCATGGCACCATGGCCGGCACCCAGGTTCGCTGCTCGAGCCGTACCGGGCCGATGTCGATCGGCGAAAACAGTACCGATGCGGCCGCCTCGGCCGCAGACGGCATGCGGCCGGCGGCGGCGGTATAGCGGATACGCTGCGGGGGTCGCCACACGGCTTGCTGCGCCTTCTCTCAAGCCCGGATTCAGGCCGCAAATTTATAACAATAATAGCGGTGCGTGGTAATTTTGTTCCGCTCGCGTCTCGGCCCCGCCTGCTTGCCAACCCGAAGCCAAGGCTATAGCTATGGCGCGCGCCGCGGGTCACCCCGCGGGTCGCGTTTTCGCGATCTAACCGCGCCCGTAGCTCAGCTGGATAGAGCACCAGACTACGAATCTGGGGGTCAGGAGTTCGAATCTCTTCGGGCGCGCCATTTCCTTGCATTTGCGCGTGATTCGCGCGGTAAAGAACACAAGTCACCGCGAGCAAAGAAAATAAGAGACATTAGCGAACGCCAATGGTGCGCACAGCGAGTGCTGCCGCCGAAGCGCGGTTCTCGACTCCGAGCTTGGCGTAAATCTGTTCGAGATGCTTGTTGACGGTGCGGGGGCTGAGGTCGAGAATTTCTGCGATATCGCGATTGGATTTTCCGCGGGCGACCCATAATAGGACTTCGGCTTCCCGCTCGGTGACCGCGAGCTTCTGCTTGAGCAAGGTGCGACCATCATCGATTGAGCCTTCGACCAACCGGAGCAGGTATTCGTCCGCTCCGATCTGCGCGATATAGATCAGCAGCATCCCGGCGGGAGTGTTGCGTTGACTGACGTTAAGCGGCACTGGCTCCGCCCCGGCGGGCGCGGCGGCGCACTGACCGAGCCAAAGCTGGACCTCGTCCGGCAGCGCGTAATTCTCTCGATCAAAATCGACAAAAGCCGTCCTGAGTAACTTCGCCGCCTGAGGCGTGTACCAAAGCACGTGTCCGCCACGACTCGTGGCCAGCAGAAAACGCCCGAACGCATCGAGCGCAATGTGGGCGCTTTGCGCTATGCGGGCGTTGGAAAGGTGAACGCGAATTCTGGCCAGGAGTTCGCCCGGCACAATCGGTTTGGTGACGTAATCGACGCCACCGGCCTCTAGTCCTTCTATAATGTGTTCGGTGTCGCTCAGCCCGGTCATAAAGATAACGGGCACGTGGGCGAGCGAACGGTTCTGCTTGAGTTTACGACACGTCGAAAAGCCATCGGTGCCAGGCATGACCGCATCCATGAGGATCACGTCGGGAACGACTTTCTCCACGATCGATAGCGCATGCTCGCCGTCGCGCGCCACCAGGACGGTCATGCCCGCTTCTTCCAGCGCGTCGGTCAACAGTCGCAACGTTCCGGGGGAATCATCAACAACGAGCACGAGCGTTCGCGTCTCGCGCTTATGCATGAGCGCCTCGGACCTGCTGCAACGCGGACGCATAACGGTTAAAATCAAATGCATTGACGAACAGTCGCATTTTGTTGGTGAAGGCCAGGCATTCCGGGGCGCTCGCATCGATTTCGTCGAGCTTGGCGAGAATCCCGGTCACGTGACCGATCTCGCCAAGCCGGATCAGCTCGTCCAAATCGCCACTGTTTGGCAACGCCGATGCGCCCGGCGGAGCGGCCGTTGTCCCCTTGCCCGCCGCGGCTCGCGTTTCGTAGATCCATTCGATGTCGGCCAGCGCATGGATTTTCTTCAGTAATTGGCGCAGATCGATCGGCTTTATCAACGTGTCGTCATAGAGCCGCTCCGCATCCAGCAAGTGATGCGGGTCGATGGCATTTGCTGAAAGCATGAGGATCGCGATCCGTTTACCGGGAAGCCGGCGAATGCGCTGCGCGACCTCCCAGCCGTCCATTTCCGGCATCGCAATGTCGAGGAGAATGATGTCAGGGCTGACGTGTTCGACGATATTGAGACATTCGCGTCCGCCGGCGGTGCCGATAACGATAAAGCCCAGGGGCTCCAACAAATCGCGGATCAAATTTCGCTGTATTTCATAATCATCGACGACGATAATTGTTTGGCGGCGTCCAGTGTAGCCGCGAACATTAAATTCCATGGTCGAGGCGGTGCGCGGATTTGATACCTCCGACAAAAACAGCTTGACGCGGAAGACGCTGCCCTTCGCAACCTCACTGCTCACCGTGATGTCGCCGCCCATGATCTTGGTCAGCAGGCTGGTAATCGTTAGTCCAAGGCCGGTTCCGGTGGTCACCAGCGATCCGGCGGTGTTGGCGCGCTCAAACGGCTGGAAGATGCGCTCAAGGTCGCTCCGACGAATGCCGATGCCGGTGTCTTCGATGGTGAATTCGGCGATTTGGTGCCGATAGCGGACCGCGAACGTCACGTGTCCGGTCTCGGTGAATTTGATCGCGTTGGAGAGAAGATTGATCAGGATTTGCCGCAGCCGGTTTTCATCGGTCTGCACGGCAGCCGGCAAGCGCCCGGTGCGCACGTGGCGAAACTCGATACCCTTGGCAGTCGCTTGCAGGCGGAACATCGCCACGATCTCATCAAGGAAATCGGCGATCTGGACCTCGTTACGGTCTAGCTGAAAGCGGCCGGCTTCGATCTTCGATATGTCGAGCAAGCCGTCGATTAAGCCGGAGAGGTGCTCGGCGCTCCGGCGCACCACCTTGATCGCGTTCCTTCGCGCCCTCGGTATCGCATTATCGCGCTCGAGAAGCTGGGCGTAGCCAAGGATGGCATTGAGCGGCGTACGCAATTCGTGGCTTAACCCCACGACATGCCGGCTTTTGGCGTTGTTGGCCGCTTCCGCATCATCCTTGGCTTTCTGCAGCTCGGCGTCGGTACGTCTGTGGGCGTCGATTTCGTTCATCAACAAATCGGTCTGACGCCGCGTTTCCTCCTCGGCGACGCGGCGGCTATCTTGCGCCAATACAAAGAACCAAGCGACGACGCCGGCGATGATGGTGAGGATGAGAAACACCGTCCACAGCGTTTCCCGGAGCAGTTCTCGGGGCCCGCCGATGTCGCGAGACACCAGCAAATAGACGACGCAAAGAACCGCGCCGATCACAGCGGCAAAGATGCCAAGCACAGCGAGGTAGCGGCCGACTTGAGTATCGAGCAAGGAGATGACGCGCACGGGCAGCCTTCGCCCAAACCAGCCGACGAGTTGATTGGATATGCGGCCTCGCGGCTTGCAACAATCGCGGCAGCGGCTCTCCAGCGAGCAGCAGAGCGAGCAAATCGCCCCAGAATAAGCGGGGCAGTGCGCCATGTCTTCGGTTTCGAAATGATGCTCGCAAATAGAGCACCGGATTATTTGCTGGCCACCCCAGTTTTGCCGCGGCTCGCGAGCGACATAGTAGCGCCCGCCCGTCGCCCAGGCGATCAGTGGCGCTATCACAAAGGCGACGGCCAAGGCCAGGAACGCCGACAGCGATTGCGTTGTAGCACCGAACGCGCCGCAAAACGCGGCAATGCCGGCGGCGACCGCGGCAAGCATGGCAATGACACCGACCGGATTGATGTCGTAGAGATGCGCACGGCGGAATTCGATTCCGGGAGGACTTAGCCCGAGCGGTTTGTTAATGGTGAGGTCGGCAACCAGCGCGCCGACCCAGGACACCGCCACGATCGAATAAAGACCGAGCGCGTGCTCGAGCATTTTGAATATGCCGAGCTCCATCAACACGAGCGCGATAGTGACATTGAAGACCAGCCACACCACGCGGCCGGGATGGCTATGCGTCAAACGCGAAAAGAAATTCGACCAGGCGATCGAGCCCGCATAGGCGTTGGTGACATTGATTTTAAGCTGGGAGATGACGACGAAAGCACCGGTAAAAGCCAGCGCCATTTGCGGCGAGGAGAAGACATACCCGAACGCCACGAGATACATCCGCGTCGGTTCGGTCGCTGCGGCCAGCGGCACGAAGTGCTCAACCGCAAGAAAGGCCAAGAAGGAGCCCGCGAGCAATTTCAACATGCCGGGCACGATCCAGCCGGGACCTGCCGCCAAATAGGCGAACCACCAGCCGGCCCTGCGGCGATCTTCGCGCGCCGGCAAAAATCGGAGGAAGTCGACTTGCTCGCCTATTTGAGCGATGAGCGAGAACACAACGGTCGCTGCTGTTCCGAACAAAAAAAGATTGAAGGAGCCGCCTTCGGTCCCGGCCATTCCGGAGAAATTCGTCCACCGTTCGAAGGAGGCAGGGTCGGCGGCGGCGATGAACGCGAATGGGACGAGGTGGAGAACGATCCAAAACGGCTGCGTCCACGATTGAAAGCGGCTGATAAAAGTAATGCCGTGTGTGACCAGCGGTATGACGATGAGCGAGCTCAGCAGGTATCCCAAGGAGAGCGGAATTCCCAAGCACATTTCGAACGCGAGCGACATGATCGCCGCTTCAATGGCGAAGAACAGAAAGGTGAAGGAGGCATAGATCAGCGACGTGATCGTCGAGCCGAGATAGCCAAATCCGGCACCGCGCGTCAGCAGGTCGATGTCGACGCCGTGGCTCGATGCATAATACGCGATCGGCAGACTGGTGAGCAGGATCAGGACGCCGACGACGAGGATGGCCGCGGTGCTGTTGACGAAGCCGTAGTTGACGGTGATCGATCCGCCGATCGCCTCCAAGGCCAGGAATGAAACCGCGCCGATCGCGGTGTTGGCGACGCGCAGGCTCGACCAGCGTCGTGCGGTTTTGGCGGTGAAGCGAAGGGCGTAGTCTTCCAGGGTCTGATTAGCGACCCACTTGTTGTAGTTCCGGCGAACGCGAACGATGCGTTGCTGCGCTGTCATGGGCAGTTACCGTGCCGACCGAATTACCGCTCGCCTCCCCCCTCGAACTGCGTTTCTTCTCCCGATGCCCGACGCCGCTCGCGTGCCCCGAGCACATCCCTTTTTAAAGCCGGCCAGCCCCGCGCCGTTGAGTAAAGTGCAGGCAGTTTGCAGTGCAAAAGAATAAACTGCAGGCAACGTTCACGCTTTAGGCCGGATAAAGGATTTTCCCCTGGTAATTCGCATTCTGCTACGCGGTTTGACGTAGGCATATACGTCAATCGACGTATGCTGCACTGCAATAATTCAGCCCAAGCTTCGATTCCAGGAGCGCGTTCTCGCGGGCTCCGATGGGCAACAACACTGCTGAATCGAGGCGTCTTATGTCTTCCCGAAAATTACCCGGAAGTCTCCTCATCCCGACACGCCGCGGCCTGCTGACCGGCGCCGCCGCGCTAACAGCCGGGGCTATGCTGCCGCCTTCGGCGCGCGCCGAGGCGCCAGCGACGTCGGCGGTCAACTCGACGGGGCTCGCGGTCACTGACAGCGAAGTCACCGTCGGTATCTTGCATTCCGTAACCGGCACGATGGCGATCAGCGAGACCGGTTCGGTGGAAGCCGAGAAGCTCGCTATCGATCAGATCAACGCGCAAGGCGGCGTGCTCGGCCGCAAGATCAAATTCATTCAGGAAGACGGCGCCAGCGATTGGCCGACTTTCGCGGAAAAAGCCAAGAAGCTTCTGGTGCAGGACAAGTGTGCCGCGGTGATGGGCTGCTGGACCTCCGCTTCGCGCAAGGCGGTGCTGCCGGTGTTCGAACAATATAACGGCATGCTCTACTACCCGACCTTCTACGAGGGCCTCGAGCAGTCGAAGAACGTCATTTACACCGGCCAGGAAGCCACCCAGCAAATTCTCGCCGGCCTGAATTGGGTCACCAAGGAAAAGGGAGCCAAGACGTTCTACCTGCTCGGCTCCGACTACATCTGGCCGCGCACCTCGAACAAGATCGCGCGCAAGCACATTGAGAATGTCCTCAAACTCAAGGTCGCCGGCGAAGAATACTTCCCGCTCGGCAGTACGCAATTCAACTCCGTCATCAACAAGATGAAACTGGTAAAGCCGGACGTGATCTACGCCATCATTGTCGGCGGTTCCAACGTCGCCTTTTACAAACAACTGAAAGCGGCCGGGGTCGACCTGACCAAACAAACGCTGATGACCATCTCGGTCACCGAGGACGAAATCCTCGGCATCGGCGGCGAAAATATCGTCGGCGCCTATGCCTGCATGAAATACTTCGAATCGCTCGACAATCCAAACAACAAAAAATTTGTGCCCGCATTTCAGAAAATGTGGGGCGACAAGACAGTCATCGGCGACGTTACCCAAGCCGCTTATCTCGGGCCTTGGCTGTGGAAACTCACGGCGGAAAAAGCCGGCAGCTTCGACATCGACAAGATCGCAGCGGCTTCGCCCGGCGTCGAATTCAAAGGCGCGCCGGAAGGCTACGTGCGTATCCACGAGAACCATCACCTCTGGAGCAAAACGCGCGTCGGTCGCGCCCGTGACGATGGCCAGTATGAAGTGATCTACGAAACCGCCGAACTTATGGAGCCGGATCCGTTCCCGAAGGGGTACCAGTAAAGACCTGCGCACCCCGGCGCGAAGCCGGGGTGCGCTCGTTCCTGTTACGCGGCAATCATTTTCCCTTTCCAGGGACCACGCAATGTTCGGCTATTCGCTCGGCGACCTCGGTTCGATCCTGGTGATGCAGGGCTTTTCCGGCCTCATCCTGTTCTCGGTCTATCTGCTGATGGCGCTGGGCCTTGCGATCATCTTCGGACAGATGGGCGTGATCAACATGGCGCACGGCGAGTTCATGATCCTCGGCGCCTATATGACTTATTTCTGCTCGCATCTGTTCCAGAGTTACCTCCCGGGCCTTTACGCCGGCTATTTCTTCGTCGCGATGGTGGTGGCGTTCATCACCTCCGGAATAGCCGGACTCTTAGTCGAATGGGCGCTGATCCAACGCCTCTACGCGCGCCCGCTCGACACGTTGCTGGCGACGTGGGGCTTGAGCTTGATCATGCAGCAGGCGTTCCGCTCCGGGTTTGGCGCCCGCGAGGTCGGCGTCGAACTGCCGAGCTGGATGATGGGCTCGCTGCAAGTCACCGATTCGATCGAGGTGCAGATCAACGGCCTTTTTGTCATGGGACTTACGCTACTCATCACTGCCGCGGTGGCAGTCCTTTTGTTTCGCTCACGCTGGGGATTGCAGGTGCGCAGCGTCGTCGCCAACCGTTCGATGGCTGGCGCCGTCGGCATCGATACGCGGCGCATCGACCGATACACGTTCGGTTTGGGTTGCGGCATCGCCGGTATCGCCGGTAGCGCCTTTACGATGATCGGCTCGACCGGCCCGACCGCCGGGCAGCTTTACATCGTCGACACCTTCCTGGTGGTCGTGTTCGGCGGCGCCCAAAGCCTGCTCGGGACCATCGCCTCCGCCTTCACCATCTCGCAGTCGCAATCGACGCTGGAGTTCTTTCTCACCGGATCGATGGCGAAAGTGCTCACGCTGCTCATTGTCATTGGCATCCTGATGCTGCGACCGCAGGGACTCTTTGCCCTCAAGGTCAGAAGGTAACGATAGATGTCCGCCGTACCCTCGTTCCGGCTCGACAATCGATGGCTTGAACTCATTGGCTTCGCCCTGATCGCGCTCGTCATCCTTGTTTTGTTGCCGTCGTTTCTCGACATCTTCCGGCTTAACCTGTTCGGCAAATATCTGACGTACGCATTCGTCGCGATCGGTCTCGTGCTCTGCTGGGGTCACACCGGGATTCTCAGTCTGGGGCAAGGACTGTTCTTCGGGCTCGGCGGCTACGCCATGGCCGCCTTTCTCAAGCTTGAGGCGTCGAGCGTCGCCAACACCAAAATCCAGTCGACGCCGGGCATCCCCGATTTCATGGATTGGAATCAGATCACCGCGCTGCCGTTCTTCTGGGTGCCACTCAAGTCGCTTCCATTCGCGCTATTCGCCGTAATTGCGGTACCTACCCTTTTGTCCTTCATCCTCGGCGCCGCCTTGTTCAAGCGTCGCGTCGGCGGCGTCTACTTCGCCATCATTACGCAAGCGCTGGCGGCGGTGATGACGATCCTGATCGTGGGCCAGCAAGGCTATACCGGCGGCATCAACGGCATCACCGATCTGCGGACGCTGCTCGGCTGGGATATCCGCACCGACAGCGCCAAGTACATTCTCTACTTCGTCTGCTGCTTGCTGCTGCTTGGCACCATGTTCGCCGCACGGTTCGTACTTGCCAGCAAACTAGGCCGCATCCTGGTCGCCATCCGCGACAAGGAAGATCGCGTCCGATCCTCTGGCTACGACGTCGCCAACTACAAGATCTTTATCTTTTGCCTGGCGTCGGCGATGGCGGGGGTCGGCGGCGCGATGTTCACGCTGCAAGTTGGCTTTATGTCGCCGTCCTTCGTCGGCATCGTTCCCTCTATCGAGCTCGTGATCTTCTGCGCGGTCGGCGGCCGTCAATCGATTGTCGGCGCGGTTGCGGGAACCCTGCTGGTGAATTGGGCGAAGACTTTGTTCTCGGAAGCGTTTCCCGAGCTCTGGCTTTTCGCCATGGGCGGATTGTTCATCGCGGTGGTGGTCGCCTTCCCGCGCGGGCTCGCCGGAATCATGACCGACCAAATCCTGCCAAGGCTTGGTTCGTGGACGACGTTCGGCCGCAGCGCGGAGCCGAGCGCTGCGCCGACGCCGGCCGAATAATGCAGAGGATCGAGTTATGGCTTCCAACACCGACTTCCTGCTCGCGCTAGAAGGCGTGGCTGTGTCGTTCGACGGCTTTCGTGCCGTCGATGGGCTCAACCTCTATGTCGATTACGGTGAGCTGCGCGTCATCATCGGGCCGAACGGCGCCGGCAAGACAACCGTATTGGACTTGATTTGCGGGCGCACTCGGACCTCCGAAGGATCCATCAAGTTCAAGAATCAAGAGATCACGGCCTGGAAGGAACAGGAGATCGTCCGCCGCGGCATTGGGCGTAAGTTTCAGACGCCGACCATCTACGAAGACCTCACCGTGTTCGAAAACCTCGAACTCTCGGTGCCGCGCGGCCGCGATGTCTTCGGTGCCCTGATGTGGAAACGCACGCCCGAGGTGATCGAGCAGGTTCGCGAAGTGGCCAAGATGATCTTCCTTCGCGATCAACTGGAGAGACCCGCCGAAACCTTAAGTCACGGCCAGAAGCAGTGGCTGGAGATCGGCATGTTGCTGATCCAGGATCCGGAACTCCTCATGCTCGACGAGCCGGTCGCTGGAATGAGCGTCGCGGAACGCGCCAAGACCGCCGCGCTGCTCAAGGAAATCATCAAGGACCGCTCGGTGATCGTCATCGAACACGACATGCAATTCGTCGAAAGCATCGCCCATCGCGTCACCGTGATGCATCAGGGCAAGGTGCTCGCCGAGGGGGACATGCAGACCGTGCAGAATAATCCGAAGGTCAAGGAAGTTTATCTGGGGCATTAAGGGCGCATCCCATGTTGAAAATTCACAACCTTTCTGCCGCGTACGGGCAAAGCGAGGTCCTCCACAACATCGACATTTCGGCGCAGGCCGGCGAAATCGTTGCGCTCGTCGGCCGCAACGGCATGGGAAAATCGACGCTGATGAAATCGTTGATCGGTGTGATGCCGGCGCGGTCGGGGCGGATTCTCATCGACGGGGCGGATTTGAGCGGGTTACCGAGTTACGAGCGCGTGGCGCGTGGGCTGGCCTACGTGCCGCAAGGTCGGCAGATTTTCGGCACCATGACGGTCAAGGAAAACATCGAGACCGGCCGCATCGTTACCGGCAAGACCGACATCCCGGCCGAGATTTTCGAGTTATTCCCGATCTTGCGCGAGTTTGCCCGCCGTCGCGGCGGTAATCTTTCCGGCGGTCAGCAGCAGCAATTGGCTATCGCCCGCGCGCTGGCGAGCGAGCCCAAAGTGCTGCTGCTCGACGAGCCCACGGAGGGTATTCAACCGTCGATCATCAAGGACATCGCGCGGCTGTTGCGCCAAATCCGCGATCTTCACAACATCTGCATCCTGGTCTGCGAGCAGGTGCTGAGCTTCGTGCTCGACATTGCGGACCGCATTCTCGTCATGGAAGGCGGCCGGATCGTGCATACCGACACCCGGGAGCACGTCAATGAAGCGGAAATCGCGCGGTTTCTCGCTGTCTGAGCGGCGGTCAGAAGAACCTCCGTGGTGACCGCGGCCAAGTTGCGACATCCGAAGCGTTTGACGTTAAGAAGCGCGGGCCCGAAAGCGCTTGCTTCGGGCAGCAAAATAATTGCCGCCGAGGTTTATCGTTAAGGTAAAGGCCCAATTGTACGCGGGCCGGCGAGTACAACGGCCGAATTGCGGGGGCAAAGAGTCAACGATTGCAGTAAGAACGATACCAAACCGGGCAGTTAAACATTACCGCCGATGGGATCGTCGCCATCTCAACAAAGGATTTATCGGGACGCCGTTGCCGGCATTCCGCGCGTCGTCGAGGCAATCTCAGGCCTGCCGTCGAAGCATCACGCGGAAGCCTTGGCGGCCGCCGGACAGGGTTACCGGCAAACGATCTTAGAGTCAGGCATCGCCGAGCCGACGGCGGACAGAATGGTCGCCACGCTGCTGCGCCGTTTGCAAAACCGCTTGGCCAAAAAGCGCTCGGTCAGGGATAAGGTCATGCGCGCTCTGCACGAGGAACTGATCCCCAGCGCCGCAGAGAAGCGACCCCCAAAAAAGCGACGACGCTCGTCTAGGCGGCCGCCACGGACAAATTCGCCGTCGGTTCAGGATGAATTGGATGCAGACTTAACACCCATGCAAAAATCTCCGACGACTTCGCCGGAATAGTCCGAGGCAAGAAAAATTCATCGCGCGGCGCCCATCAGTGCGCGAGCGCAAGCGCGATGAAACGTGCGGCCCGCGCGATCGCCGCGTTGGCGGCGGGCAAAATTCCGGCACAAAGTTGGAACGTGTGCCAGTACCGCGGTATGATTTCGCATTGGACGGTTACGTTGGCGGCGACAAGCGCATCCCTGATCCGTAATGAATCGCCGCACAAAAGTTCGTCAGCGCCCGATTGAATGAATGTCGGCGGCAAGCCGCGAAGGTCGGCAAAAGCCGGCGAGGCAAGCGGCGTCGCTGCGCTTTCGCCGGCAAGATAACGGCGAGCGCAGTCGCCGAGCCAAGCGGCGCTGAGCATCACCTCTTTTCTCGCCGCCTCATCGGCAATAGCCGACAGCGTGAGGTCGGCCCAGGGTGAGAAAAGCACCAGCGCAGCCGCGGAGCCGATGGCGTGTTGGCGAAGATAAAGCGCCGTGGCGAGCGCGAGGCCGCCGCCAGCCGAATCGCCCGCAATGACGACCGGTCCGCGTTGCATCAGCGACCGGCAGGCGGCAACCGCATCGTCGAGCGCGGCAGGAAACGGATGCTCGGGCGCAAGCCGATAATCGGCGGCAAAAACCGGTAACCCGGCGGCGCCGGCGAGACGCGACGTGAGCGCGCGATGTATGCGCGGCGATCCGACGCAATAGCCGCCGCCATAAAGATAGAGAATCGCGCCCGTCGCGATTGTCGACGCTGCGGCATCGCCAGCGCGGCGCGGACGCAGCCATTCTCCTTTGACGCCGCCGGCGGTTCCCGCCTCAAGCGTTGTTTGGCCGCTTGCGCGCGTGAGCCGGGCCAGTTGCGCGAGCCACCATCGCTGCCAAACGATCGGCACTTTCGGCGACAGCGCGGGCTTCACCGTTGTACGCAACGCTGCCCGGACAATTGCGGCCGTCAGCCGCTCGCGCGTCCGCGGCCGCTCAAACTCCGCCTCATCGGACGGCATAGTCGTCCCAGCGCGGCGCGCGGGTTTGCAGCCGAAATCCGAGTGAGTAGCCCGGCCAGTTGGTGGTATTTTTCCGCGTCGCGGTGAGGTACCAGCTGCTGCAGCCCTTCGCCCAGACGGACTTGTTCAAGCGGCGCTGAATCGCCGCATTGAAACTTCCCTGCGCAGTTTTTTTGACGTCGAGCGTGCGAATTTCGCCGCGCTGCAACCGCTTCAAGCACGCCATGACGTAGCCGATCTGGCCCTCGAGCATGTAGATAATGGAATTGTGCGCGAGATTGGTATTTGGGCCATAAAGCATGAACAGATTGGGAAAGCCGGCGACGACGATGCCGAGATAAGCCTCGGCGCCGGCTTTCCAAGACTGGTGTAAATCCTGTCCGGCTACGCCGGTGATCTTGATCGGCACCAGAAAATCCGTCGCCGAAAATCCGGTGGCGAAGATGATAACGTCGACACTGCGTTCCGTGCCGGTTTCATCGACAATGCCGTGCGGCCGAATTTCGCGGATGCTGTGCGTCACGAGCTCAACGTTGGAGCGGGCCATGGCCGGAAAGAAGTCGTTCGACAGCAAGATACGCTTGCAGCCAATGCTGTAATCCGGGATCAGGCGCTGCCGGAGTTTTGTATCGCCGACGCCGCGGTTAAGATGACGAAAGAACGCGCCGCGTTTGACCCGCAGCGCCGCGCGCCAGGTGACAAACGCAAGCGCTCTCGCCTCGTGCTGCAAATACATTCGCAGCCGGCTCAATTTGAGCATGGCCGGAAATTTTTTGAACAAGGAAAGTTCGAACCGCGAATAAAACCCGTCGGGCTTGGGCAGAACGTAGGCGGCGGAACGCTGAAACACGTAAAGCTTGCCGGCGATCGGAGCAATCGACGGTACGATCTGGATCGCGCTCGCGCCAGTTCCGACGACGGCGACGTTCTTGCCGGACAGATCGCATCCGTCCGGCCAGTCGGCCGAATGGAACGCGGCGCCGGAAAAATCCTTCAAGCCTGGCAATTGCGGAACAACGGGACGGCTAAGCTGACCGGTCGCGGTAACCAGCGCTTGTGTTTCGAATAGACGGCCGTCAGCGGTGCGCACCATCCAGTGGGCTGTTTCTTCGTTCCAGCGGGCGTCGCTCACCTCAGTGCGGAAAAGAATATGCGGCGCAACGCCGTACTTTTGCACGCAATGCCGCAGGTATTTGAGTATCTCGCTCTGGCTGGCGAATTTTTGCGGCCAATCGGCCCGCGGTTCGAACGAAAACGAATACAAATGCGACGGTATATCGCACGCCGCTCCCGGATAGCGATTGTTGCTCCATACGCCGCCGACCGAATCTGATTTTTCCAAGATGACGAAATCATCGGCGCCGGACGCTTTGAGCTTGATCGCGAGGCCAAGGCCGCCGAAACCTGCGCCGACGATCACAACCCGCGTTCGCGTCGGATCCGTGGAGCGGATTTGACCTTCGCTATCCATCAAACCGCCAGTCAGAGGCAGTCGCGCCGCTGATATAAGGAAATCCGGCGCATCGGCGGCTCTTGATCCACCGAAACGCAAGTGGTTCTATTAATAAGCTCCACTATTGGCAAGCGCGGCGTGATTTGTTGCCCGCGCACGCGTGTTACGGCAGAACGAACTTTCACGAGATGCGCATCATTCGCGGCAAGAAAGCGCTGATCACCGGCGCGGCGTCCGGCATCGGCCGCGCCATCGCGCTTGCGCTCGCCGGGGAAGGCGCCGACGTTTTTCTTGTCGACATCAAAGCAGACGCTCTTGGGGACGTGGCGCGCGAGGCCGGCAGCCATGGCGTGAAAGTGGTCACCGCCGTCTGCGATCTGAGCGATCCGACGCAGATCGAAGAGCTCGGCGCCAATCTTCGCCGCAGATGGAACGGTCTCAACATCCTCATCAATAATGCCGGCATCACCTATTACGGACACACTCATCTGATGACCGGCGAGCAGTGGCAGAGGATCATCGCCGTCAACCTGCTGGCGCCGATCCGGCTGGTGCATGAACTTCTGCCGTTGCTGCTGGTTGCCGATGAAGCGCACATCCTCAATGTCTCCAGCATGTTCGGGCTTGCGACATGGCGCAAGACCGCGGCCTATCAGACCAGCAAGTTCGGCCTCGTCGGTTTTAGCGCCGCGCTGCGCGCGGAATATTGCAGCGACACTTTCGGGGTGACGGCGTTGTGTCCCGGTTTCGTGCGTTCGTCGTTGCTGGAAGCGGGCGAGACCGACAACGCCGACCGGCAGCTCGCCGTTCCGGACTGGATTTGCGCGAGCGCCGAGCAGACCGCCGCCAAGGCGATCAGCGCCATCCGCCGCAACCGAGGCGTCGTCTTGATAACGCCGGCGGCGCATTTTTACTGGCGGCTTTCGCGGTTTTTTCCCGGCTTGGTCGATTGGCTGACGCGCGAAGGCTGGCGCCGTCGCGGCCGGCCGGCGATTTCGCCGGATCGCGAAGGCGTGCCCATTCATGCTAGTAACGCGGCGCCAAGCGGCGATCGAAAACCACAGCACAGAGAGGAAATGCGAGTATGACCAAGCCGATCAAACGTCCGGTGTTCCACCACGCGCTGCTGAAGACTTCGCGCATGGATGAAATGATCGACTGGTACAAGAAAGCCGTCGGCATCGAAGCGGTGTTTCACGCGCCCGGCATTGCGTTTCTCAGTAATGATGGCGCCAACCATCGCATTTCCATGGTCGGCAATCCGGAATTCCGCGACAATCCCGACTTCCGCAAGTTTGCCGGACTGCATCATCTCGCCTTCGAATATGCGACGGTCGACGATCTGCTCGACAGCTGGCAGCGCATGCACGACGATTACGGTTTCGAACCGCACGTTGCCGTGCATCACGGCATGACGCTGTCGTTCTATTACGTCGACCCCGATGGCAACAGCGTCGAACTGCAGGCCGACGCCTTCGGCGACTGGAACAAGTCGAAAGCCTGGATGAGCACTTCGGCCGAATTCAAGGCCGATCCCATCGGCAAGTTCGTCGTGCCGGCAAAAATGGTCGAGGCGCGTGCCAAAGGCATGAAGACGGAAGAACTGCTGCGCCGCGCTTATGCCGGCGAATATGCACCGGACAAACCTTACGACTACCGCATCGAATTGCCGGCGGTGGCGCCGTAAAGCATGATCCGGAAAAGTGGGAACCGGTTTTCCGAAAAGAGCATGCTTCATTAAAACGCGTCAGGTTTCGGCCGCGACTAAAGCGCAAGCCTCACGTCGCAAATCGTCGCGTTTTTCGGATCAATGGTAATTTTAAATCCGAACTGCCGGCACATATCGAGCATGGCCTTGTTCTCGTGCAGGACCTTGCCTTCGATGCTGCGCAAGCCGCGCTTTCGGCCATACGCAATCATCATTTGCATAAGCTGCCATCCGAGCCCGCGGCCTTTGTAATCGGAACGGACAACAATGGCATATTCGGCGGAATCGTTGGCGGCGTCGTTATGCAGCCGCACCACCGCGAGCAACTCGCCGGTTGCCTCGTCGAGCGCCACAAAGGCCATAGCGCGGGCGTAATCGAGATGCGTGAAATACTCGATCAGCGAATGGCTCAATTGGCCCACCGGCGAGAGAAACCGCATTCGCGCGTCTTCCGACGTCACCGCGGCGAGAAACGTCCCGTAAAGCGCTTCGTCGTCGGGCCGGATCGGCCGGACAAGAACCGGCCTGCCGTCCCGCAGGGTGATGCGCCGCTCCCAATCCTTCGGATCGCCCATCTTTAAGTCGTCAATGGCGCGCCGCGCGCTATTCGTTGGTCACACTTTGCGATTGCGCTTGGGCCCGCGCCCGCGCCGCGGCGGTGCGCGTCGCGACGCGGTCGAGCAGCGCAATCATGTCCTCGACCTCGGCGCGGTCGAAGTTTTGGGTGATGAACACGATCTTGCTTCGCCGATCGGCGTCCGGCCAGCGCTCGAGGAACGTGAGATTGTGCAAAAGGTGTTGCGCGCCTTGGATCACCGCCGGCCGCTCCGGCTCTTCGACGACATTGATGAGGCCTTTGACCCGCAGCAGATTGGGGCCGAGATTCTGCTGCAGCGCGTCGAGCAAAAGCCGCAACGCTTCGCGCGGAATTGGCTGTTCGCGAATAAAGCAGAACGAAGCGATGTCGCGATCGTGCAGGTGATGATGATCGTGTGCGCCGTGATCGTGGTGGTCGTGGGAATGCCCGTGCGCGTCATCGTCGCGCTTTTGGTAGGCGGCGGCATTGAGCCAGGCGCGCACCTGGTCGGTTTCCCCGCCGGCCGCAAGCGCGTCGCTGCGCAACACGGCGGCGATATCGAATGTCTGGGCGTCGATGGATGAAATTTTCGCCGCCGGATTAAGCCGCCGCAGTCGCGCGGTGAGCGCGGCCTCGTCGGCCTTCGCCTTGGCCGGATCGACGAGATCGAGCTTGGTGATGAAGATCTGGTCGGCCAGCGCTACTTGCCGCACCGACTCGACATGTTCATCGAGCGTGTGCGGGCCGTTCACCGCGTCGACCGTCGCGATCACCGCCGCGATGCGGTAAAGCCCAGCGAGCGTCGGATCGGACAAAAATGCCTGAATGAGCGGCGACGGGTCGGCCAGCCCCGAGGTTTCTATCACCACATGATCGAAACGCGGAATGTCGCCATCTTCGCGCCGGTGATAAAGGTTGTTCAGCGTGACGACGAGGTCGCCGAACACGGTGCAGCACAGGCAGCCGTTTTCCAGCACCATGATGGTGTCGTCGCTTTGCGCCGCCAGCATATGATCGAGCGGCACTTCGCCGAATTCGTTGATCACCACCG
>DAIUEQ010000038.1:5843-20791 GCA_036845025.1 Xanthobacteraceae bacterium | reverse complement strand
CGGCCGTTGGTCGACGCAACTCGGGCGGCAGCCGCTTGTTTACCTGGCAGCGCTTATCGCGATCTCGACCGTGGCCTATGTGCCGTTGGCGCTCGCATTCACGCCTTGGCAATGGTCCGATTCCGGACCTCTGGCGTTGCAATTTAGCCGCGCGCTGCTGTACGGCGTGTACTTCTTTGCCGGGGTGGGAATCGGCGCTGGCGGCATAGACGAAGGTCTTGTCGCCGCCGATGGTCAATTGTCCAAACGCTGGTGGCTTTGGCTCGCCGCCGCGCTGGCGACGCTCTTCGTTTGGATGGGGATTACCTTTTTGACGCTCGATGGTCCGGCGCCATTGGCGATTCAAATCGCTTCCGATTTGGGGTTTGTCGCGGCCTGCGCCGGTGGTTGCGCGTTTTTAGTTGCCGCGAGCTTGCGATTCGGCCTTACACGGTCGCGCCCACTCGCGAGCCTCTCGGCCAATGCCTATAGCCTTTATCTCGTGCATTACGTGTTTATCGTCTGGATGCAATATGCGCTGCTCGCGCTTGCCGCGCCGGCTGTGCTCAAAGCTCCGATCGTGTTCGTCGTCACGCTCGTGGTGAGCTGGATTATCATTTTGGCGGTTCAGCGCATTCCGCTGGGCGCGCGTTTGATTGGCGCACGGCCGCCCTCGGTTGGCAGCCTAAATCCCGGGACGGCCTGACGGTCGCAATCGTTGGCGGTCCCGGGCGCGCTTGGTGTCGGGCAGCAGGCGTGAAATTATTTCGTCGCCGGAGCGGCGTCGACGAATCCGGCTACGGCCTTAAATCGTCCATCCGGGGCCAGCGTTGCGAAATCGGTGCCGCCGAGATAGAGCGGCGCCTCTTTGTTGCCGCCGGCGGCCCAGGAAAAGCGCACAAAATTGTTGTGCGCTTCGATGCCGCTGATCAGGTTGAGGCGATAGGCAGGAAATTGCGCCTGGGCCGCGGCAATCATGGCGTCGATCGCGCCGGGGCCCGAGCCGTTGCGGTGGGCGTCGACATAACTCCCATCATCGGTCCAGGTCTCGCCGACAAGTTCGCGGCGGCGTTTGGGATCGCGCTCGTTCCAGGCCGCGATGTAACGGACGACGGTTTCGTTCACATGGGTCATTGGAATTCTCCTCGCTTTTAGTTGCGGCCGACTGGCCGTAACCGCAACTTTGCAGCGCGCAGGAGCGAAAGCGATTACGCCGCAGGTAAAGAAATTTACTAGTTCGCCCGCGCAATGCTCGCCGTCATCCGCCGCACCGCCGCGTCAGTCGCGTCGTCGGCGGGAAAGAAGAGTTCGAGCGCGAGTTCGGACAAGGCCACCTCGACGGGGCTTCCAAACACGGTGGTCAGACTGAAAAACGAGAGGATGTCGCCGGCGGTCTTTATGCGAAACGGCACCACGATTTCGTGTTCAAGGAGTGATGTCTGCGCCGGCGGGTGCGATCCGCCGGGATAGGCGCTCACTTCGCGCAATAGCTCGATCAACGCCGCATCGGCTGTTAGCTCGACCTGACGACGCAACCGGTACAGGAGATGCCCGCGCCATTCGGCGAGATTAGCAATGCGAGGCGCTAGCCCGCGCGGATGGAGCGAGAGGCGCAAGGCGTTGACCGGCGGTTGCATGAGTTCAGGCGCTACGTCCTCGTACAATTCGGGCAGCGCGGCGTTGCTGGCGGCAATCCGCCAGTGGCGATCGAGTGCGAAAGCCGGGTAGGGTTTCTGCCGATCCAGTACCAGATCGATGGCGGCGCGCGCTGCCGCCAGCGCGGGATCGTCGAGAGCCCGTTCGGGAAAGATCGGCGCGAAGCCTGCCGCGACCAAAAGCACATTGCGCTCGCGGATTGGTACGTCGAGCTGTTCCGAAAGAAGAAGCACCATGTCGCGGCTCGGCTGCGCACGGCCGGTTTCCAAAAAACTCAAATGCCGCGTCGAAATTCCGGCGTCACACGCGAGATCAAGCTGGCTCAAGCGCCGCCGTTGGCGCCACTGGCGCAAAAGGCCGCCGACCGGCAGGGGGCGATTGAGCATGGTCCGACCCTAGCTCCCTCTCATGCGGCGTTCAAATTACCTCGCAGGTAATCCGCGTAATAATGTTTGAACCCGCGCAGGCCGGTGTTATGTCATCGCCCAAGCTCGCGGCCAGCAAGCCCATCCAGGCCGCGATTTATGAAGAACGTGTGACGACGACGAAACTCTATCGGACGTGGCCGGTATGCGATTGTTCGTGCCAATTTCAGTCGGCGGTTGGCCGCGGATTTTTAGCCGCTGGGATATCGTTGCCGTCCTTCTGATTCTTGGACTGCTGGTGTTTCTGGCCGAAGCGAGCCGGCATCTGCTGCAGCCGTTGGTGGAGTTGCAGCACAAGCCGGTGTCGCTCGATCCCGCCAACCTGCCGGAATACGCCGCGCGCACCACACTGCGCATGCTGATCGCGATGGTCTTGTCGCTGTTGTTCACGTTTACTTATGCGACGTTGGCGGCCAAGAACAAACACGCCGAGCGGTTGCTCGTTCCGCTGCTCGACATTCTGCAATCGGTGCCGATCCTCGGCTTCATTTCCATAACCGTCGTGTTCTTCATGGCGCTGGCGCCCGGGCGAGTCCTGGGCGCCGAGTTCGCCGCGATATTCGCGATTTTCACCAGCCAAGCCTGGAACATGGCGTTCAGTTTCTATCAGTCGTTACGGACGGTGCCGACCGAACTGGTCGAGGCGTCGCGTAACTTCCGCTTAAGTCCGTGGATGAGTTTCTGGCGGGTCGATGTGCCGTTCGCCATGCCGCAACTCATCTGGAATATGATGTTGTCGATGTCGGGAAGCTGGTTCTTCGTGGTCGCCTCGGAGGCGATCAGCGTCGGCAATACCACCATCACGCTGCCCGGTGTCGGCTCCTACATTGCCCTTGCGATCGAGCATCGTGATTTGGCAGCGGTCGGCTACGCCATCGTTACGATGCTGATCGTGATCCTGATCTACGATCAGGTTTTATTCCGTCCGCTGGTAGCATGGGCCGATCGGTTCCGCTTCGAGCAGGAGCCCGGCATGACGCCACCGCGATCATGGGTTCTCAACGTGCTTCGCCGTTCGCGGCTTGTTGATCGTCTGATCCATCCGTTCGCGGCGCTGTGGCGGCATCTGTTGTTGGCGCGCTGGTCCAAGGACAAACCACTGCAACAACAACAGGAAGAATCACGGACCCAGAGTCGGTGGGTCGCTTTTCAATGGGCGGCCATTGCCATCGCGTTCGGCGCGGTCGCCGTCTGGCAACTCGCCGTGTTCGTGACGCAAGACATCACGATGTCCGACGTCGCCACGACATTGCTGCTCGGGCTGGCCACACTGTCCCGCATTATCGTGCTTATCGCACTCGCGACTCTGGTTTGGGTGCCGATCGGAATCTGGGTCGGGACCCGGCCGCAATTTGCCAATGTGGTGCAGCCGATCGCGCAGTTTCTGGCCGCCTTTCCGGCCAATGTGCTGTTTCCCGTTGCCGTCTCCGTGATTGTTGCGTTGAAACTCAATCCAAATATTTGGTTGAGCCCGCTGATGATCCTTGGCACGCAGTGGTACATTTTGTTCAACGTTGTTGCCGGCGCTATTGCGATCCCCACGGAGTTGCGCTCCGCCGGCGCGAATTTTCGGGTCCGTGGTTGGCTGTGGTGGAGGCGGATCGCGATCCCTGCGGTGCTGCCTTACTATGTGACCGGCGCCATCACCGCTTGCGGCGGATCGTGGAATGCCAGCATCGTCGCCGAGGTCGCCTCGTGGGGTGACGAGCACCTGCAAGCGCAGGGGCTGGGCGCCTATATCGCGCAGCAGACCGAAGCCGGCGATTTCCATCACATCGTGTTGGGCATTGCGGTGATGAGTTTTTTTGTGGTCCTCGTCAATCGTACGTTCTGGCGTCCGCTTTACCTTTACGCCGAGCGCAAATTCCGGCTTGGTTGAGGAACTGCCATGGACACAAGCCTTCTCGATATTCATGCGCTGCGCCAGACCTTTCCTCGCGCCGATGGCGGCGAGCTTTTGGTGCTTGACGGGATCGATCTGCACCTGGCGCAGGGCCAGATCGTCGGGCTCCTCGGTCGCACCGGTTCCGGCAAGTCGACCTTGCTGCGCTCCATTGCCGGCTTGATGGCGCCGTCGGCCGGGACGATTACCTATCTGGGCCGTCCGGTGACGGCGCCCGCGCCCGGCATTGCCATGGTGTTCCAGGGATTCGCCCTGTTTCCCTGGTTGACGGTGCTGGAAAACGTCCAGCTCGGCCTCGAAGCGCTCGGCCGGCCCGATGCGGAAATCAGAAAACGCGCCTTGGCAGCGATCGATCTCATCGGCCTCGACGGCTACGAGTCCGCCTATCCGCGCGAATTGTCCGGCGGTATGCGCCAGCGTGTCGGCTTCGCCCGCGCGCTCGTGGTTGATCCCAACATTCTCTTGATGGATGAGCCGTTCTCGGCGCTCGACGTACTCACCGCGGAAACGCTGCGCACCGACTTTCTCGAATTGTGGGGCGACGGCAGGCTGCCGATTAAGGGCGTCATAATCGTAACGCACAATATCGAAGAAGCGGTCTTGATGTGCGACCGCATCCTTTTGTTTTCCTCCAATCCGGGCCGGATCATTCGCGAAATCGCCGTCGACCTCAAACAACCGCGCAATCGGCTCGATCCGCAATTCCGCGATCAGGTCGAGAAGATCTACGAGGCGATGACCGCGCGAACGCCGGCACCGGCGAAAGTCGGCGCGCCGGCGGGCGCCGTTGCGACCACTATCGACACCATCCTGCCGCGCGTTTCCGCCAATCTGCTGTCCGGCTTTCTCGAAACGCTCGCCGGCGCGCCTTACAACGGCAAGGCCGATCTGCCGATCATCGCCGAACTATTGCATCTCGAGGCCGATGATCTCTTCCCGGTTTCGGATGCCCTGCAAATGATGCATTTAGTTGAAGTCGAGGGCGGCGACATCAAACTCATCGATGCCGGCAAGCAATTCGTCGAGGCGGAGACGGACGAGCGCAAACACATCTTCCAACGCCAGCTACTGGCCTATGTGCCGCTCGCCGCGCATATCCGCCGCATCTTGCAAGAACGCGCCAATCACGTCGCGCCGAAAAGCCGGTTCTTCGACGAACTGGAAGACCATATGAGCACCGACGACGCTGAAGCGACGTTGCGTTCGGTCACGGCCTGGGCGCGCTATGCCGAGGCCTTCGCCTACGACGACGACACGCAAACCTTCAGCCTGGAAAATCCGGTCTAAACCCGCTCCGGCGAACGCGAGGGCCGGGCCGCTCCGGCACTGGCCTGGCGAGAGATTGAGAGCAGCGCACGTTCGACGACGGCCTGGGCGACGGACGAGGTCTTGCGCGACACCAACACCGCGTCCGCGAGTTCCGTCATCGCGCTGGCGAGCCGAGCGGCGCTCCATCGCGTAAGAGCGGCGCCTACGAGCTCCTTGCGGCTGAAGTGCACCGGAGGCATTGCTCGGTCAACGGAAGATAGCTCGCCGGCTTCGATTGCCGTTCGCCACTTGTGCAGCTGGGCGAGCTGGCGCTGGGCGGCAAAGAAGATCGAGCCGATCGGCGTGCCGGCCTCGCGCACCTTGCTGAGCAAAGGATCGAGTTCCGAGGTGCGGCCGGCAAACGCCGTGTCTACAAGTTCGTCCAGCGCCAGGTCGGAGGCGTCGGAAACCACCGCTGTCACATCGTTGACGCCGATCTCGGCGCGGCCGTGAGCGTAGAGCACGAGCTTGCGAATTTCGCTGCGGGAGCCGGCGCGGTCGCCGCCGAGAAGCGTGACAAGCAGGTCGCGCGCTTCTGGTTTAAGCGACAGGCCGGCGGCGCGCATTTCGCCGTCGATGAGACGCTCCAGCGCCGCTTCGTTATCGGCATAGCAGGGCACCGCCGCAGCATTCTTGGCGCGCTCGCACACCGCCCGCAGCGGCGCGGTACGGCGCAGGTCGCCGGCCTCAATCACGACCCGGCACTCGCTTTTCGGCAGCGCCAGCACCGCCTCGACCGCGGGCGCGAAGTTACGTCCACCGGCTCTAACCCATACCGCGCGCCGGCCACCAAACAACGGTATGGTCTGCGCCTCATCCAGCAAGCGGGCGGGATCGGCGGCGATTTCGTCGCCGTCGAGCCGCACCAGCGAAAATGGATCGTCCGGGTTGTCGACCGACGCGCCGATCAGCGTCCTGACACGCTCGCTGACGAGGCCCGAATCCTCGCCGAATATGAGAACAACATCGGGAAGGCGATCGGGCTTGGCAAGAAACGCGTCGGCGTTGCCGGATTTGACCGCGACCATGGCTAGTGTCCCGTTTCCGAAGTTCGCATCATTGTGCGGCACCCTCGTTTGCAAACTTCGGAAACGAAAGGACACTAGGAAATTATTGATCTAGTGTGGCTTTGGTTCAGAAGTCCGCAAGATGTGACGGCGGCGAGAATGATGCGGACTTCTGAACCGCCACACTAGTGGTCCGATTCTAACATTCGCACCACTAGGTGCCGGCGACGAAATATGACGCCAGGCGGTTCCTGATGGTCTCGGCAGCGACAAGGATCGCGCGGTCTTCGGCGTCGCGCTGCGCGCGCTGTTTGGCGAAGCGCTGCTGGGAACCCGGTATGTCGTAGTCGACATGCGCGAAGCAATTGTCCTGGACTACGACCTTGCCGGTGGCGATCTCTACCAGTGTATAAGTGGCGATCACCGCATCGATCTGCGTATTCGGGCGGCCGGTGTTCGGGTCGAGCACCGCGGTAAATTGCGAGGTTCCGACATTGACCGAGAGCCGGTAGGTCGGTGCGCTCACGGTTGCGCCGCCGTGCAAATCGAATTGCAGCGCGTTGAACATGCCGACCGCGATACGTTCGGCAGGCGTGCCGTGGGTGGCGACGATCGGCGGAATCTCGGTGGCGAGGAATTTATCGTAGGCGCTATCGACGTTAACGCCGGGCGGCTTGCCGTAAAGCGGCTGCCAGCAGCCGGCGGTCAGGCCGCCTAACGCGCAGGCGACGACGAGAACGCCTGCGGGTTTGCGCCAGCGCTTGAGGAGATCAAGCAACCACATTGACGATCCGTTGCGGCACAATGATCACCTTTTTCGGCACCTTGCCGTCCAGCGCCTTTTTTACCGCATCGAGCGCGAGCACGGCAGCCTCGATATCGGCTTTTCCGGCCTCGCGCGGCACGGTTATGTCGGCGCGTTTTCGCCCGTTGATCTGGACCGGCAGCGTCATCGTGTGCTCGATCAGTAAGTCGGGCTCGGCCTGCGGCCACGGCGCCTGGGCGACCAAGGTCTTGTGGCCGAGTGCGGCCCAGCATTCCTCGGCGAGGTGCGGCATCATCGGACTAAAGAGTTGCACGAGAATGTTAACCGCTTCGCGTACGGCCCACGCGAGGTCGGCGGCACCGCCGAACAGGTCAGCCGCTCCGCCGTTGCCGCCATCCCCATTTTCAGCCCCGATATCTCCGATTACCTCACTGAGGATATTGGAGAATTCATAGACGGCGGCCAAGCAAACATTAAAGTGCAGCTTTTCGATGTCATCTGTGACTTTGGCGAGCGCTTGATGGGTCGCCTTGCGGAGCGCAAGCGCGGGGGCAGAAAACTGCTCAGGCCGCGCCGCGGGGGCCGATTTAGCGATCTCTGCCGCCTCACCAACAAGCCGCCACAGCCGCTGCACAAAACCCGCCCGCGCTCGCACGCCGCGTTCGGTCCATTCGACGTCGCGCTCTGGCGGCGAATCCGACAGCATGAACCAGCGGGCAACATCGGCACCGTATTCCGAAATGATGTCGTCGGGGTCGACGGTGTTGCGCTTCGACTTCGACATTTTTTCCGGCGGCCCGATCTCAATCGGCTCGCCGGTCGAGATTAACCTCGCCCGCCGATTGTCGCCGTTGGTCTCGATGGTGACTTCCGCCGGCGAAGCCCATTCGCCGTCTGCCCGGCGATAGGTCTCGTGCACCACCATCCCTTGGGTGAACAGCCCGGCGAAGGGCTCATCGAGTCCGACGTGCCCGGTCTTCCTCATCGCCCGGGTGAAAAAGCGGCTGTAGAGCAGATGCAAAATCGCGTGCTCGATGCCGCCGATATATTGATCGACCGGCATCCAGGCGTCGGCAACCGCGCGATTGGTGGGAGCCGTTTCAATCCAAGGATCGGTGAAGCGGATGAAATACCACGACGAGTCGACGAAGGTATCCATGGTGTCGGTTTCGCGCACGGCCTTGCCGGCGCAGCGTGGACACTTCACGTGCTTCCAGGTCGGATGGCGGTCGAGCGGATTGCCGGGCCGATCGAAGCTGACGTCGTCCGGCAAGGTCAAGGGCAAATCCGATTTCGGCATCGGAACGACGCCGCATTTTTCGCAGTGAATGATCGGTATCGGGCAACCCCAATAGCGCTGCCGCGAAATGCCCCAATCGCGCAGCCGGAAGTTTATTTGGCGTTGTGCGACCGGCCGGCCGTCGCTCGTTTCTTTTTCCAGCCGCCGCGCGACGTCTGCCTTAGCTTGCGGCACGGTCATGCCGTCGAGAAAACGCGAGTTGATCAACGTGCCGTCGCCGTCATAAGCGGTATCGGTAATGACAAAGGTCTTTGGGTCCTGTCCAGGCGGGCACACCACCGGAACGTTGCCGAGACCGTATTTGTTGACGAAGTCGAGGTCGCGCTGGTCGTGCGCCGGGCAGCCAAAAATGGCCCCGGTGCCGTAGTCCATCAAAATGAAATTGGCAACGTAAACCGGCAACCGCCACGACGGATCGAACGGATGCTTCGCTTTGATGCCGGTGTCGAACCCCATCTTCTCGGCGGTGTCGATCGCCGCCTGTGACGTGCCGCGATGACGACACTCGTCGATGAAAGCGGCGAGCGCCAGATTTTTCTTCGCCGCAGCGGCCGCGAGCGGATGATCCGGCGCCAGCGCGAGAAATTTGGCGCCGAACAAAGTGTCAGGACGCGTCGTAAAAACTTCCAGCTCGTTGGCCGCGCTCGGCGCCGTGCTCGCCTCGAGCGCGAAGCGCACCAGCAAGCCCTCGGAGCGGCCGATCCAGTTCTTTTGCATCAGCCGGACTTTTTCCGGCCAGCGCTCGAGGGTATCGAGCGCGTCAAGCAGATCCTGCGAATAATCGGTGATCTTGAAAAACCACTGCGTCAGTTCGCGCTGCTCGACGAGCGCGCCGGACCGCCAGCCACGGCCGTCGATCACTTGCTCGTTGGCGAGCACAGTGTGATCGACCGGGTCCCAGTTCACCTTGGATTTGTGCCGCTCGACCAGGCCGGCTTGCAGGAAGTCGAGAAACATCGCCTGCTGATGTTTGTAATAGGCCGGATCGCAGGTGGCGATCTCGCGGCTCCAATCAAGCGACAGCCCCATGGATTTGAGCTGTGCCTTCATGGCGGCGATATTGTCGTAAGTCCACGCTTTGGGATGGATCTTGCGTTCGGCGGCGGCGTTCTCCGCGGGCAGCCCGAACGCGTCCCAGCCCATCGGGTGCAGCACGGCAAATCCCATCGCCCGCTTCACCCGCGCTACCACGTCGCCCATGGTGTAGTTGCGCACGTGGCCCATGTGGATGCGTCCCGAAGGGTAGGGGAACATCTCCAGCACGTAGTATTTCGGCTTATCGTGCGTGTTCGGCGTGGCGAAGATGCCGCGCTCTTCCCAGACGCGTTGCCAGCGGGCCTCGGCTTCGGCGGCGTTGTAGCGGTCAGTGGCCATTTTTGGCGGCGTCATCGGGTCAACTCAAAGGTGACGCGACGTGGCATGAAAGTTCTTTAAGGTCAATGCGATGCCCACCGGCTCGGGCTTGAGACGGGCCTCGTTCAAGAGCCGTTTATGGCCACGATCCGGTAGCGCGCGGGCTCGCCGTCGGCGGTATCGCGGAGCCACACGTTGTAACGCCCTTCACCGACCATCAGCCCTTGCCAATTCTCGAACACGTTCGCCGGATCCTGCGCCAATATCGCCGCGCGCAACTTTGCGCCGAACAGCAAAGCGAAATTCCGGATGAAGGCGGCCTTGTCGCGGACGATGCCTTTCCTACGTCCAAAATAACTGAGCGGGTATTTCGTATGCGCGGCAAGCCACGCTTTGTCGTTCGCGCGTACGGCTTGCTGCAATTGTATGACGATCGTCTGCTTTTCCGGCGGGCCTGATTCCGCGGCGAAGCTGTATTTTGGTCCGAACGAGATCAGCGCGAGACAAACGACTAACATGATCGCTCCCTTCATCTCACGCTCACGCCACTTTGGCCGCTGCCGTCGCGCCATCGAGTAGTGTGGACAGCCGATCGCGGATCAAGTGCTCGGCGTCGCTCATGATCCTCTCGATCAATTCGCTGACGGTCGGGATATCGTTGATCAGTCCTGCGACCATGCCGCAGCTCCATGCGCCGGCGTCCATTTCACCGCCTAGCAGCACGCGCGGATAGACATCGGAGACGTGCTCCTTGATGTCGGCGAACTGCACAGCCGCGCCCTTCGTCCGCTCGATGTCGAGCAAACGCTCGACGCCTTTATTCTTGAGCACGCGCTCGGTGTTGCGCAGCGCGCGCATGATCAACCGGGTGTCGAGCTCGGATGCGGCGACGATGGCTTGTTTAACGTTGTCATGCACCGGCGCTTCTTTGGTGGCGATGAAGCGCGTGCCCATGTTCATGCCGGCGGCGCCAAGCGCCAGCGCGGCGACGAGGCTTCGTCCGTCCGCCATGCCGCCCGATGCCACGAATGGAATCTTTAATTCGTCGGCGGCGCGCGGCAGCAAAATCATGTTTGGTACGTCGTCCTCGCCGGGATGACCGCCGCATTCGAAGCCATCGACGCTCACGGCATCGCAGCCGATGCGCTCGGCTTTGAGCGAATGGCGCACGGACGTGCATTTGTGGATGATCTTGATGCCGACTTTTTTCAGCGGTGGCAGATGCTGCTCCGGATTGCGTCCGGCGGTTTCCACGATCTTGACGCCGCCGTCGATGATCGCAGCGATGTATTCCGCATAGGGCCGGGGATTGACCGACGGCAAAAAGCTCAAATTCACGCCGAACGGTTTGTCGGTCATCTCGCGGCAGCGTGCGATTTCGCGGGCCAACAATTCCGGCGTCCGTTGCGTCAGTCCGGTGATAATGCCGAGCCCGCCGGCATTCGAGACCGCCGCCGCGAGCTCGGCAAAGCCGACAAAGTGCATGCCGCCCTGGATGATCGGGTGACGGATGCCGAACATTTCGGTGATGGCCGTCTTCACAAAAGACCTCCAATTCCCGGTATCACCGGAGGAAATAAGCACAACTAGCGAACCTTCTTGGTAAAGCATATCCTGATCCAAAGCCTGTGTTCGACTGGTTTGCGCGAGCGAAGTGGCTGTGAGGCCCATGCGATGAGCGGCAAAGAAGACGCACCTTCCTCCGGCCGCGCGGTTCGCGAGAGCGAGATTTTCCGCGAGCCGCCAGGCAGCGGCAATTTCTCGAGCAGCATCGGCGCCGCGGTTGGTGTGGAGCTTTTCCAGGGCGGCGTCCGCACTAGGCGCCCGCGTTCTTCGAAAACGATTGTCGAGCCGGAGCGCAAAGTTCCGGTGCTCGCCGAAACCGACGTCCTGGTGGTCGGCGGCGGTCCGGCCGGAACGGCAGCCGCCATTGCGGCGGCACGGCTTGGCGCCGACGTGCTGCTGGCGGAGCGGTACAATCATCTCGGCGGGCTTTCGACCGGCGGTCTCGTGATCTGGATCGACCGCATGACCGATTGGTCCGGCCGGCCCGTTATCCGCGGTGTTGCCGAGGAACTTGTTGACCGGTTGCCCAAAGGCGCGGTCGCCGGCCCGCCACGCGCAGATTGGGGAAGCCGCGACACCGCCACGGCCGCCTATTGGGCGCAGCGGACCGCGGCCTATCACGGCGTCGTCACATGGTCGCCGACCATCGATCCCGAGGCGCTCAAGACGCTGTCGATGCAAATGACGAATGAAGCCAAGGTGCGGCTGTTGTTTCACGCCTGGGCGGCGGCGCCGATCGTCGAAGGCAACAATGTCAAGGGTGCCATCTTCGAAAGCAAGGAAGGCCGCCACGCCGTCCTCGCCAAGGTCGTCATCGACACAACCGGCGACGCCGATTTGATCGCGCGAGCGGGAGCGGCGTGCGACTCCGATATCGACGCGGGCGACATCCATCATTGTATGAACACCGCTTTTCTGTTCGGCGGCATCGATATGGAGCGATGGCTCAAATTCCGCTACCAGGAGCCCGCCGCTTTCGCCGCCTTCATGACGCTTGGCCGCGAGCAAGTAAAATATTTTGAGAAGCCATTCGTTTCGTGGCGAAACGACGTTGCCTTGTTCATGGGGCCGCGGCTTGCCGGCTATAGCGCCGTCAATGTCGAGGATCTCACTGCGGTTGAATTGCGTTCGCGCGAGCTCGCCGTCGGCCATCTCGATATTTATCGTAAAGCGGCTCCAGGGTTTTCAGATGCCTTTCTGATGCTAGGTGCGCCGCAGATTGGCGTGCGTCACTCAAGACGGCTTGTCGGCGTGGGCAAAGTGACCCGCCAGCAATGGGATAGTGGCTCGGTCTTTGACGACGAGATCGGCGTGTCGCCCTCACTGTCGCCGAAGACGCCGAATATATCGGTGCCGTACGGCGCGCTGGTGCCGGAAGGAGTCGACGGCATTTTGGGCGCGGGACGCCATGTCGCTTGTGACGCAAGCTCCCACACCTTTTTGCGCGAAATCCCGCAATGCTGGCTCACCGGTCAAGCCGCGGGCGTCGCGGCCGCGCTCGCCGCCGCCAGCGGCACGGTTCCGCGCCGTGTGGCCGTGCGCGCAATCCAACACGAGTTGCTGCGCCAAGGGGTCTATCTGTCGCCTGCGGTTGCCGACGCGCATGCGCAAATCCCGGCGACGGCTGCCGAATGAGTAATGAGCGGCCGATGGGAAAGTCTATGACGCCGGAGCGCGCAACAGAGTTCGGCGCGGCATGGAACAGTCGCAACGCGGACCTTGTCGCCAGCTTCTTCGCCGACGACGGTGTCTATCACGCTTCGGTCGGCCCCGATCGGCTCGGCAAGAGCTATGCCGGTAAAGAAGAAATCAGGCGCGGTGTGCAGGCATTCTTCGACCGCTTTCCCGACGGTAGATTTGAAAACCTGAAAGTCGTCGTGGCCGGCGACATCGGCACGTTCGAATGGGATTTCGTCGCCACCGGTTCTAGCGGTCAAATGACGCGGACCGCCGGCTGTGATCTGTTGGAGTTTGTTGGCGACAAAGTCGCGAAGAAAAACGCATTTCGCAAGCAACGCGGCTGACGCGGCACGGCACGCGGCTCGACACTATTGAATGTGAGTAAGAAAACGCATGGTCGCGCAACGCCGAACTGAAAACACCGCGGAAGGTCAACAAGCGTTACGCGCCGAGTTAATGGCGAAGGCAACTGCGCTTGTGCCGCTCCTTCGCGCCAAAGCCGCTGAGACCGAGCGCGCGCGGCGCATCCCCGACGACGTCCTCGCCGCCGTCGAACAGGCGGGCCTGTTCCGCATGCGAGCGCCGAAGCGCTTTGGCGGCTATGAGGCCGACTTGCGCACCTACACGGATGTGGTCACCGAGCTCGGCCGCGGCTGCGGCTCGACGGGGTGGATTTCATTCATCTCAATCGCAACGGCATGGATCGCGGCGCAATTCTCCGATCAAGCGCAACGCGACGTATTCGAGGGTAACCCCGACGCGCGCACCATCGGCGTGCTTGCCATGAGCCAACCGGCGCAGCCGGTCGATGGCGGCTATCTCGTTTCCGGCCGTTGGCCTTACGCTTCGAACTGCCTGCACGCGCACTGGGCGATTCTCGCGGTGCCGCTGCCGATCGATGGCGGCATCGCGCCCGGCATCATCCTGGCGCCGATGAGCGACCTGAGGATCGAGGATACCTGGCATGTCGTGGGCATGCGCGGCACCGGCAGCAATACCGTGATCGCCGAAAAAATCTTCGTGCCGGCGCACCGCGTGCTGCCGGTGGAGACGCTTGCCAAAGGCCAGTCGCCGCGCACCAACAAGGACGAATTCATCTATCGCGAATCGTTCATGCCGACGGCGGTTATCGCCGTCGCTCCGCCGATTCTCGGCATGGCGCAGGCCGCGCGCGATCTCACGCTTGAACGGATCAACGCAGCCGGGAAGCCGATCGCGTACAGTTTTTATGACGACCTGCGCAAGGCGCCGAGCATGCAGTTGGCGCTGGCGCAGGCTTCGACGCTGATCGACACCGCGGTGCTGCTGATGCAGCGCTGGAGCGACGATATCGCCAATGCTGCTCGGGCCGGCGAGGGGTTTGCTTTCACCAAGCGGGCGCAGCTGCGGATGGACATCGGCTACGCCATGAAATGTTGCCGCGAAGCCGTCGATCTGTTGCTTAGCGTGCAAGGCGCCAGCGCTTTTGCCGAAGCAAATCCGATCCAGCGCGTCTGGCGCGACCTGGAAATGGCGAGCCGCCACGGCCTGCTTAGCGGCGAAGTTCCGCACGAAATCTTTGGCCGGGCGCTGGTCGGCAATTTCGACGCGTTGTCGCCGTTCGTCTGAGCCTAAGGTTTGTGCAGCGTGTCCTCCGCATGACAAATGTGGATGCTCACACGCGCGTGCTTTACGGCGCACCGATTCAATGGCAGGCTTTCTGCGCAATGTGGAGGATTCGAAACATGCGTTACCTGATGATTGCGATCGTGATGGCGGCCGGCGCGAGCTTGGCTGGGACGGCGGCTTCGGCGGCGCCGGCCAATGGCAAGGTGATCGCGCAAGCGGCTGATCATGCAAGTTATGTCACCGACGTGGCGGGTGGATGCGGCCGCGGCTGGCATCGCAATCCTTGGGGCAAGTGCGTTCCTTGAGGTCTTAAACAGGCTCGTTGGCGTCCCTCTCCCGTTGAGAGGGACGTAGTGACGTCGGGTGGACGTTTAATTGCGGCTAAGCGCTCCTTGCA